>NZ_CP009283.1:5157500-5467500 GCF_000758625.1 Paenibacillus sp. FSL R7-0273
CAAAATAGTAAAATATACAGACTGAGATGTTAATACACTAACGAGGAACTTTAATTCAATAAAAAAGCGACAGCCAGGACCTGTTTCCTTGTCCATGGCTGTCGCTGTTTCAGTTTGAAAGGGTCAGTCTGCCTGACCGTTCGGCAAAAACCGGAACCACTGCAGATCAAAATGACTGCCCGGCAGGAACAGGAATGTCACAGTCTGTGCACCATACACTGGTTCAAGCACAAATTCCCCCACCGTATAGCTGTCCGCCCCTTGAAATTCAACAAGCTGCTTGGAGTCGCCGTCGGGGCTGCCGAACAGCAGGTGGACCGTATTGTTCGCAAGCTGTGAACGCCCGCAAATCTGCAGCCGGACTGCCCCGCGCTCACCAAAATCCATATCCTCATAGATTAGGGACACATTGTTGCCGATTCCCTCAACCGCATTCTCCGTAACAGAGAACGTATCCCCGTATATCCGGCTGTTCTCCAGAGCGCCGAGACTGGCGAAGGCTTTGTGCCGGCGGGCAAAGCGGAAGCCCTTAAGGTGAATTTTCTTCTGCAGGACGAAGGACAATGTCACAATTCCGCTCAACCGCTTAGGCAGCTTGTAGCTTTCCTCCTGGTATACATTCCATTGTGACGGCTTCTGATAGAGCACGGTATCCAGCAGCACTGCACCAGACTGGCCGGGAATACCCTCCCAGATCCCGATCTGATATTCCTCACTGTCCAACGCGAATATAGGCAGTGTCAATTCATCAGCACCGTAGCTGCCAAAGTCGATCCGCTCGAAGCAGATCAGGCTCTGCCCTTCACGCGCCGTCGCTACGCCGCGTTCATTGCCGTTGGTCAGATTGTAGCTGGCGCTGCTGTGATAGGCTGCGGAGACAAACTCATACGGGTTCAGATAAGCCTGCCCGAAGCCGCTCAGCTTAAGTTCCATCTGTGAGTACAGCCGGATGCCATCTGCACCGTTCCTTACCCCGCACCGTACATATACATCGCCGTCGCCGAGCGCAGTGATCAGCACTTCATGCCCGTTCACCTCAAGAGAGGCGATATTGGAATCCACTCCGGCCGCGTTGGTGATGCGCCATTCCACATCCTGATAAGTAGCGTTCTCCGGGTGCAGCTTCACGCGGATGGGCAAGCCGGACTTATCCGAGGTCAGCAGCGTGCCTTCGGGGCAGAGGAGCTCCAGCTTACGAACCGGCACCTCAGGCAAGGCATCGCCGACGGTATCCCCGGCGCTCCCGCTGGTTCCCCGCCCGGCTTCCAGCGGACAATCCGCATAGAGCACCCGCTCTTCCGCTCCCGCAGCAGCCGGCACAGACCGCAGCACAATCTCCGCACCGGCAATGCCCGCCGACTCCGCGCGCAGCGTAATCGCCCCCGGCTCCAGTGTGCCGGCGATAACCGCCAGCAGCTTGCCGCTGAACATCCGGCGGCTTGCGCCTTTGTAGGCATCGTAATCGGTGCTGTCCCCGTTATCCAGGCCGACCAGCCGTCCCGGTCCTTCGATGCTCAGCTGCACCCGGTTGTTGGCATTCTCCACAGGGAGACCGGCTGCATCTGCAGCAGTAATCGTAACGAAGATCAGATCCTGCCCGTCAGCAGCAAGCTCCTGCTTGTCTGCTGCCAGCACAAGGGAGGCGGCATCGCCGAAGGAAGCCCTCTGCTCTGAGGCAATAACCCGACCCTGCTCATCATAGGCATCGGCCCGGAGAACCCCTGCCTTGTACGGCAGCTTCCAGTTCCCTACAAGCTGAAGACCATTTTCATGGTCAATGTCATACGTACCCTGGGAGACATCATCCAGGAAGAGCTCAATCCGCGGCGCATTGGAGCAGACCCGGACATCAATCAGCTGACCTTCGGAGAAATCCCAATACGGAAAAATATGAATCATCGGGGAAGTGCGGTAATCCGTCCATTCCGCCTGATAAATATAATAGGAATCCTTCGGGAACCCGGCGGTGTCCAGCTGGCCGAAGTAAGAGTTCTTGGTATGGTAAGGGGTCGGTTCTCCGATATAGTCGAAGCCGGTCCAGAGGAACTGTCCCAGGGAATACTTGGCATCCCGGTCTCCGGTGATACAGGTTTCTGTATTCTTCGCGCCCCAGCTGGTTGAGCTGTTACCAAGCGCCGAACACTGCTGGTCATCGTCGGCAAGCACCGGCTGGTCCAGCGGAAAATGATAGATACCCCGGCTCTGCACCGTCGAGCAGGTCTCACTGCCGTAGATAATCCAGTCCGGATGCTCTGCATGATGTGCAGCATAATATTTCTCGCCATAGTTATAACCAGCAAGTTTGACGATGTCTGCGCATTTGCGGGCATTTTCCCATGGCATATAGTTCGAGCCGATCGTTACAAAGCCGTTGCCGCGCGGGTCATGCAGCAGCACCTCATCCTGCAGCATCCGGGTAACCTCTTGGCCCCGCTCACCTGCGTGGGTATCATAGATCTCGTTGCCGATGCTCCACATGATCAGGCTCGGACGGTTCCGGTCGCGCCGGACCCAGCTGGCAATATCCTTCCTCCACCAATCCGGGAAAAAACGGGCGTAGTCGTAAGGCGTCTTGCTGCGCTCCCACATGTCAAACGCCTCCGAAACGATCAGCACGCCCATCTCATCCGCCAGCTCCATCAGCTCGACCGCAGGCATATTATGGGCCGTGCGGATGGCGTTCACGCCCATCTCCTGCAGCAGCACGATCTGCCGCCGCAGCGCAGCCGTATTAACCGCTGCCCCCAGCGCACCCAGATCATGGTGCTGGCACACCCCGTTCAGCTTAAAGGAGCGGCCGTTGAGGAAAAATCCCTTGTCACTGTCCAGCTCCACTGTCCGGAAGCCGAACCGTTCACGCTCCTCCTGGATAACGTTCCCGCCTTCCAGCAGTTCTGTCTTTAGCCAATACAGGCTCGGGCTGGCAATATCCCAGAGCGCCGGCTGCTCCACTGTCAGCCTGCTGTGGGCATGCACAGTCCCGCCACCGTCCGTCATCAACACTGCGGACTCTTCCCCGGCCACTGCATTACCGTCCCCGTCCAGCACCGTATGGCGGAGCGTGTAAGCTGTCTTTTCCCCAGGAGCTGCATGGTTCTGCCCGTTATTCCCCGGCCGGTCTGCAGTATCCTCCAGCTCCAGCTCTGTATCCACATCCACCGTCCAGTTCCCGGCGTCCGCCGGCCGTGCAGCAATGTAGATTCCGTCTGCAGCAATATGGCTCAGCGGATATTCACGCAGCCACACCGAGCGGTAGATGCCTGCCCCGGAGTACCAGCGGGAATTGGGCGATTCATGAACAACCCGCATCACAATGCGGTTATCGCCTTCCTGCAGATAAGGCGTAATGTCAAATTCAAAGGTGGAATACCCATACTTCCACTGCCCCGCCTCCTGTCCGTTTACATACAGCGTAGAGTCCATGTATACGCCTTCAAACCGCAGAGAGCAGCAGCGCTCGGGCAGTATTTTCTCCAGAGTAAGCGTCCTGGTGTACCAGCCCTCCCCGTTCTCATAGAGCGCATTCGTATCGTAGATCAGCCAGTCATGCGGCAGGGTAACGGGCATCCAGTCCGCCTCCGCCATTACCTTTGTCAGCTCAGAGCCCAGCGGCTGCTTACTGAACTGCCAGCCCCCGTTTATTTTGCGTAAAGTGTTCATTATATGATCTCCTCCTGATCTGTGTCTCCGGCATACTCGCCCGGTCTCAGCGCTTCAGATAACGTTCATAGGCTGCCTGCTGAATGTCCAGCGCCCGCTCAATCCCCATATCCCGCATCTGCTGCACGTATTTGTCGTAGTTATCCACCGGCTCGGTGCCGAGAATAATTTTGAGTTCTGCCTCCTTCACCAGGGTATTGATGTCGTTCATAATGCTGCCCAGCTCATCGGATTCCTCGCCTGTCGGCGTAACCGGAGGGAGCAGATGGCGCTCGTGGTTCGTATTCTTCCAGATGTCCAGGGCCGCAGTGGTCTGGGCAAACTTCACCGGCAGATGATTATCCTGCTGAATCATTGGAAAGTTCGTGCTGTGCGAGTACTTGAGCATCACCTTATCGCTGGAAATACCGTCCGGGTTATTCGCCACAAAGTCCGTGTACTCCGGCTCGCCGTCCACCAAAGTATACGTAGTTCCTTCAATGCCAAAGGTATTCAGCATACTGCCCTCTTCGGTAAAAGCATAATCAAGCCACCGCATCGCCGCCTCCACATGCTTCGTATTAGCCGAAATTGCCGCAGAGTAGGTTCCCGCATAAGCATTGTCGAGCTGGCCGAACTCCGGCGTTTTCCCCTTGGCGGCTGCAGGATACGGGGCTGCTGCAAAATCAGCCTGTTTCCCGGCGGCCTGTGCTGCCGAATTGTAGCTCTCAATGTAAAATTGCCAGCCGATCGTCGCTCCGCTCTCGCCGGAGGTCATTTTCTTATCCACAGTCGCCGCGTCGATAGAGGCAAAATCCTTATCGATCAGCCCCTCCTTATACCACTGCGCCATCGTCTTCAGGTACTCCTTATAGCCCGGCTCCAGGTAGCCGTAGACCACCTTCCCGTCATTAACGTAGAAATTGCCCATCACCCCGAAGGCTCCGGCAAATCCGCCGGTCCGCTCATTCAGGAACAAGGTCCGGAGCGTCAGCGGGGCGGCCGCCTGTTTCCTTTCTTTAAAAGCGGTCAGAACCGTATGCCACTCGCCGATCGTCTCCGGGATGCCAAGCCCCAGCTCGTCCAGCCAGTCCTGGCGGATAATCGGTCCGCCGTATACCCTGCCGTTTTCCGAACGGATGAACGGGAAGGCATAGTAGGTGCCGGCATCGGTTTTGATCATTTTGTCAATTTCGGGATGCTCGGCAAGCGTCCGTTTCAGGTTGGGGGCATACTGGCCGATCAGATCGTTCAGCTTGAGAATATAGCCCTGCTCCACCGCCTTATCGGGACCGCCGGGAAACTGCAGCCAGGTGTTGAGAAAAATATCCGGCAGCTCGCCTGACGCCAGCAGCAGACTGAATTTCTGGTCAGTCATCGGCGTGCCTCCCAGCTGCCTGATACGGATTCCGGTCCGGGCCTCGTACTCGTCCTCAATCGGCAGACGCTCCGGCGTGCCTCCCAGCTGCTCATTCATAAAGGTGAGCGTGATATCCCCTGTCATCGGATAGGAAAAATCAGCGGGGTCCGCAGACGGATTACCCGGAGGAATCTTCAAAGCGCTTTCATTATTAGAGCCCCCGCAGCCTCCGGCAAGCAGGACAATGCCCAGTACAAAAACGGCTGAATGCCTGGCCCTTCCTTTTCTCCAACTTTTGATCAACATGATGACCTCCACTGTAAAATATGGGCCCGGTTACCGCCCTGTGCGACTTCATGCGATTTCATGCACCTTCAATGTAAGCGATAACCGGCGCCCGGAGCAATGTTCAATATGCATAATGGATTGTCATTATCTTGAATTCTCCCCCACTTAGCTAGCGCTTGAAGTGGCGGATTCTTGCGAACAGAAGCGTAACCTCTTCTTATTTAGCAAGCGATTCCTGCGTTCCCGCAGTTCTATCATTTGGATAGGTGGCGGTTAAACCGCTACTTGTGCAATATTATGAGCGGCGTTTTCATCACGGTCATGAAGCGTACCGCAAGCGTTGCACGTCCATTCCCGAACCGCAAGATTCTTTACTTCCGGGTGGATTGTGCCACACACGTGACACCGCTGACTGGTCGGTTCGAACATATCGACGATCCGAAGGGTTCGTCCATACCAAAGGGCTTTGTACGTCAGTTGCCGTACCCACTCCCCCCAAGACGCATCCGCGATGGATTTTGAAAGCTTGGGATTCTGAATCATATTCGCGACACGCAGCTGTTCGATACTAATCGTTTGGTTTTCACGGATCAGTTTCGTTGTCAGTTGGTGGAGAAAATCATTTCGTTTATTCGCAATACGTTCGTGAATGCGAGCGACATGCTGCTTCGCTTTCTTCCAGTTGGAGCCGCCCGGAGTACGCCGAGCCATCCGCCGCTGCCAAAGCGCCAGCTTTTTCTCATATTGGCGGTAAAAGCGGGGATTGGCATACCGTTCACCATTTGAGCTTACAGCATACTCTTTCAAACCCAGATCGATTCCGATATGTGCGTCCACTTGCGGCAGTGGGTTCTTTTCAACTTCGCAGCTAAGCGAAACGAAAAATTTCCCGCTGGCGTTTTGGCGCACGGTAGCAGACAATATCCGGCCTTCCAGCTTCCGGGAGTTTGCAAAACGCATCCAGCCGAGTTTTGGGAGCTTCAAGCGACTCCCCTCAATGGCGATATTCCCGTTCGTGAATTTGGTCGTGTAACTTTGAACCGGATGCTTCCGGCTCTTAAAGCGTGGCGCTTGATTTTGCTTTTTGAAAAAGCGATCAAAGCTATCCGCCACATGACGGGCAACCGACTGCAAAGCAATGCTATCGACTTCTTTCAGCCAGTCGTATTGCGCTTTTAGTACAGGGAGTTTTGTCGCACAAGCGTGATAGGACAAGCCTTTTCCCGTTTCCGCATAGCTTTGATTCCAAGTGTCCAAAAAGGTATTGAACACAAAGCGGCAGCAGCCAAACATACGCCTTATGAGTTGCTGTTGTTCCGGTGTGGGGTAGATCCGGTATTTATAGGCTTGATGTATCAGCATGTGCGACACCTCATTTTTGGTAATATTATTCATATTATAGAACATACGTTCTGATTTAGGTCAAATACCGCAGATTCATTCCCACCCTATCGAGGGTGGAGTATTCTCAGCTTTTTTAGATAAAAAGCCTGCATTGTCCCGCTGTCAGGACACACCGAAAAAATCAAAAACCTCCTTGGCAGCAAGGAGGTTCAGGCGTTAAATCACTTCAAACACCGGACGTTCCGGGATGTAGTGCACCGGCACCGCCGGAAACTGTGCGGCCAGCCGCTCTGCCAGCAGCTTCATGCCCGGGGCCTCACTTTCGGCATGCCCTAGCATGATCAATGCTTTGCTGCGCCCCTGCTGCAGCGCATCCCTGACATATTCCGGCGTCTCCCATTCCGGTCCCTCCCCGGCAATAATCAGGTCCAGCCCTTCTTCCCCGTACAGGGGAATCGCCAGCTGGCCCCCTCCCCGGTAGCCGACAAGGATGCCAATTTTGCTGCAGGCCGCCGAAAGATCTCCTGCTGCACGCACATAGGCAATCTGCAGCTTACTTTTCACATGCTCCGCGGCCTCTCTGGCCGTCATCGGCGGAAGCGTCAGAAGGGACACCGCCGGGCGGTGCTCCGTCACATACCCTAGCCAGCCCAGCGCCGCAATCAGCCCTTCGGTGATACCGTCCGGCGTATAGCGGTGCACATGGTCATGGAGCCGGTAAATACCTGTTTCCTGCCGGGCAAGCAGCGCCGACTTCTGGAGGTAAATCGGGTCCTGACTGAGCCGTTCATGCTGGTCGTGGTGGCTGTAATAGATCCCCTCATGGGAGAGGATCAGGTTGGCTCCCAGGGCAGCCGCCTGTTCTATCACATATTGCGAGGCGGTAAATGCGGTGACAATTCCCCGCACCTCCGTCTCCGGTGCTCCATTTTCCAGCCTGTCTACCGTCTGCTCCGGCACGGGGATTCCAGCCGTCAGCCAGTCAATAACCGTTCCGAAGGTAATTGTCATGTGCATATCCATTTAGTAGATGGTACGTGACAACTGATCTTCTATACCGCTTTTCCGGTAAAAGTACGTGTTGATCTGGTCACGCCATTCCTTCGCATGCGCGGCTTGCCCTGTAAGACGCTGTTCCACCTGCACATACAGATCCTCTCTTACCTTATCCTTCAAGGTCTGCCAGGAGGACAACAGCCCTTCCGCCCGCTGCGCCCCTTCAAAATGCGTATCGTAAATGTGCTGGATTACGGTTTTGCCGGAATGGAGCACATGGGTATACGGCACATGGTGGAAGAACAGCAGCAGCTCATCCGGGCATTCCTCTAGCGACTCGTAGCGGGCAGCGTTGCTGCCGATGTACTGGGCGCTGTATCCGGTTCCCGTCTTCACTGTCCGGTCGACTCCGATCCCGCGGTTGTCGGCGTAATGATAGGTGCCCCACTGCGAATATTCATAGCCGTCCACATTCGGCCCGTAGTGATGCTCCGGATTGATCATCCAGCCCACACCAAGCGGAGCGGTGTAGGATTCATAGATTTCTAATGAATCCAGCAAAATCCCGCTGATCACGTCCGCCACCTCCTGATTGCTGCCGAAGGTCATAGCAATCCATTCAGCAGCGATGGCTTCCGCGCTGAGCTCAGGATTCCAGGCCAGCCGGCCGTAGCCGTACAGGTTGGCCTGGGCCAGCAGATGGCCGGACCAGTTGATGTCATTGCCGGTGTTGGACACCGCCGCAATTCCGCTGTGCCGGTTGCCCCATAGTGAACCGTCCACGATGCGCTTAACCGGAGAAGCCTCCCCTTTGGCAAGGGTCTGGAATTCCAGCACCTCCTTCCACTGGGGAACCAGATAGCAGACATGGCGCTGCTGGCCGGTATATTCCTGGGCGATCTGGAATTCAATGATCTGATTGGTCTGCGTAAGTGCCCCGAACAGCGGGGAGACCGGCTCTCTGACCTGGAAATCCATCGGCCCGTTTTTGATCTGCAGGATGACATTGTCCTTGAATCTGCCGTCCAGCGGCTTGAAGTGGTCATAGGCTGCCCGCGCACGGTCCGTCTTACGGTCACGCCAGTCCTGCTTGCAGTTGTATACGAAGCAGCGCCAGATGACGATACCGCCGAACGGCTCCAGCGCTTCAGCCAGCATATTGGCCCCGTCGGCATGATCGCGTCCGTAGGTGAACGGGCCCGGACGGTTCTCCGAATCCGCCTTGACCACAAAGCCGCCAAAATCCGGGATCGCCTTATAAACTTCAGCCGCCTTGTTCTGCCACCAGGTGCGCACGCCCGGATCGAGCGGGTCGGCAGTGCCCGCTCCGCCTTCCTGCATTGGTCCGGCAAAGTTCACGCTCAGGAACAGCCGGATACCATACACCCTGAACTGGTCCGCAATTTCGGCCACCTGCGGCAGATACTCCGAGATGAACAGCGTTTCCTGCGCATGGACATTTACATTGTTGATTGCAATGGCATTGATCCCGGCGGAGGACATCAGGCGCGCATAATCACGGACCCGCTCCATATCCCCGATAAACCGGTTATTGTCATATAAAAAGGATCTGCCGGCATAGCCCCGCTCCACGCTGCCGTCAAAATTATCCCAGTGGTTAATCATCCGCAGGCCGTTGACCGGATTCACCGCTTCATCGAGTGCATCGATGGGCTGGAGCGTACCTAGGAGCCGCAGCAGATGGAACACTCCGTAGAGCAAGCCTGCAGGAGCGGAGGCGCCAACAGCAATACAGTTATGCTCTTCACTGGTGCGGATGGCAAAGCCTTCGCGGCCGATCTTGCGGATGTCGGCCTCTGCAAACACACTGCTGATCAGCGTGTTGCCCCCTCCGAAGGTGCCGAAGGCAACGACCGGGCCAGCGCTTGTCCCGGCAGAACGCGCCGGAGAATTCGCTGCGGTGATCGCCATAGCACCTTCCGCCTGCACCTCAATGCCCAGCATCGAGGCAACCCCGCGCTTCCATTCCGCCAGCGCAGCCTGAACCGTGTCGTCCGTCTCCGTAACGCTCACCGCTCCGCACCATCTCACATATTGCTCCTGAAGCTTACCCTGCGGCAGCTCAGGGTAGCTCAACCAGGCATTATAGCCATGATCCTGTGTCCGATTGCTGATCCTGTTTGCTTCCTTCATCCGGAAATCTCCTCCTGATTGTTCCTGATTATTGTTACTTAACACCCTTGTTTTCTACATTTGATTTCTACACTTATTCCACGCCTGATTTCTACATTTGATATACTCACTCAACATATTCGCTCAACCTGTCCGCTCTGCGCGCCTCACACATCAACCCCACAGCTAGTTGCTCAGCACTCTTGCATGAAGCTGACATAATTTAAATAGGTGCGCTTTCTGCTACACCTGACAACATTAGCTGCACTCTGTACAGCTATTTCAGTCATTTTTGCTCCTCTAACTGTTTTAAGTGTACTCCGTACACCTATTTTGGCCGATTAGGCTTGTTTAGTCCGGTTTCATCCGATTTAGCTGCACCGAATGCAGCTATTTCGTCCAAACGCGGATTATCCCTGCTTTTAGTTGCACAAACTGCAGTTATCTAGAGTCAGTCCGCTTTTGCGGGTCTATCCGGGTCTTGGCGGATTCGTCTACCTTAACTTAAAACGCTTTCAAAATATATTTTTCCACCTGGCCTCAATGCCTACTTTTATTATCTATTCTCATCCTATCATGGGCCTCTATGCCGGGAACATTGCCAAATCAGGCAGATTTTTACCCAAATCAAGCCAAACTTCGCTATACTGGAAACGTACAGTGAACCTGAACAGCAAGGAGGAACCGCCTATGGCTTCGGCCTTTTTGCCGCCTGAACTCGGCCAGAACATTAGTGAAATCATCATTCCTGACGTCAAAACAACGCTGAACCTGTTCGGCATGCATCTGCGGACGGTAAGCGGTGCCTGGAGTTATCCAATTCATGCCCACCCGCAGTACGAGTTCAACTATGTGCTTGACGGAGAGCAGCGGGTTATTGTCAACAACCGCAGCTATACGCAGCGTGCCGGGGATCTGGTGCTTTTGAGACCGGGAGACTCGCATTCCAGCCTGAGCGGTAATGGACGGCCGTTCACGTATTTTTGTATCCATTTTGATATCGACGATAAAATTCTCATCTCGCTCTTAAGCCGGCTGCATCATGTACTCTTTCCGGCTGACAGCACGATTGCCCATAAGCTAACGCCCTCGCTCACCAGACTTGTGGATATTTCCCATCAGATTCAGGGTGACATAACAATGTCCCAGCGGATGAGGCTGCAGTCTGCCGTATTTGACCTATTTGCCCAGCTGTGGGAAGCTTTCTCTATTGAGGCCAACCTGTATGCATCCGCCAGCTATGAAAAGGTCGAGCTTGCCCACCAGATCCGCAGCCGCCTGCAGGGTCTTGTCTATCAGCAGTTCAAGCAGAATACGCAGGATGATAAGACACTTGGCGTCGATGATATCGCAGCAGAGCTGGGCATCAGCTCCTCGCACTGCTACCGGGTGTTCCGCCAGGTGTTCGGCCTCTCCCCGAGAGAGTTCTTATCCCAGCAGATGCTGCATGAGGCCAAGGTGCTGCTGGACGATCTCCGTCTGCCGGTCAGCCACATCTCTGCAATTCTCGGCTACCGGGATATCGCCCACTTCAGCCGCCAGTTCAAGCGCTGGTACGGCAAATCACCGCGCGAGTACCGCGAAGGAGGTTCATTATGAGACAGCTATATATGAAGCAGAAGGTATTTAGTCTAAGCGGAAAATTCACTGTAAAGAACCAGCAGGAGCAGGATGTCTATCTGGTAGAAGGCAGCTTTATGCAGATCCCCAAAACATTCTCCATTATGAATGTCCGAAGAGAAGAAGTCGCACTGATTACGAAAAAGGTGTTCAGCTTTCTGCCGAAGTTTTTTGTCGAGGTGAACGGCCGGGAAGTGCTGACGATTAAGAAGGAATTTTCTTTTCTAAAAGCGCGCTATACCATTGATTCGGCTGGCATCGAGGTACGCGGGAACTGGTGGGACATGGACTTCCAGGTCATACAGCACGGTTCAGTTATTGGTGAGGTCAACAAGGAGTGGTTCACCTGGGGGGATAGCTACAGGATTCATATCTTGAATGAGCAAATGGAGGCCATTATGATTGCGATTGTTGTGGCGATTGATTGTGTGAAGGCTGATGATGCGGCGGGGGCTGGCTCGCAGTAACCGTTATTTCCGCAAATAAAAAACACCTCCAGGAACCTTGCCTTAACGGCAGAGCTTGTCCTCCTGGAGGTGTTTCTATTATTTCATCCAATGCGGCGGCTTATCCTAATCCAGCCCATCCGCCGACAGATCCCCGCCGTTACTGGCAATGACCTGCTTGTACCAGTGGAAGCTCTTCTTCCTGCTCCGCTGCAGGGTACCGTTGCCGGCATTGTCCTTGTCGACATAGATGTAGCCGTAGCGCTTGGTCATCTCGCCGGTTGAGGCGCTGACCAGATCGATCGGGCCCCAGCTAGTGTAGCCGATGATCTCGACACCGTCCTCAATCGCTTCGCCCATGGCGGCAATATGCCGCTGCAGATAGTCGATCCGGTAGTCGTCGGCTACCTCACCGCCGGGACCGGGTACATCGGCAGCACCCAGCCCGTTCTCGACCACAAACAGCGGCTTCTGGTAGCGGTCATACAGCTGATTGGCCGTAATGCGGAAGCCGAGCGGGTCAATCGTCCAGCCCCAGGCTGACTTCTGGAGATACGGATTATCCACTGAGCCGAATACATTGCCGCTGGTCATCCGGCCCAGCACCTCAGGGTCCGTGCTGGCAGTCCGGCTGGCATAATAGCTGAAGCCGATGTAATCCACCGTATTGTGCTTCAGCAGCTCCTCATCGCCCTGCTCCATCTCAACCGCGATTCCGTTATCCCTAAAAAATCTTTTGGCATAGCCGGGATACGCCCCGCGGGATTGAACATCGATGAAAAAGAAGGATTCGCGGTCCTTATTCATCGCATCCCATACATCCTCCGGATTGCACACATACGGATAAGTGGATCCGGCGGCCAGCATACAGCCAATCTGCGCATCGGGGATAAGCTCATGACAAGCCTTCACCGCCAGCGCGCTCGCCACCAGCTGATGATGGGCCGCCTGATACTGGATCTGCCGCTTATCCTCCCCCTCACCAAAGACCAGCCCCGCGCCGACAAACGGCAGATGCAGCAGCATGTTAATTTCATTGAAGGTCATCCAGTACTTCACTTTGTCCTTATAGCGTGTAAACAGCGTAATGGCATACCGCTCAAACAACCCTACCAGCTCGCGGCTTCTCCAGCTTCCGTACGTCTGCACCAGATGAACCGGCACATCGAAATGCGCGATTGTCACCACCGGCTGTATCCCGTATTTTAGCAGCTCATCGAACAGGTTATCATAGAACTCTAGCCCCGGCTCATTTGGCTCAGCATCATTTCCATTCGGAAAAATCCGCGCCCAGGACACCGACACACGCAGCGCCTTAAAGCCCATTTCCGCGAACAGCGCAATATCCTCTTTATAGCTGTGATAAAAGCCGATCGCTTCATGCGACGGGTACATCAGCCCCGGCTGCGGCTCAAAAGCATCCAGCTTCCCGCCCATCACAGGCCAGCGCTGCGGCCCGGACGGAATCAGATCCACCGTGGTCAGCCCTTTGCCGTCCTCCCGGTAAGCCCCTTCTGTCTGATTGGCCGCAATTGCGCCGCCCCACAGAAACCCTGCGGGAAAAGTATATTTTGACATAATATTATGCTCCTTCTCCTTCTGTTTCAGCTGCTGCTACCGCAGCATCACCGGACCCAGCAGCCCTGACGGCTCGTGGATCATGTACTGGGACAAGAAATCCTGCTCTTGCTTGCCGAGGTTATTTGTTACCTCAATCACCAGCCGGTTTTCGCCAACAACCAGCGCGCTGCCTGCATCAAAGATGTACGGCGGGCAGATTTTGACCCCCAGCTGCTGACCGTTAAGCGTAACCTCGGCTACCTCATACACGCGTCCCAGATCAAGCACGGTATTGGCCGAAGCTGCTTCCTCCAAAGTAAACGCCAGCTCATACCGCATCGTTCCGGAGAACCGCGCCTTGCCTTCCACTCTGGAGATATCCTGCAGCGAAACCAGCGTCTGCTCTGCTGAAAAGGACGGATAAGCTGTGGCTGCGGCAAAAGATACGTTCCATTCTCCACTTATTTCTGCTGGTTCATTTGCCTGCTGGAGAGCCGGAGCTGCTCCCGCTTTCTCCCGGCTCTCCAGCACAACAACGGATTCATACGGATGCAGCACCAGCTGAACCGCAGTTTTGCCATCAGCCTGCGACTGCGATACCAGTTTAACCTGATTGGAGAAGCCGTCATAAGCAACAACCGGACGATCCCCGCTCAGCGTCACTGTCGTTTCGATCACCTTGTAAGGATCTTCATTGAAGAACATGTACACATCGCCTTCGGCCTGACGGTAATGATAGCTGCGCAGGTACGGCTGATGCTCTGAGGTGTGCACATCGTGATGGCCTTCTTGTATCAGCTGGGCCGTAAAATCCTCCAGCCCGCATACCGCCGCCTGCTCCAGCAGTGTGCCGTCCACCTGCTCCCCGTGCTCATTTCTCACCGGAAGCCCGTCAATGAACTGCACCCGGATACCGGCATCCGTGAACACCTTAACCCGCTCCAGCAGCGCCTGCGGCAATGCCCCGGCATAAGGGATGACCAGCGCGCTGAACGTCTGTCCGTTAATCGTATACGTGCCGCTGCCTAGCTCAGCCTGTGCAATCAGATCCGCCGGAATGACATCGAACTCGATCTGGTGCTGCGCCAGCTCCTTCGCCGGCTTCTGGAACAGCATATACTCACCCAGCCATTCCGCTTCCGCATGATACAGCAATCCAACATTAGCAACATGCCGCCCCCCGTTCAGCAGATGGCTGATCCGGTTCAGATAATCAAACAGCACGCTCATGAACCGGTACTGCGGATTATGGCCTCTGGCATCGAGATGCGGCGGGCAGTCGGGATCCGGGAACTCTTTTGGCGAAAAGGCATGGGGTACAAAATGGGTCACGCCACGCACCAGCATATGGTCGGTAATCCACTTCATCAGCTTAATGCCTTCCGCCCACCCGTAAGCCCCGTAGACCTCGCACATGGTGCGGTTCCGCTTTTTGGGATCGAGATGGCCGAGTGAGGCGCCCATTTTGGCCAGTCCATAGTGGAAAAACTCCCCGTCCCAGCCCTTCGCCGTCATCGATTTGAACGGTCCTTTGTCCATGCCCGGCATAATCTGGTTCAGTACCACGTCGATGCCGGCCATATCCTGCTCCCAGATTGCTCTGAATAAATGTCCTGCCCCGTAACCGAGCCGCGCATGCGCATTGTTGTCCTCGATCAGATGGCCGATGTACTCTACGCCGTGCTCCCGGCACCAGGCTGCCAGTGTTCCGGTGAACGCTTCACCGTACATCCGGCTTACAATGTCCATGTATTTGTAGCGGATGGCGTGCTCTGCACCCTCTGCCTCCACGGTTGAGAGCAGCGGCAGCAGCAGCCGTTCCTCCCCAGTGAACCTGTCCTGCAGACCTTCCTTCCAAGGCAGCACCATTTCTGCCCGGCCGATCGAGCCAAAAGCCCCGTGCATATTGCCGAACCGCGGCTCATCCGAGAAAAACCCGGCAAACGTCCGGCCGAAATCCGCCGCATAACGGGCATAATGCGATTCGTAGACCTCATTGATCAGCACCTTTACAGCCTCGGGATCAAGCGGATTCAGATAACCTTCGGTGTGGGGCTCCCCGCCGTGGATCGTCTCCAGCAGGATGAATATCCGCCAGTCTCCTTCCGGGATGTCCCAGTAGAGCACGCCGTCCTGCTCATGGGAGCTGACATCAACAAAACTCGCCGGATCGACGCTGTTCTCGCCTGTTCTCCGGGCTGCGATGATGCCGAGGATTTTGTCTTTTACGGCCACAGGCGCTGCAGTCAGGCTCATCCGGTTGCCGGGGCTGCCCCATTTTACGAGAAATGAAGCGTCCTGCAGCGGACCTACGAAATCGAGCTGGTGGATTTTAAGATATTTTTTGACCAGCTCGGGATGATCTGATTTGATCTTTCCGTTCGCATAGCCCGTAGGGAAGTGGGAGTCGTCCAGCAGCCATACCTTCATATCACGGCGGCGGGCCTCATCCATAATAATGTCCATATCGCGCCACCAGCCCTCACCGCAGAAATCGGGGTGCGGCCGGGACTCCACGCAGACAGCGTGTATACCGGACTCCTGAATTTTGGCGACTGATTCTCTTAAAAGCGCCTCCGGCTCTCCATGCAGCCACAGAAAAGGAAGCACGTAGTTTTCCTGTTTATTTTCTAAAACCTCAGTAAGTCTTTTCATAAAGGCTCCACTCCTGTCTATTTCGTCTATATATCTATCTGTTCGCTCTGGAACACGGATTATTAATTTGACTTACCAAACTTAACTTCATATAGTTATTGGAAAAAGGGGGACTGCAGCCATGCAGAGAGATGAATTAAGGCGGCGGCTATACGAGCTGTCGGAGAGCGAGCACCGTCACCGGAAGGACCCTGACAAGGGCCTGCTGATATTCGAGCAAATGAACCGGACGGTGAATATCACCGGAAGCCCGGTATACATTCTGGATCTGGACCCTTATTCAACCCAGGCGTGGAGAGACTCCAAATTTCCTGCTAACTCCACCAACTCTTTTCACATCAACCAGATGACGATCCGCCAGCATTCCCGTTACAGTAAAATTCCGATGCATATCCATAACTACGTGGAAATCAATTACGTCTACTCCGGCCAGTGCAAGCAGATTATCGACGGCAAACACGTTACCCTGCGGGAGGGTGATCTGTGCATGCTCGACACCAATGTGCCGCATACCATTCTCGACACAACCGAGGACGATATCATCATCAACCTCATTATGCTGAAGCCGTTCTTCACCACAGGTTTTCTGAGCAGGCTGGCGACGACCGGGATCATTTCCAATTTCATCGTGAATGCGATCTCGCAGATTCATAATCACAACCGCCACATTATTTTTCATACCGGGAATGAAACCTCATTCAAGGAGACGATGGAGAGCCTGATGTGCGAGACCTTTGATCCGGGCTTCTGCTCCAAGGAGATTATCGAATCCTATATGGTCATTGTGTTCAGCAAGCTGCTGCAGTCGTTCCAGGGCGGTCAGGACAAGGACTACGGTGATGATACCGGCAAGGCTAATCTGATCAGGATCCTGAAATACCTGGAGGACCATTACAAGGATGTCACCCTGATCTCCGTAGCCGGGCATTTCAATTTTCACCCCAATTACTTTAGCAGCTATCTGAGAAAAGCGACCGGAAGAACGTTCAAGGAGCTTGTGCAGATCCAGCGGATGACCAGCGCCGGTCTCCTCCTGACCAATACTTCGCTTACTGTGGAGGAGGTGGCCGGTGAGGTCGGCTACAACAATCTCGGCTTCTTTTATAAAAAATTCGTGGCTTATTACGGCCAAACGCCGAGCGATTACCGCAAGCAGCACCGGTAGTACAGTATGATTAGCGGATGCTGAGAACCAGCTCGCCTGTCTTGGCTTCGCGGCTGCGGTCTGCCTTGAGCTCAACCGATTCATGATCAGCTGTATTTGTCACGATAACCGGAGTCGTCACCTCAAACTTGTTGTCCCGGATCATGTTCCAGTCGACAACGGCCAGCAGCTGGCCTTTTTGGACACGATCATTCTCCTGGACTTTAAGCTCAAACGGCGCGCCCTTCAGCTTAACCGTATTAATTCCCATATGGATCAGCAGCTCCACACCGTCATCCGACACCATTGCAACCGCATGCTTGGAGTTCGCCACGGTTACTACCGTACCGTCGAACGGCGCGTAAACCTTATTGTCTGCTGGAATGACGGCATAACCGCTGCCCATCGCACCGCTTGCGAAGGCTTCATCCGGCACCTCGCTGAGCGGGATAATCGTACCTTGGATGGAGTTGTAGACCTGGGTTTTTGTACCCATTGTGGCTGCTAATGCGGTGTTGCTCGCTCCAGAAGCCGCAGGTGCTTTTGCCGGAGTCTCCTGCTTGTCCTTGAAGCCGAACAGATAGGTGAGCACGGTTGCGATAACAACGGCCACCGCACTTGCAATGACATAGGCATAGAAGCTGTTGTCGAGCCCTGCAGGATTAATGAACAGCGGAGCTGCAAAAATCCCCCCGCCGCCGAAGCCGAACATCTTCGCACTCATCGCCGCAGTAATACCGCCGCCTACAGCCCCGGCAATTCCCGCCATGGCAAAGGGCTTTTTGTACGGAAGCGAGATCCCGTAAATCGCCGGCTCTGTTACACCCATGAAAGCGGATATGGCGGCCGGACCGGCAATGCTGCGCACCTTCGCATTTCTTGACTTCAGGAACACCCCGAGCGCCGCACCAACCTGCGCAAATACAGAGGCACTCAGAATCGCATTCACCGGATCATACTGGAGCGTTGTAATATTGTTGATCAGCACCGGGATAAAAGCATAATGCAGGCCGAAGATGACAATCAGCTGCCACAGCCCGCCGAGAACAACACCGGCAACGACCGGACTGAGGTTATAAATCCACATGGTCGCATCTGCCAGCAGACTGCTCGCTTCCGTCAGCACCGGACCCACCAGCAGGAAGGTCAGAATCCCGGTAATCAGAATGGTAAAGAGCGGTACGAAGAACAGCCTCAGGGAGGCGGGAAGCTTGCGCTCAAACCATTTCTCCAGCTTCGCCGCAACCCAGGCGGCCAGAATAATCGGGAACAGCGATGAGGTGTAGCTGGCCAGCACAATAGGAATGCCGGCAAACGTCAGGCTATCACCTGCGTTGTAGGCGGTAATAACCGACGGATAGACCAGCGCGGCGCCGATGGCTGCCGGGATAAACGGATTGCCGCCGAATTTCCGGCCGGCCGAGAAGCCGACAATAATCGGCATGAAATAGAACAACCCGTCTCCGAGCGCATTGAGCAAAATATAAGTGCCGTCTGTTGCCGCCAGCCAGTCCAGTGCTGTCGCCAATCCCAGCATCCCTTTGATAATCCCGGCAGCGGCCAGCAGGCCGATGATCGGTGAGATAATGCCGACGATTACATCGACGAAGCGGTTAAAGGCATTTTTCTTTTTGCCGGATGGCGCTGCTTCTGCATCATTCGGCACGACCGCTCCGCCGAGCTGGTCCGTGACCTCTTTATAGACCTCTTTGACCTTGTTGCCGATGACAACCTGGTATTGGCCTCCGCTTTTGACCACTGTCATAACGCCGTCCAGATTATTGATCGTGTCCGTCTGGGCGGCGGATTCATCCTTAAGCGTAAATCTTAACCGGGTGACACAATGCTCCAGGTGGCTGATGTTGCTCCGGCCCCCGACATTCCGGATAATCTCCCCCGCTAATTTCTGACTGTCCATATTAGACCCTCCCTGTTTCTGAAAAAAGGATATGAAGGAAAACGCTGGCATCTGCTGCTTAATAGGATTTCATTTCTGCATGCCAATCATTCCAAGTTTAGTGTAAAGCGTGTACCGTAGAGCGTTTACAATGAGGCTTAAGCGGATATTCCCAGGTTAGGCCTTTACCCTTGAATACCCTTACAAGGCTATGATAACAAACGGGGACAAGGTAAGGTATCGTCAGTTCTTAATGAATTCACTTACCAAACTTAAGGTTGGAGGAAGCGGTTACGGGGAAGGCGCGGGGAATGTGGCGGGGGTTGGAGGGGCGTATGGGCGGGGGTTTGGGTGGAGTGTGGTGGTAGTGTGTGGATAGGCTGGAAGCGGGAATAGGAGTAGCTTATTGGGTTGAGGTGTGTGTGGAGTGTGGCGGTAGTGTGTGATAGGCTGCGGTGCGGGATCGGAGTAACTTATTGGGTTGAGGTGTGCGTGGAGTGTCGCGGTAGTGCGTGGACGAAGTGGCTGTAAAATATGGGTTACACTACTACAATATCTATCTGCAGCCGCTGAACTCTTGGAGGGCAGGACTCGGCAGTTACGCCGGCTGCTTTAAACACAATAGGTTGTTGCGAAGTTAAGTAATATGATTAACAGCGTCCGGCTTACGGACTCAGATGCGCTTATTTGCAGCAAAAGGCGTGTTTCCGCAGGCTAACGGACTCCAGTGACCTTATCTCTCATTTTTCTGCGAATAAAGCACCGTCAGGCTGGAAATAAGAGCATTACGGTCCGTTAGCCAGCTCAGACGTGCTGATTTCCACAAGTAACGGCTCTCGTGTCCGTTAGAAAAAGAGGAAGCTACAGAGGGGCGGTGTTTCTTCCCGGTTTCTCACGGGTTACGGGTTTGTTTAGTCAAATTACTAAGGATCAACACTCTTTCCGGCTGCAACCTTTGCTCTTATACAACGTCAGATAAGTATTACGGAGGTGAATTCTTATGCGCAGAGTAGCCCTGCTTGCTCTTATAATAATGTTTTTCCTGCCTGCCGGCAGATCCAATGCCCTATCCTGCGCCGAATTGCCGACGGTTGAAAAAGCATATGAGTATTACGACGGCATCGTGATCGGACAGGTGGATAAGGTGTCCCGGAGTAACGACGATTCCTCCAATGAGATCCATATCAGGGTTAAGCGAAGCTTTAAAACCATAACGGAGCGGTCGCTCATCCTGAAGGAAAACATCACCTGGGGCGCGCTCAACGGACCGAGCGAGACGGGCAAGGACTACCTGTTCTATCTCAAGCAGACAGACGGAGAGTGGGAAAATCCTTTATGCTCGCCTTCCGCCCTAATCAGCAGTGATTCTGCCGGGCCGGAGTATTTGCAGAATAAGGAGCTTACCCTGCTGCCTGCTCCGCAGCCGCCTGCAGATAACAGCCCTTTAGCTGAGAAAACTCCCATCGATGCCTGGACCATCGGCGGCTTAGTGGTCATCGGTATATTAACGGCTGCAACGATTGTCCGGTACCATAAGAAGAGGGGTTAAACCTTCGTTAAATCTGTATTTGATAAGAACTCCTGTATTTGAAAAGAGGGAGCTGCTCTCCGCTTTATGGAGAACAGCTCCCTTGTCTTATATTTTCGCTTGAAAACCTACTATTTCAGAATACCGAAATCATGAAGCAGCTGACGGTTATCCAGTGCAGGCAGGTCTAGCGGGCCGCGAAGCTTCTCCAGCTTCTCCAGTAAATCCTCTTCGTTCGCATAGACGTAAGGACTCTTCCATTGGGACTCCAGCGTGATCAGCTCACTTGTGGCGGGCTTCATCGTCTTGTAGTTCAGAATCCAGCTGACCAGCTGATCCTTGTCGATATCCGTGCGGATATTATCACCGAGAATATCAATGATCTCGCCCCACTTGGTTATACCGCTAACGGAATCCAGCTTGTCGAGGATCAGGTTCAGCACTTCCTGCTGCCGTTCATTGCGCGAAAAGTCGGACGATTCTGCAGTTCCGCGGTTGGATTTACGGTAACGGACGAAATCGAGCACCTCTTTGCCGTTTAGGTGCTGCATCCCTTTTTTAAGATTAATATTGGTGCCATCCGCATTATCCACATACCGCATATCCATCGGCACATCGATATCCAGCCCGCCCAGCTCATCCACAATGCTGCTGAAGGCCGCAAAATTAACCAGGATCATATGATCAATGTCCATCTGCAGCAGGCTGCCATAGAATTCTCTCGTCTTCTGCAAATCTTCACCCTTGTTATGGGCATAGTAATAGGCATAATAATAGTTTGCTTTGTGCGTGCCAAGCTCGCTGCTTGTAAGCTTCAAATCCCGGGGAATAGACAAAATGGACAGACGTCTGGTAGCAGGTTCATAGACAACCGGCATAATAACATCCGTGTTCATCGTCCCGCCGCTGCCGCTCCTGTTGTCAACGCCGGCCAGCAGGAACGTAAGGGGCTTGTTCGTCTCCTCCGCCGAAGCAGGCTGTGCATCCGCCGTAGCTGCCGGAGCAGGGGATGCAGGACCAGCTGTTTCACCAGGGGCTGTTCCCGATGCCGAAATCCGGTCCAGCGCCCGTTCTGCCTTAAAATACAATGTTCCGGCATATACAGCGCCGGCAATCAGGCATGTGCCGAGTACTGCAGCCGTGCTGATCAACACCTTGCGGCTGCGGGTTGTGCTGCGCTGCGCTTTCTTTCTCTTGCTTCGTGCTTCCATTCCCTTCCTCCTGCTTGCTATGTATTAACTGTTATAAGTTGAAAACTATTATACCATATGCTGCTAGAGGTCCTCAAAAAGCATAGTCTCACATGCATGGTGCGGCAAAAGGTGTATAATAAGGGGAATCTACTGAAAAAGGATGTCATAACATGCTTCTCAAGCTGAACCGTATACTTAACCGGATGATGCCGTTAATTACACCGCTTAGTGTGCTTACCGGAGTGCTCTGCGGCAGCGCCCTGACCCCTTATACCCACTTATCCCCCTGGCTGTTTGCCTTTATGACCTTTGCCGGGAGCATCAGCCTTGGTGTCAAGGATTTCGTAAATGTACTCAAAAAACCGCTGCCCCTGTTCGTCTGTCTGTTTATCCTCCATATTGCGATGCCGCTGGTCGCTTTCGGGCTCGGAAATCTGCTGTATTATACAGATCACTTTACCATTACCGGCCTGGTGCTGGCCGCTGTTATCCCTACCGGGATCAGCAGCTTTATCTGGGTCAGCATTTACAAAGGCAACACCGCCCTTACACTGTCCATCATTCTTATTGATACCCTGCTTGCCCCGTTTATTGTCCCGGGGGTATTATCTGTGCTGATCGGAACCAGCGTAGAGATGGATACATGGGCGATGATGAGCAGCCTCTTCTGGATGATAGTAGTGCCTTCTCTGCTTGGAATGGTGCTCAATGAATGGAGCAAGGGTGCAGTCGCTCCGGTCTGGAGCCCGCGCCTGAATCCCTTCTCCAAGCTGTTCATGGCCGTTGTCATTATGATTAACGGGTCGGTGATCTCGCCGTACCTGGCTAATATTGACCTCAAGCTGGTCGGGCTGGCAACCGTGATCGTGTTCATGGCCTCCACCGGCTACGTTCTCTGCTTCCTGACCGCCAGGATGCTGCGCTGGAATGAAGCTGACGAGGTCGCGCTGATCTTCAACGGCGGCATGCGCAATATCAGCGCCGGTGCTGTCCTCGCTGTATCCTATTTTCCGGCTCCGGTTGCTGTGCCGGTAGTTCTCGGCATGGTATTCCAGCAGCTGCTCGCTTCGCTGGCCGGCTTCATTCTCGGCCGGCGCTCCAAAGTCAGCCATCCGGCAGACCGGACCTCAGCGGCCTAGCCGCGGTTACCGCGAGCGCAGCAGCGTAATCTGTCTGGCCAAGTACGCAGGGGTATAAGGCATATCCCTGCGCAGCCATTTGACGATGGTGCCGATCAGCGCTGCGGAGCCGTACCAGAGCGCAATATCCCGCTGTACTGCCGACTCCGGATTCCCCCCTTGGCGTGCAAGCCGCGACGTAATCATATCCTCGATCAATTTTACCAGCCTGTCCGTAAAAATCGTGCTGTGCCTAAAGGTTAATGTCACCTTATACAGCCGCGAGTTAGCCTCAATATGCTTCAGCAGGCTCTCCAGCAGCGGCCATTCCTCTCCCGACGCCTGTTCGGGATGACTGCTTACCACCTTATAAATATCCTCCACCATCTCATCCGCCATTCTCTCCAGCATATCGGGCAAATCCCGGTAATGCAGATAAAAGGTCACCCGGTTAATCCCCGCCCGCTCAGCAATGCGGTTCACCGAGATTTTCTCGATATCCATTTCCTCCAGCAATTCGATCAGTGCATTCTTCAGCAATTGGCGCGTGCGCAATACGCGGGGATCGGTACGCGGCGTTTCATTATCCATTCTGTTCCCTCACTCCCTCACCTTAAAAAAGCAAACTACAATTCACGTGAAAATGTCTCATATGATCAGGTTAGGCTACAGTCCTCAGGAGACTGTCAATTACTTTACACTTTTTCTGAAAGCGTTGCTTGATTACATGAAAATTTCAACTATAATATGTTTTATGCATTGTAAACTATACAACACCTTGTAAATTAAGTCCATGCAGTAAGGGTAACAGGAAAGGAAGGATGGCGTGAAATGAGCACAGTAACAGACAACAATAATCCCATAAAAAAAGGCCCCATCTTGTTCATTATGATTCTGGGTGCTTTTCTGGCGACGCTGAATCAGACGGTCATGAGTGTTGCTGTTCCGGGACTGATGAAGGATTTCGGCATCGCTGCCTCGACAGCCCAATGGCTGACCACCGGCTATATGCTCGTTAACGGGGTACTGATCCCGATTACAGCCTTCCTGATGCAGCGCTTCACTACCCGTGAGCTGTTTCAGACCTCGATGTTTGTTTTCCTGGCGGGGACGGTGGTATCGGCGCTTGCCTCTAGCTTCCCGGTCTTGCTGACCGGACGGATGATCCAGGCAGCCGGGGCCGGCATTATTATGCCGCTGCTGACCAATGTAATCCTGGCCCTTTTCCCCCGGGAAAAGCGGGGCGCGGCGATGGGCATGGTCGGGCTGGCTATTATTTTTGCGCCGGCAATCGGCCCGACACTGGCCGGATATATTCTGGAGCATTACAGCTGGGAGACTATGTTCTACGGCATGATTCCTTTGACGCTCATAGTCATCGTCTGCGGATTCATCTATCTGCGCAATGTATCTGAGCGGACTTATCCCAAAATCGACCTGATCAGCGTAGTCCTCTCCACCGCCGGGTTCGGCATGCTGCTGTACGGCTTCAGCCAGGCTGCCGGCAGCGGCTGGTCAAGCAGCGAGGTTCTGCTGACACTGGGTACAGGAATTGTTGCACTCGCCCTGTTTGTATGGCGGCAGCTGGCTTCGCAGAATCCGCTGCTTGATCTGCGTGCCTTCAAATACAACATGTTCAGCCTGACCACGCTGATCAGCGTTGCGGTTACAATCGTAATGTATGCGGATATGATGCTCCTTCCGCTCTATCTGCAGAACGCCCGCGGCTACACTGCGCTGGAATCCGGCCTGCTGCTTCTGCCGGGCGCACTGATCATGGGGCTTCTGATGCCGGTTACCGGCAAGCTGTTCGACCGGTTCGGAGCAAAATGGCTGGCTGTCACCGGCCTGCTCATCATGATCCTCACAACGCTCGGCTTCGTGAACCTGACCGATTCGACCAGCTTCACTTATCTGGTGCTGATGTCTACCGGCCGGCGGATCGGGATGGCGCTGCTGCTGATGCCGATCCAGACACTCGGCCTGAACCAGCTGCCGTCGAAGCTGAACGCGCACGGCACCGCCATCTCCAATACAACCAGACAGGTAGCCGGCGCTGTCGGAACCTCTCTGCTGGTTACGGTAATGACGAGCCGCACGACCGTACACATGAAGGAGATGCTGGCTGCAGGCGGTGCCCAGGGCGGCACGCAGGAGCATATGATTATGGAAGCATCCATCCAGGGGATTAATGATGCCTACCTGGTTATCGTAGGCATCGGCATCCTCGGCCTGCTGCTCTCCTTCTTCATCAAGAAGGTCGGGCCGGCCGCAGGCAAACAATCCGGCCAGCCGCTTAAGCAGGCTGTGACGGAGAACGTCTGAGCTGCGGAGCGCTGCCCAAGGGGGAATGTACAGAAACAACGGGACTTTTACCGTTGTTTCACACCTCCCGGGGCACATTCGCCAAAACAACGGGACTTTTACCGTTGTTCCGCACCTCCCGGGGCACATTCGCCAAAACAACGGGACTTTTACCGTTGTTTCACACCTCCCGGGGCGCATTCGCCAAAACAACGGGACTTTTACCGTTGTTCCGCACCTCCCGGGGCGGCACTGCATCCAAAGAGAGCCCAGACGGCAAAACAGCCGCTGGGCTCTCTTTTCACATGCTATAGAACCGCCTGCTTGTTTACTGTGTCTTCTTCAGCTGTGCCCGGCGGTAGCGCATTACCTTTTTATACATGGATTTGTTCTTCAGCTGGTTAAAAATATACGGATCCGGCATCATGTTTACCTCGATAATCCACGGAATCAGCGACCGGTCCAGACCTACGTCCACACCAATCTGATGAATTTTCGGGTACGTCTTCTGCATATGGGCTGCCATGCGCACACCAAGCGTATTCAGCTCCTCTGTAAGCTGGGCCAGCCGGTGCGGGGACAAATGGCTCTGGAGCAGTGTTTCAATGGCCATCGGCTTGCCGCCGCTGTGGTAGTTCGTCACAATTTTGCGCGGATGGCCCAGACGGCCGATAATGCCGGTAGCCTCCAAGGCTCCCTTCGGACTTACCTGTACCATCACCCGGATGTCAAAGCGGCGGCTGTTATGCTTCAGCAGATGAATGCCCTTTTGAATCAGGTATTTTTTGCGGCCTGCTTTCTTCGCCAGACTTTTATGGAACGCTTCAAACGTATCAAACTGGCGGACGGTCTCCTCATACTGGTAAGTAAAGCCCCCCCGTTCTCCCCGCTCAGCACGGATCACTCCGTTCCCGTAGGTTCCCCGCTCCGGCTTCACGTAGATCATTCCGTAGCTGTAAATCATCTGCTCCAGATTGCTTTTGCTGAATCTCCGGGTGTCCGGAATATAGCGCTTAATGAAACTGCTCCGCAGCAGCAGCTTGGTCTTAAACCATTTACTTTGTAGAGGATCAGCCTTGATTGCCTTCACATCAGCACGCTCCTGTCCGGGAAAGACGGTATGCCTCCCCTGAATTACATCTCAGTGCATCCTATGCGGCAACAGCACCAGTGGAATGAACCATTTGTCCTGTGGCGGCGGATTAACTTTAAAGTCCGTCTTGCCCTGTCACCGCCTGCGCTTAGGGCATATTTTAGTGCAGACGCTAAAGTGTCAATTCACGTACGGAGATGAAACGAATGTCATCCATTTCAGCAAACGGAGCGGTTAGCGCCCCCGCTATTGACGTCCTGATCCCGGCCATTGAAAAAGATCTGGCAACCCTTCCCTTTGTAATCGACAGTCTGCGCCGCCATGTCCGCCATCCGATCAGTCACATCTACATCGTTTCACCGTCCAGCAGCAGAATCCGGGAGCTATGCGCACGCAAAAATTGTATTTTTGTCGATGAAGCCACCGTCCTGCCGTTCTCTAACCAAGACATCCATTACTCCTCCGCCCGCTGGAACCGGTCCGGCTGGCTGTATCAGCAATTGCTGAAAATGAATGGGGACCGCATCTGCCGGGAGTCTTTTTTTCTGGTCATTGATGCAGACACCGTGCTGATCCGCCCCCACCGCTTCCGCTCAGCAGGCAAAACCGTGTTTTATTGCCGGAACTGGAGCCAGCCGGAGTATTTCCGTACGTACAAGAAGCTGCTTGGGAGCGCCGCCCCTTCCCCCAGGTCTTTTGTGACCCATTACATGCTGTTTGAAAGACAGAAGCTGGCCGCCTTGAAAAAAACAATTGAAGCACGGCACGGGCTGCCCTGGCATGCAGCCATCCTCCGCAGCATCAATAAGAAAAAGCAGTTTGGCTTCTCCGAATATGAAACGTATGCCAACTATGTATACAGCCGCAGCCGCACTTCCGTGCTGCTGAGAAACGCAAACAACAAATCGCTGCACAGTCCCGCAGCCAGCCTGAAGGATGATCAAATCCGCAAGCTGGCCCGTACCTACCGCTCGCTGTCCTTTCATCAGCGTAAAGGCTATTCCATCCCCGCCCGGCATTAAGGAGGCTTACTGTATGCACCATACCATTCTGCTCTGCGGCGGCTCCGGGCAGCGGCTCTGGCCGCTCTCCGGTGAGATCCGCTCCAAAATGTTTCTTGATCTGCTCCCCGCACCGGACGGAGGCACGGAATCCATGCTCGGACGGGTATGCCGCCAGCTTACGCAGGCAGGACTGGGCGGGTCCGCCCTGTTCGTGACCCATAAGGATCAGCAGGCTCTTGTCGGGCGCTATACCGGCAGCGCCTATCCGGTTATCGGGGAGCCGTATAAACGCGGGACCTTTACAGCGGCTGCACTTGGAGTTCTACACTTGTATACGACAGGAAAAGCAAAGCCGGAGGACACGATAGGCGTGGCTCCGGCTGATATGTTCGCGGACGATGATTTCTTTCAGTTATTCCATCAGTTTGCCGGCGTGCTGACCGCTTCCGGGGCCGAGCTTGCGTTGCTAGGGACAAGGCCCGCCCATCCCTCCGACCAGTACGGTTACATCGTCCCAGGTGAAGCAGCCTCCGGCGGCTACGCTCCGGTGATTTCCTTTGAAGAAAAGCCCGGACGCACCCGGGCGGAGGAGCTGATCGGCAGGCAGGCACTCTGGAACTGCGGAGTGTTTGCTTTCCGCCTCAGCTTTATGCTGTCCCAGCTGGCACAGATGGGCCTGCCGGCTGAGGTTGACGCGTTCACGTGCCTGTATGCCGGCCTGCCGGTTCGCAGCTTCGACAAGGAGATTGCAGAACGCTGCAGCCGGGCTGTAGTCCTGAAACATGAAGGCCGGTGGGGCGATCTCGGAAGCTGGTCAGCCCTGAGCGAAGAGCTGCAGCAGCCGGTAACCGGCCAAGGCGGAATCTGGGGGGAATCCCCCGATTCCGTGATCATTAACGAGTTGAGCCTTCCGCTGCATGTGATTGGCGTGCCGGGCATTGTCGCTGCAGCAAGCCCTGAAGGCATTCTGATTGCGGGCAGACATGAGGCCAATGCAATCAAGGAAATCCTGCAGCAGAATCCGGCTCAGCCGCGATATGGGGAAAGCGGCTGGGGAAGCTGCACTATACTGGACCGCACGGACGGCGTACCAGAACAGGCAGTGACACTTAAGCTGTGTATCCTGCCGGAGCACGAGCTGCCCGAGACCTCCTGCCGGCATTCCCGCAAGCACTGGCTTATTACAGCAGGACAAGGGGAAATCCTGCGGAACGGACTCAGCACCGAGGCGCATCCGGGCGATTGCTTCACCTTTAAGCAGGGGGAGCGGCATGGGATCAGAGCCCATACCGCTATAGAGCTGATTGAAATCCGAATGCTCGGCGAGGGTGATGAGGAGTCATTTTACACCTAAACTGCCCGGCTCCGCTCTGCCATCAGACCGTCTCTTCGCGCAGATCATGCTCCATGAACAGAATGTCCCGTTTCATTTCCTTCATGCCCTGACGAGATATTCTGCCGCTCTCGAACATGGCCTGCAGGCCGTCGCGCTCCAGCTGAATGCCGATCCGCGCCAGCTCCTGCATGGATTCGCCGTACTCTTCACGGCTGCCGGTATAGGCTTCGCCCCTTGTCAGCCGCAGCAGCATCCGTTCATATTGTAGTTTAAACGTACTGACTGCCTCAATGTCCGGTCCGCCCTCAGCGAGCAGAGCGTTCAGCTGCCCAAGCACATAAGTAACATTCCGGATGCGCAGCCGGGTGAGCTCAGCGCGTCTTTGCCGCCTGCTGAGCCGGGCCTGCTGCAGAAGGCCGACCATCTCATCCCAGTGCTTAACCGGAAAAAGCTCCCGCTTATACCGGACATCACGGGTATGCATAAACAACAGCCTGTTCATCCGGTTCAGGTATCTGTGGCCGGTGTACGGGTCAACCTCCTTATGCTCCAGCGCCAGCAGCGTGTTCTCCCGCTCCCACTTCATTACTGACAGGCCCAGTGTACGCTGCACCTCATCCTTCCGGTCATCCTTACGCAGCATGCGGATTCTCGAGGTATACGCGCTGATAATCTGGACCGAGGCGAGCCGGTTCTGCTCAGTGGATAATTCGTTCAATCCGGTGATCACACCCTGCAGAATTTCGATTTTGGCCTGTGTCTCTTCTTCTTCCTGCGCGGTCTCCGTCTCCGCTCCGAGCAGCAGCGGCAGCAGATAATTGGACGCCAGCAGCGTCCATAAGATAACGCCGGACGCCAGGAAAATGATCAAATCCCGGGACGGAAAAGCTGTACCGTCATCGAGAAAAAACGGCAGGGACAGTGTACTGGCCAACGTAATCGTTCCGCGTACACCGGACAGCGTGATGATCAGCGCAGTTCTGAATCTGCTTTTTCGCGGGCTGTGATCTGCTCCGCCTTCTCCAGGCACCTTCATCAGCAGCACCCAGATCAGCCGCAGGCCCAGCACTGCTAATGTAAGGAGCAGCGTGTACAGGATCACCCTGACATTGCCGATCTCCGGGCTGTTCCAGATCGTCTGTATAATGTCCGGCAGCTGTGTCCCGAGCAGCAGGAAGACCAGGCCGTTCAGCACAAAGATGATGACTGACCAGGTGCTTTTGGAAACTACACGCAGCTTAGCGACCTCGGGATTCATTTTTTTATAATTGAAGGAATGGGCGATACCCGCAGCAACTACAGCCAGGATTCCGTTGACTCCCAGCTCCTCGGCCGCCAGAAAGATCAGAAAAGGAGTCAAAAGCTCAATCAGCATATGCAGGGTAACGTTCTCCATCCCCAGCCTGCGCAGCCATTTAACAACGCCATATTTCATTAGCGTAAGCAGCAGGCCCAGCACCACGCCGCCCAGTGAAATAGCGAGGAAGCTTAGCCCGGCTGATCTAAAGGAGAACATTCCCGTAGCCATCGCGGCCGCTGCAAACTGGAACGAGACCAGGCCGGATGCATCGTTAATCAGCGATTCTCCCTCCAGAAGCTGCATCGTACGGTGGGGGATCTTTACTTTCTGCTCCAGCGCGCCTACCGCAACGGCATCCGTCGGCGCCAGGGCCGCTGCCAGTGCAAAGGAAGCCGCCAGCGGAATAACGGGCAGCAGCCAGTTCACGAAATAACCGACGATGCCGACCGTTACAAAGACAAGCCCAAGCGCCAGCAGAAGGATCGGCTTCCGCAGGCTCCAGAGCGCCTCCTTATCGGCATGACGCCCGTCATTGAACAGCAGCGGAGCAATGAACAGCAGCAGGAACAGCTCCGGATTGAGCGTTAACTCGAAATGCACCGGCAGCAGCGTGATCGCTACCCCCAGCGCAATCTGGATAATCGGCACGGAAACCGACGGAATGAACCGGTTCACCAGATTGGACACGGCCAGCGCCGCCAGCATCAGCAGTATGTATTCAAATAATTCCAAAAGCTCTCTACCCCCATCATCTTTAGTCAGGCTTAGTGTAAACAAACAATGCAAACGGAATGTAAACAGGCCGTATATTTTTTATCGGCAGGCTGCCGTGAGATTAGGTGGTTTTTGGATTTATGGAAATTAGGTATCGACAATCCACTTAATTTCTTTAATGAAGCTCCTCAAATCCAAACAAATGACTCCTCTCCAGCGCTTGTCGTTTGACCAGCACTGAACAGGAGTCATTATAGGACGTTATGTCCGCTTGTCTTGGCAAATTTACGGCAGCCCCAGCCATGCCCAGCTCAGTACGTTTGTTACAGCGGCTGCGTTGGCGGAACCTCAGGCGGTACCGGGGCCGGAATCTCCGGCTGCTCACGGGGAACGATCTCTGGCGGAATCTCAGCCGGCTTCGGCTCCGGTATCCGCTCTGGGTCGACCTCGGGCACAACCTTCGGGGGAAGCTCGGGCGGCAGATCCTTATTCATATTCATTGCAACGCACCTCCTTCCTTCCTGATACCCCTTTATACCCGGCAGGGCTTTTTTCAAACGGCAGCTCAGTTGCAGGAGCAGTTCTTTTGAGTTGCCGGTTGTCTCCGGCTCTCCCGGATGTTAAGCTGAAACCCAGAGATGCATACAAAGGAGCCTTCACCGATCATGTGGATTACTCTGTAACGATTAACTATGCGCAAGCCCCGCCAGCATATCCTCTAATCCGAATGGAGGAACAGATATGACACCTGCACCAAAACTTATTCTAATTGAAGGCCTGCCCGGCTCCGGCAAAACTACAACCGCTGCACTGGTTCAAGAGCTGCTGGCTGGGCAAAACATCAGTGCCCGGCTGTTTCTGGAAGGAAACCTGGAGCATCCCGCGGATTACGACGGGGTTGCCTGTTTTGAGGAGCATGAATTTGCAGAGCTGCTGGACAGCTTTGATCAATACAGAGATTTCTTGAATCAACACATCATCCGCCAGGATGGCCGCTGCTTTTTGGGATACCGCAAATTGCAGCAGCAATACGGCCCGGAATTCCCGGATGACGCCGGGCTGCTGAATGCTATTGTTCAAAAAGATATTTATGAGCTGCCGCTCGGAGACAACAGAAAGCTAATCACCGACAAGTGGAGGAAGTTCACTGCAGAGGCTGCAGCAGGATGTGAAACCTACATTTTTGACTGCTGCTTCATCCAGAATCCCGTAACGGCTGGAATGGTTAAATATGGCGCTGACAGCGAGACTGTCACTAGCTACGTAACCGGGCTCGCTGACATTATAGTGCCGCTCAATCCGCTGCTGATCTACGTTACACAGCATGATCTTGACCATTCTTTCAGAAAGGCTGTCCAGGAACGCCCGCCAGAATGGTCACAGGGATTCTTTACGTATTATACGAACCAGGGCTACGGTGCGCGGCACCAGTGCTCGGGCTTAGAAGGTACCATACAGGTGCTTAAAGCACGCCAAGAGCTGGAAGCTGATATTTACAGCAGCCTGACCATCGCCAAGCATAGGGCGGATAATTCCGCTTTTGACAGTGAGGGCTACAAGCAGGTGATTGGCGGGATTCTGGAAGAGTATTTCAGTGGTTAACCGGTTCACGTACCTGAAGCTGTGACACCGCATATGTCAACTCTGTCAGAGCTGAGCTGATATCTGCTATAATGAGCTGCATTTCTTCGTAAGGAGGGACAAACTCCGTGCCGAACTCAAATGTATAACTGTAAACTTTAGGCTTGGACGGATCTGTCAGATGACGGCTATAGGCATAATCCTGTGTAGTCCCGCTGGTGTAATACATTTTCGCTGACTCTTCCACTATATAAGACTTGCCCCGCACAGCCTTTAATGCTTCATTCATCCGGTTGCCAAGCTCCCGTTCGAGCTTCTCATCCTGAGGTGAAATATATTCCCTGTAGCGTTCCCTCATCATAGGTGCTTCAGAATCAGCGCTCCCCCTATAAGCATCATACTCATGGTTCTGAAAGTTCTGGCGGGGATTTACGGTCTGGTTATCATCATCCCCCCAGTTATACAGAATTTTCTGCCCGTAGCTGTGAATGTCTGCATAAAACCGGATTTGCGGATACGTATCCAAGAGATACTTAATATTTTGTGATTCCGGCTCTGAGAACGGGGCGGGCCCAAGGTAAGTTAGACTTCTTGTATCAGTTGATGTACCGATCCCGCTTCCCCATAAAAAGTCAAAGTTCCGGTTGAGGTCAACGCCCATTGGTGTTCCATCAGCACCAGGCCGGCGGTTTTTCCGCCACCAGAAGCCGTTTCCGGTTACCATATCATCGGTCGAACGTTGTTCATGATTATTCTGGCAATAGATCTTGCCGTCCGGATTAACCTCCGGGAAAATAATCAGGTCAACCGCATCGAGTGCCTGCTTGATTTGTTCATAGGCAAAGCTTTTATTGCCATACTGGACAGGAACCTTTCTGGTATAAGCTTCAACAAGCTTGTTCAGCAGGTTGAGGCAAATATCCGACCCGCCCCATTCCCGGGCGTGTACATTTCCAGTTATAAGGATGGCCGGCTTCGCTGAAGCCCGGCGCGGACCTGCGCTGAGTATAACAGCCCGGCAAGTCCGGTTCTCCCACGTCCGGTTAGGCAGCGTAATCAGTGATACCAGCTCAGGATACTGCCGGTTTAATTGCGTCAGTGTGTTGTCGATTTCATCCACAGTCATATAACCCCGGACCTTCTCAGCAGTATAATCTCCGGCATGGCTGCCAGCAGATTCATACCGGTTACCATGGTATACCTCCTGTAGCCGCTGAGCCGGAATATCGGTAGCATCCAGTTCAATTTCCAGTGAATAACCCGCTTTCTTCAGCTGCTCTACCTGTTCTTCCGTCAGCAGGCCGGACACAGAATAATCCGCTTCCGTCAGCTGCACCGCACTGCTTCTTACTATATCCAGATCATAACCTTCCAGTTCATGCAGCTTGTCCAGTGATGCGGCATGAATTACCGTCTGTAATATTCTCACGTTTGTATCCGCCCCTTCTGTATTTGTATTAAAAAGGCTGGCGAACCGCATGATTCAGGTCCGCCAGTCTGATTATTTCGACATTTCTGCAATCTGGACAGTTTTATGGCTGCACTGGCTCACCGGGCGCTCCATATGTCCTTTGTCATCGGTGCACCAGGACTGGGACTGGAAGGCGAGGAACATGCCGAGCCACTTATTCTCATCCTCGAAATGAATCATAATTCCGCCGTCCTGCCAGATTCCATCGTCTCTTCTAAAGGCATCCACATTCCCTTGATTCATGTGAATGTTATGCATGCCGCCTGGAAACGGCTCACCGTAAACATAGATTTTGGCAGATTGATTATCAATAGCTCTCCGAAGATAGGCATCTACCTTCTCGTTCAAGTCGTTATCGGGTCCATTTACATCATAAGGCAGCGCGATCATCTGCTTAGGCTCGAACAAGCCGCCGCGGATATAGTCCAAGGCAATTTCATGATTAAGCGATGTCTTAATTTCAGTAAATCCGTCCTCTAAAGTCTGCAAATGGGTAATTTGTTCCGATTTGAATTTATCACCAACAAGATAGAGCAGCTCTGACGGGTTTTTTTTGGATTTTACGTTGATAGCCAATTCGTAGGTTTTTCCCTCAGCCTCAACCTGTGCATGATAATGCGGCGTAGCATCATTACTGCGCGGCGCAGGTGTACCTTTAGTAATTTTTCCTTTTAACACTCCGTATGGTCTAAGTGGCATTATTATAGTCTCCTTTTAATGTACAGTTTGTGGTGCATGTGACTGCTTTAATTTCTCCAGTGCCCATTTGGTTTTAGACATATCCTTCTCCAGCAGCAGGTTTGATTCTTGGAAGAGCGCAATGAACTGCCGATGCTTATCAGCTGCTCCGGCTTCAGTAGCGTTCTTCATTTTCATCGTCACCTCAGCCATACTCTCCTCACCAATTGTCCAGACCTCCAGACTCACTTTGTCCTGATTCCACTCACTTTTATATTTCGCAGATTGAACCGCTCCCATCACCCTGGCTTGTTCTGCAGACTTGAAAGCACCGCTGTCTTTAAAAGGCTGCGGAGCCTTGTCCAGCATCAGCTGCTTCCATTGTTCCTGAGCTTGTCCCTCCAGCTCCAGATTGAAGTCACGGGACAGGGACAACGCTTGTTTCTTATAGCCCCATTCGACTTCGTACTCGTAATCGGCAGGGGTAAATCCTTCTTTACCCGCTTGGCTGATTGCACTATCAAGGCTACTGTAATCTCTAAACCGCCGCTTATAGGTAAGCTCCCGTTTACCATCCTTTAACCGGCTGCGGACAATCCAGCCTACTTCATAAAAACGAAGCTCAGGCGTATCAAGCAGGTGAATCTGCATATTATCTTTGAGTAAAAAGGACAGTCCCGCTACTTGATCAATGGGCTTACGGTCCTCTCTCAGCATCAGCTTATGATCCAGGAACAGCTTGAATTCATAAGACATGTTATCGCCCATGGGATCCTCCTTGTCTGACAAAATTATGAATACTGGCTCAAGTCCGGTTTATTAGTTTTCCAATACTCAGCCAACAGCTCCGGCGCGGTTAAGTACAGCAACCCGTTGCCTTCGGCTGTTTTTGGACCTCCCAACGGGATCGTGCATTTTACAATCTGCGCGTACAGCTCATCCTCGGTTAACGGCCGGTTGAACTGCTCCTTGCTTTGATAAAAGCTAAGGACCAGCGCCAGCGCTCCGGCTACATGCGGAGAAGACATTGAGGTTCCCGAAATGACTTTATACGGCTCGCTCCGGTCAGGAATCAGATCGAGCGGATAACAGGACAGTACATTGACACCGGGTGCTGTCAGGTCTACCTCTTCATTTTCCGTCAGAAAAATGGCTTTGTTTCCGCTAAAATCAACCGCCCCTACAGAGGTGCACTCATTGTACGCAGCGGGAAAACGCTTTGCCTTATTACCGGTGTTACCTGCCGCACAGACCACAATGATCCCTTTATCTACTGCCCGTTTAATGGCTTCATGCATATCCTCATGCTCTGCTCCTGCGGAGAGAGACATATTGATAATATGAACCTTCTGGACAATAGCATAGTTAATCGCTTCTGTAATCCATTCGGGGCGGCCGCTCCCTTCACGGTTCAGCACCTTCAGGATCAGCAGGCTTGCTTCCGGTGCCACTCCAACCACACCTTTATCATTCTTGGTCGCGGCAATCGTTCCGGCTACATGGGTCCCGTGTCCGTTGTAATCTTTGAAGCTATCCTTGCTGCCTTCGTCATCATCCGTGAAATTCCGTCCCCCGATAATCCGGTCCTTCAGATCGGGGTGATCTTTATCGCAGCCGGTATCAAGGACCGCAATTTTAACCCCTCTGCCGTAGCTGCCCTTTTCCCAGAATGCCGGTGCCTGGATCATCTGTATTCCTTTAGGAATTTCTTTAATATGACGGCTTACATCTGCGGCTTCAAAAGGCTGAAGCTCTACAGCATCGCTGATAAGCGTACTTGTTGAGGCCAATGCGATCATCTCCCGTTGTGTGTATTCGAAGGATGCTATTACTGAGACGGCTTAAACATACTGAAGTCAATCCGGTCAGCCAGCTCCGGCAGATCAATAAACGGATTCCGGTTCCCCTGAATTTTATAAATTTCCTGATTTCTGTGCTTCTCATACTTCAGGTTTGGCGGGAAGTCCTTGTGCCATTTCAGTAGGACATTAACGTCCAGTTTTTTAATATGCTTAGCTTCAATCGCCTTCGGATAACGGAGAATGAAATATAGCATTGCTCTTGCCACTATACCCTTGCCATATTCAGGTTCGAATTGTCCATCTGTTGCTCCGTCACCGCCTATACCTTTACCGCATTCCGACCGTTCAGTATCTGTTCTGAACTCTTCCGGATTATAGTCGGCGAAATCAACATAACGCTTGTTTCCTCTAAAAAAGTTGCATCCTTTTTCACAGTAAAACAAGTGATGTAAATCCCCGCGCATCGGCTTAGCTTCGTCAAACCAGGATTGAGGCACTACATGCTCCACATTTAAAATATGTCCGGTTGGACTTGTCTCGTCTGCCACAGCCACCATAGACGCATCTTCCTCAATAACCTTATGCGGCTCTGCCTCTTTGCCGGAATATATGCTTCTCAAATACCCGTCATCATGCAGATCAACCAAGGTTTTTAAATACTCGTCACTTTGACTGTAAGGGACCTTCACGTCATGAGTCTTCGTGAGCAGGTCGGTCAAGGCATTGAACAGCGCTTTTCCATCCTGCTCATTCCGGTTGAGCTGTGCATAATACTGCTCCACATCCGCTTTATCCTTGGCCTTGTCGAAATACTCGGCTTCGTTGCTGCGGAACCGCTCCAGGTTGACCTCCAGTGTCTGCAGCTTACTTGCGGTGCTTGCAACCATATCATCAGGACGGATTGTTGTACCCATTATTACATCTCCTTATATAGTAATTGATGCCGTCGGCACGTTAATAGTCTGTTACACCGCTGTGTCTGAACTCAGGAGCGGACTGCTTCATGTACCCCGGCTGATACCGGCTCAGCATCGCTTACTCTTGCTCCCGGATACATTTTACCGATAAACTGCTTGTCCATCCTGGACAGCTTGTTATTTCCTTTTACTTCAAAATCACCGAGGGTCTGATTGTTAGGAATGGGATAAACCATAATAGATTCGGGGTCAAACGCTGTGCCGGGCGTATTTGCGGAGTCGTATTTGTAAAACAGGTTATCGTCAATTTCTTGCCGGGTCCAGCAATTCGGCTCTCCCATGTAATATCTGTATACCGCCGGTTTGTCCCAAGGGATGTCTGCCTTCGGATTCTGATGCTCATGGACACAGCCTAGGGCATGTCCGAACTCATGAAGTACGACCCGGGAATATTCACTTTGAGGCGTGGACCGGTTGAAGCCCTCAAAGTTCATAGTGGGCTCATCCTTGGATATCGCCAGGCTCTCAGTACCGAGATAGGACCAATACCCGCTTTGCTTAAAAGAAATCCGGATTTCAGCCTTGGGGTCGTGCACGAACTCGAAATGAATATTGGCATAATCTTCCCACTCACGGGCGTACTTTTCCACATTGGCATGAACAATGGGATCACCATCCATGAAGTGAACCCTAAGTGTTCTGCCAGGCTTCCATCTGCTCTGAATCACAGCCAGCACCGCACTGGGGTTATCTTGTGCCCCGTCAGCAAGATTAGCCGGATTTTCCTCCACAGAAAGTCGGCCGGCTTCAGCCTGCAGCTGCTCTGGCAGTGAGCGCAGCATACAGAAATTCTTATGTTCCTTATCCATTTTCCCTGCTCCTCCCTTGAGTGCAATTAATCTTGAAATAGAGATCAGAGCTATTATGTGAATTCGTTCACGTAATATGCCTTGCTACATTTTCCAATACAAGATATTGAGTGACCGGTAGAAAGTAGTTTATTAATGAAGGATAAACAAATTTTTAGTATTATTTAACAACAAAAAAGGACTGCTCCGGGCCATGTCAGGCGCGGAACAGTCCTTTTAATGTTAGCCTCAGTTTAATCCATGCTGATCGTGAGCGCTTTACCGTCAACTGTGATTACCTTTATTGCTTCCTGCTCAATGACTGCCTGAAGGGTCAATTCCGGCTGCTGCTCCAGAATACCGGCTGCCTGGCGGCTCCAGCTATCCTTCGCGGGATTCCCGGCCGGATCGCCATAGACTGCAGATACCAGCCAGTGCACCCCCGGCTCCAGCGATGCCGTCAGGGTAGGCAGCACCGTCCGCGGCCGGAGCAGGTTCGTGTTGGCATTCGGCATGATCAGCTCTGCCTTGCCTTGAACTTTGGAATAGCCGAGCAGTCCTTTAATCGCTGTAGCTCCCCAGGCTGTGCACGCAGCTGCACCTGTAGGGCTGATAAACTGCCCGCGCTCTGCTTCCTGTCCAAGGGCAAACCCGCCCTCCGCAATGTCCAGCGCCCGTCCCGCTGCAATCCGGTGCACCCGGATATGCCATGGGAGCCCGGCGATAATCCAGGTGCGGACTTCAACATCGGACCATGGCTTCCATACGGAATGAAGCACATTGTCCGTGATCTCCGATTTCAGGTTCCGCCTTCTGACCCGGTACAGGTTATCCCCTCCCTCGCTCAGGGCAAGCATCGAATCAAAGGCTCCCTGGGACAATCCCCACTCCGCACGGGGCACACTGAAGCCGAAGCCGGTCGAGTACACGAATTTCTCGTACTTGGCTGAGGTATGGGTATGCTCATTGGTGTACAAATGCCCGCTGTTGAAGGCGGCCACATGCCCGGCTTCACGCACCATAACGAGATGCGCCGGCTGCTGGACGGACACCGCCGGCAGCTCAGGCAGCGGCAGCTCCTCCGCCTTCCAGAACGGGTGCTCCTCGCTGAAGGCCAGCGGCAGGAAGGTCTTCAGCGCCCAGTACGGCGAGCCGGGCGCATTGTAATTCTCCGCCATCACCAGATTCGGATAGGTGTAGCCGATTGTCAGCACGCCGTCCCGGTCAACAATCTCCTGGCTGAACCACCAGCGCAGGTTGCGCAGCACCAGCCCTTTAACTACCCCGGCCGGGAAGTCTCCTTCAACCTCTGCATAGGCATATGCGCTCCAGAAGGCCGATTGGGCAAAACGGTAAGCGAGGCTGCGGCCGTATGGCAGCGCGGAGCCGTCCGGGGCGAACCAGCTGATAAACGCCGGGGCGAACAGTCTTGCTCTTTCCTTGAACAGCGCTGAACGCTCCGGGTCCTCCTGCTCCATCAGCTTCGCATACAGCAGCCCGTAATAATGGATGGCAAACGGCACATAGTAATCGCTGTGCCCGTTGACCCCGTCGCTGTACCAGCCTTCGTCCAGATAGAACGCATCCATCCGCTGCAGGTTCGTCTCCAGCTGTCCTTCGTCATAGGTAAGCTTGAGCTTTTTGAAGCCGGCATTGACCAGCACATTGAAAAACAGCCAGTTGCAGTCATAGCAGGGATGGGCGTTGATCTGATTGAGCCAGCTGTACAGCTGCTTCTGCTCCTTGGGAGCAAGCGGTGTCCAAATCTTCTCCGGTACCGCTGCCAGAGCGAAGCCGAAGACAGCCATCTCTACCAGCCGCTGGTCGTAATCAGCCACATCGCCCCAGTATTCGTCATGTGCAGGATCGGTGCCATGCCGGATGCCATCCAGCACGGTATCCAGAAGCGGGCTGCTTCCGCCGCCCATCAGGAGCGGCACCAGCCCCCACAGCACGCGGGAAAAGCCCTCCATCTCCGCCACGGCTGACGGATAGCTGGCCCCTGTCCTTCCGGCTCTGAGCCGGGCCCCGCCCGGACTATACAGCGGTCCGAGAGGAGCGGTAAGTTGCTCAAGGGCCAGCGCGAGATCCTGGCGGGTTACAAGCGGATTATCCTGAATTGCAGCTCTTTGCTCGCTATTCATCCCGTTCTCCCCTATTCCCAGTAGAAGGGTCCGGCTTCCTTCACCCGGGCCAGCGCCTCTACGTAGAAGAAGTCACCATAAATGAGCGGAACATCGATGTTCCCGTTCTCCGGGTAGTTGCCTGTGCCGTGCAGCAGCAATCCCTGCTCCTCCGGATTGTCCCAGGAGCCGTAATTGCTGTAAAGCGACTCCAGTATTTTCAGGGCGGCATTCCGGTACACATGTGATTCCGCAGCCGTGACCTGACCGGCCAGCAGCAGCATCCCGCTCGCTGCACACGAACCGGCAGAGGTATCGCGGAGGTCTCCGGCTACACCTGCAGCCCGGAAGTCCCAGTGCGGAACATGATCCTCCGGCAGCCGGGTGATGAAGAAATTCGCCACCTGCTGGGCTGCGTTCAGATAACGCTCAAAGCCTGTATGATGATAAGCCAGCGCCAGGCCGTAGATTGCCCAGGCTGTGCCGCGTGACCAGGCCGATTCCGGTGCATAGCCCTGGCCGCCGCGTTTTTCCGCAACCTCACCGGTATGCGGATTGAAGTCAACAATATGATAGACCGAGCCGTCCGGCCGGATAAAATGCTCGAGTACGGTATCCATATGCGCTTCCGCGATATGTCTGTAGCGCGGATCACCGGTTGTCTCGGACGCCCAGAACAGCAGGCTCATGTTCATGCAGCAGTCGATGATGGCAACCCCGCTGTTGTCTTCGCCTTCACGCCACGGATTCCAGGCCCGGATATAGCGGCCTTTCAGATTGAAGCGTGCCGCCAGGTAATTGGCCGCCTTCAAAGCCCGGGTGCGCGAGGCTTCCGATCCTGTCAGCTTGAAGTTCGCTACACTGGTCAATATCCACATGAAGCCCAGATCATGATCCAGTTTCAGGTAGCCGTCAAGCACCTCATCCAGCCGCTGCTCACAATCCACGGCAACCGCCTTGAGGCTCTCGTCTCCGCCACCGGCATAGAGCTGCCAGAGCATGCCCGGCCAGAAGCCGGCTGTCCACCAGTGGGGTGCCGCCAGATCGTATTTTCCGCCGTGGCTGGCATGAGGAAATTCAGAGCCGATGCTCCGGCTGTTGATAACGGTCTTCTCCAGTGCCTTGGTCCAGGCCTCTTCCACCCATGTATGCTGTGCTGTCATATTCATTTTAAGTTCCCGCCTTCGCTTGATTTGTTGTGTTTCTTCTATATAAATTGAAAGGTAAAAGCATAGCTGCCTTCGCTGCCCGGCCGGACAGCCTGAAAGTCCAGACTGTGCCACACCTGGTCCTGCCCGAAATGGTCGCGGTATACATGCTCATTAATCTGCAGTCCGACAGCTGCCGGATCATATGTTACCTTTACTCCGCCGCTTTCCTGTCCCGGCAGCAGAACCGTACCGGGGGATAACTCCTCCGGCTTCCGCCAAGTGATAAAGCGTTCCGTCCAGCTTTCGGGGACCCCTGCGTAGCTGTATTTGTCGATTAGCTCCAGACGCGGCAGCTCTTCCTTGTGCCAAACCAGGGTGCGGATGAGTGACTGCAGCCCCTCAGCCTCATACGCGGCTGTCAGGTCCAGCGTCAGCTTATCCGCAGCCCCGCCCGTTGCCGCGTGCAGTACAGCGGCACTGAACTCCCGGCCGGCCTGCTGATACCGGCCGTTAATGACCGGCACCGAGTGGCCCTGGGAGCCGTTGCAGTCATATTCGTAACGGCCATCGCCGAAGTAGCCGGCCGTATATTCCCCGCTGCCCAGATCGGCAGCGTACACCTCACCGCGGCCGGTCAGAATGAACTGGCCCAGGTCGTTATGGTTGTGCGGCTCGTTGTTATGGCCTCCTTTGGCCGCGAAGCCAAAGGTGCCGCCCGCCGAGACATGCCGCGACAGCAGCCAGGCCGCATCGGGAAGGTAGGTGCTGGCCGCCGGCCAGTCCTTATGTCCCGTGCCGGACTGCTTCCAGATCAGATTGCGCAGCGCCGGAGCGAACCGGCTGCAATGATCCTCGGTATACGGAGCCCGCAGCTCCGCCGGAGGGTATTCAACAGCTCCGGGATATACGCCGGCGAGGTAATGGGACAACCCCATATGCACACGCACCCGGGGCAGTGAATCGGAAAAATTGGCGGTAAGGCTGCCGTCAATGAAGCACTGCTGCTGGAAACGGGCGATCCGCTGCACCTTGGGTACCTTGAACCAGTCAAGGCTTCCTGCGCTGCGGGAGCGGAGCAGATCACTGTAGTAAGTGAAATAGCCGAACCCGTAATTCCAGTAGCCCAGCCCTTCCAGACAGGCACCGTCGTCCCCGAAGCCTTCCAGATAACAGTGCATGCTGCTTTCTGTCTTCTGCAGAATCTCCGCCAGAACCTGCGGATCTTCCACAGAGAGCAGCGCGGCGGCACCGATGGAGCCGGCGCAGACCGCTGCCCAGTTGTGCCGGGCAGTCTCCCAGTTATAAGGTCCCTGCTCCAGAAAAGGCCGGAACAGCCGCTCTTCAGTTTCTTGCCTGATCCGCAGCCGGAGCTCCAGCGGAAGCCGTTCCCCCAGCAGCAGTGAAGCTTCACTCAGCGTAAAGCCTGTCTCAGCCGAAAACAGGTCGATAAAGCGGTTAATCCCCGCGGTTTCATGCCCGCCGGGAACGTGGGCCGGCAGGCACCAGGTGTATTCGCTGCATACCGCCAGGAGCATTTCCTCCGCATACTGCAGATGCTGTGCATTGTCCGGCTCCAGGAGTGACAGGAATACATAGGTATTAAGCCTTCTTCTCCGTTCAAAGTACACCCGCTCATATTCAAGGCGTGAGCCGGTGCGCGCAAAGACAGAAAACAGCTCCGGGGTCAGCTCCGGAACCGGCTGGCCAGCCAGCCTTTCTCCTTCTGCCCGGATCTCAGCTATGTCCTGCTGCAGATGACCGGCCGAGGCCGCTGTTCTCCAGAACAATTCCGGATTGCCATCCGGAACATACAGACTCACACTAACAGGCTTCAGCTCCTGCATACTTTTCAAAAGACTCTGCTCCGTCATCTTCCATCCTCCTAATGCATCCGTTACCCTGTATGCCGGATTGTCTTATTTACCGATTGCCTGATCCCTCATTACATTCTCACCGGCGGCAATCCGCGCCGAGGTCCATTTCATATCTTCCTCCGCCCAGAAGGGATCGGAGGGCAGCAGGCCGAGCGGCAGAAATACAGAAGCGCATAGGTAGAGGCTGCCTGTATTAATGTAGCTTTCGGCAAGATCCGGCTGATAGCCGTATACTCCCGGCCGCAGCCAGCCTTTTTCGTCCAAATTTCCCGGGAAATCCATCGTCCGTCTGATAACAGCCGTCAGCGCGGAGCGTACCTGCTGCGGCGGCAGCGAATCCTCCAGGAAATGCTGCAGCGCCGCCTGCGACAGCAGCTGAAAAGCGCCAAAGCGGTACACAATCGACCGCCCGGTGAACGGATAGGTTCCGTCCGGGGCAATCATCTTTTCCAGCACGGTGGCGTACCTCCGGGCCCGCTCCATAATGACCGGCTTCAGCGCCGCATACTGTACAGAGTCCTGCTCAAACACGGTAACTACATCCGCCAGCATCGGCTGAATGACAAAGCTGTTATAGTAATCCCAGTGGAAGTCCTTGCCGTCACCGTAGACACCGTCGCCCTTGTACCAGTCCATGAACATATGCACGGCATAGCCTACACGCATCCGGTCATATTCCGGATCGCCCAGAATGAACAGGGCCGCTTCTACCATGGCGCTGAACAGAATCCAATTGCTGCCGCTCGGCGCGGTGCGCCGGGTTTCTTTTAACGCGGTAATTACATTATCTTTGACCCGGCCATCGAGCCGTCCGGCGAGCTGTTTGGGCGCCCGTACCAGCGCATGGGCCAGAAAAGCGGCATCCACCAGCGGCTGGCCCTCGGTCTTGAAGTTCATATAATCCGGGGAAGCCGGATCAGTACCGGCATCTATCGCTTCCAGCATCAGGCCGGCATAGCGGACTCTTAGCCGCTCCTCTTCACCTTCCAGCCCCTCAAGCTCCAGCCAGGGTGCCATCCCGCAGGCCAGCCGGGCAAAAGCCTCCAGATGAGCAAAGGTGCTACGGTCAGCATGAAATTCCGTAGGAAGCTCTTCTTTTAAACGTCTGCGGCTCAAAGCATCCAGTACCGGATGTCCGATCTGCAGTAAAGTATCCAGCCAATATTTACGCTGCTCCGTAGTATTCATGTAAGCGCTCTTCCTTTCATTTGCACTATCTCTCTTTATAGTTTACTGTTGAGTTATTGCAATGTCTTTGCGATTAATGAGGTTTTATTGCGTTTATTGTGATGAATCGGAAGGGGCAGCGGGAATGAAGCATTCGGAGTACTATCAGCCGTTTCAAGGGGATATTCTGGCCGGAATCGGCAATTCGCCGGTCTCTCCGACCAGGGATTTTCATATTCATGACCATTATGAAGTCTTCCTGTTTCTGGGCGGCAGGGTGAACGGGTTCGTAGAGCAATACAGCTACCCGCTGCAGCGCGGGGATGTACTGATTTTTAACAACCACGAAATTCATAAAATCATCAATCTGACCCAGGAGCCGTATGAACGGTTAACCATTCATTTCCGGGCCCCGCAGATCTATCCCTTTTGCACGGCAACAACCAATCTGCTCGCCTGCTTCCAGAACCGCCAGCCCGGTGAGCATAATCTCGCGCATATGGAAGAGCCGCTGCTGAGCGAATACCTGGACCTGTCCATGCGCCTGATTGATACGGTGGAGCAGCCGAAATACGGCAGCGAGGTGCTTGCCCTGACTTATCTGATCCAGCTTCTCGTGCTAGTAAATGAGCTGTACACCCGCACCCGCTCTGATGTTGTAACCAGCGTCATTTCACCGCATATCCAGGCAGCCATGAGCTATATTGACGGCCATCTGCAGCTGAACCTGACACTTGAGCAGATTGCCGGCGAGCTGGGTCTTGATAAATATTATCTCAGCCACATGTTCAAGCAGCAGACCGGGGGAACCCTCTACCGCTACATTCTGCTCAAAAAAATCACCCTGGCCAAGCAGCTCCTGTCCGCCGGCACCTCCGTCTCCGACACCTGCTATCTGACCGGCTTCAACGATTATGCCAACTTTATCCGCACCTTTAAGAACATCACCGGCATCCCGCCGGGCAAATATGGGAAGCTGGCGGAGCGGGCGGACTGAGAGAAAGATAGAAGGTACAGCGGCCTGTTCCGCAGTTTACTTATGCTCGGCGTTTGCTTGAAGCGGATGTTTGTTTATATCCGACGTTGGCTTACATCCTGCGTTTGTTTGCATACACCCGGCGTTGCCACGTCCGGCAGTTTAACTGTATTTCGTGCAACTAAAACTGCCGAAATTCCACTCAGACACACTTTAAGTGTATTTCGTGCAACTAAAATCGGCCTGCAGGGCAATACTTGTCTTTTTCCACTCTTTTAATTGCACAAACTGCAGTTAAACTGATAATTGAAGGAAAATTGGCTGTTTTAGTTGTACAAAGTGCAGTTAACGGCGTTCGTAACACGCCCATCAGTCTGAACTGTCATCAACTTAGCAACTCTCCAATTCACCAATTTACCAATTCTCCAACTCTCTAACTCTCCAACTCTCCAACTCTTCAACTCTCTAACTCACCAACTCTCCAACTCTCCAACTCTCAAACCCACCAACTCAACAACTCAGCAACTCACCAACCCACCGACTCACCAGCTCATCAACTCAGCAACTCAGCCAAGACAGTCCTCCGACATGCTCATCCTATAGCAGAGATACACTCCGGCACATCGCTACATTAGTTCAAGTAAACAGCAGCGTTAAAAGAAACCCGGCAGCCTGCACCATTGCAGACTGCCGGGTTCTTTAATACCTTCCTGCTACTGCTTCAGCAGGTTGTAAATCACCTGCGCACTTTCGGCACGGGTCATCAGCGCCTGCGGAGCAAACTGCTGGCCGCCGCGTCCCTGCAGAAGTCCTGCCTCCACAGCGATGCTTACTGCCTCCTGTGCCCAGCCGCTGATTTGCAGCTGATCACTGAACGATCCGGCAGAAGCTGCCTGCGCCTTCTCGCCCTGCAGATACTCATATGCCCGTACAACCATTACAGCCATTTCCTCACGGGTAATGCTGCTGTCCGGAACGAAGGTATCTGCTGTGCGTCCCAGTACAAGCCCTGCCTGATTAACGGCAGCAATGCTGTCAGCATACCAGGCATCGGCTCCCACATCCCGGAATGCCGGAGTGCTTCCATCCGCAGCCTCCAGGCCGAGCGCCCGGGCGATCATCGCCGCGAACTGCGCTCTTGTCACTTGCCCCTGCGGCGCAAACTCCGTCGCGGAAATCCCTTCAATAATATGTCTGGCCGCCAGCGACTTGATTACGCTGTTAGCCCACATGCTGCTGCCGACATCCGCGAAGCTTTTGTCATATTCCAGCACTGCATATTGGCTGAAATGGCTCACTGCCGCTGTCATTTTGCCGTTTTTCAACGTGCCGCCAATATACTGGACGCTTCCATCCCCGGCGATATAATACACGCCAAGCAGATCTGGATTGGCATCCGGGTTAACATTGAAGGTCAGACGCAGCGGTACATCAAACGCTGTTACCTTTGTAGCAATTCCGTCCGCAGCAACAGTCTCCAGGCTGAAGCTGATGACCTCCCCAGCCGCAGACAAGCGGAGTGAGCTGTCCGCAGCCTGACTGTTGATCAGCTGTTCGGCTGCTGCAGCCGGTGTCTTCAGACCTGTCAGCCTGATACGTACCTGACCGGCCTGAGCCTGCCCTGCTGCGGCCTTCTCTACAATGCTCTTCAGCGCATCAGGTGTGAATTCCACAGCAGCACTACTCCAGGCAAGGCGCAGTGTATTGCTGCCCGTCAATCCCTGAATACCTGCCGGAAGCACGACGGATTCTGTACCTTCAGCCAGCTGGACCGTTACGGCTCCGTCTGCAGCGGCAGGAATATCCTTCTGCTCCAGAGTCCGTACATTCTGCACCGCAGGTGTCGGCGTTGGTGTAGCCGCTACCGGAGGAGCGGTCTGCACAGGCGCATCCGTCGGTGCAGGGGTAGGTGCCGGAGAAGGCGTAGGAGCTGGCGTCGGTTCCGTTACCGGCGGCAGCTCTTTCTCAGCAACGGTTACGGTTCTGGTAACCTCAGCTGCCGCATTACCCGCCGCATCACTCACATTATAATGGTAGAGATAAGTGCCCGCTTCTGCGGTATCCAGCACAGCTACCGGCTGGCCGCCCTTTGTAAGGGTCGCTATAATCTGACCGGTAAGATCCCCATCCCGGTCATCCTCTGCCGTCGCGCCGGCATCGGTATACGCTGCGCCGTTCTCCAGCTCTACAGCTGGCTCACCAAGCAGGGTAATAACCGGTTTTACTGTATCCGGGTCTTCGGCTACAACCACTGTTCTCGTTACTTCCAGCGCTTTGTTGCCTGCAGCATCACTAACGTTATAGTGGAAGGTGTACACATCTGCTATAGACGTATCAAGTTCTGTCAGCCCATACACCTCACTGCTGACTGTAGTGACAATACGGTCTGTCAGATCGCCGTCCACCTCATCGGCTGCTGTCGCTCCGGCATCTGTATAGTCGGAGCCGAGCTTAACATTGACCACCCGATCTCCGTTCAGGGTAATGACCGGTGGTGTTACATCAGGCTCCGGCAAGGTAATCGTACCGCTGGCTGAACCCGTAGCCAGCGCTTCACCTTTGCTCAACGCTACAGTAAAGCTGAAGCTGCCCGCGGTGTCCTCAGTCGCTCCCTGGAAAGCAGTAAAGGTCACGTCTCCCAGTGTCACACCTGTTTCACTCAAGCCTTCCAGCCCGGAAATCGTCTGCTGCAGCCAGGCCTGCACAGCCTCTTCACTGTTGGCTTCCTCCTTCTTCACATTAAAGGCTGCTCCTTCAATAATGCTCTTAGCCTCATTCACGGCCAGCTCATTGGCAATAATGGTTTTGTCCCTGGCTATAGCCACATAGCTGACCAGTGCAGCCTGATTACCTGAATACGTGTTGTTAATTGTATACTTCACCGTTCCGCTCACCGGCAGGGTGAAATCATGGTTAAGCATGACGCCGTTCGGTCCCGCAACTACCCCGGTGCGCACCGTTTCCGTCACCGGCTTACCCTCAGCATCATTGTAGCTGACGGTGATATCCATCGTACGGTTTGCATTGCTCCACCAGTCCCTGTGGAATGAGGTAAGGGTATACTTACCGGCTTCCAGCGGGAACAGATACACCAGCGGAGTGTTTCTGGTGTTGGAGCCGTATACCCCGGTCTGTGACTTATCCGTGGTAACCACCGCGCCTCCGAGCCCTTTCATGCCGTAATTTGCTCCTGTATTGGTATGTCCCCATACCGCGTCTCCCGTTGAGAGCTGATCCGCCTGTTCATTCAGCAGACCGGCACCGACCAACTCTTTAACAACGGTATAAGGCGGAGTATCCCCTTCCGCAGCTACGCCCGGATCTACGAAATAAACCAGACCCTGTGGCACAACCTCTACATAAACAACCGTCTTGAGGTTGCCGTACGTACCGGTAACCGCCACTCTGTCATATGGCGTATCAAAGCTGACTTCCGCCGTATTCCACTTCACCGTTACAGGCAGCTTGCTGCCGTCTGCCCGTGTCGCTTCCACCTGTTGCGGAAGAACAGGCAGCTTGCCGGCATAGGTCGCGGTATCCGGCAGAACTGCCAGCTCCCGCAGATCGCCCGTGGTCAGCTGATTCTGCGCCGAGACCAGACGCTCTGCCAGCTGCGCCGCTCCTTCCTGATCCAGCCGGTAAGCGGCGGTATCAGTCAGCGCAGCCTCGGCACTGCCCAGTGCAGCCGTAAACAGCTGCCAGTCTGCCTCGGCATATTCGTCCAGCTTCACCGTTTCCTTCGCTGCACTCACCGCTGCGGCAAGCGCTGCCGTATCCGGTGAGCCTTGCACTTCCCCGGAGACAACGGCTACGGCATCCACAAGCAGTGTGCCGTTCAATACTTTAAACTCTACCGTATGCTGGCCGTATTTCAGCCCGCGCAGCGCATAGGTCTGATAAAGCTCCTTCGAGGCTATCGTTTCCGCTGACTGCACAGCAGTCTTGCCGTCCACTGTCACTTCAAGCTTCGCTGATCCGTCATTTGGCCCCAAAATATCCAGCCCGGTGCCTTCAAACGTATACGAGAGTGCTGCACCTGCCCCCTGGCTGGTGGAAGTGGAACGCTGATAGATGAACATGCCTGCACCGTTGGCATGATTCCAGTTCCCGCTGTAGGACAGCTTTGGATTCGCATCGGCAGTCAAATCGTACATTTCCAGATTGTCCAGCAGCTCGGAATAATACGGTGCATAGCCATCCACCGTCTCCACCTTCAGATTGTCGAACCGGACATGATAATATCCGCTGGCCAAGTCTACACGGCCGGACAGTTCTGGAGCCGGATCGGTATAGGCAGCCAGCTTCACCCCGTCCAGATAGGCGGTAACGGTGGCTCCGGCAACCTGGACTGCGATGTTATGCCAGGCATCATATGCTGTATTGAAGCCTTCAATTTTCACACCGCCGGTGCCTGTCGCCGCATTCCCGCTGGCCACAGCCCCGCCGTTCACCAGCAGCTGCCAGCCGCCGTCGAACCAGAATTTCAGCACATATGGCGTACCGCCAATGGTGTGTGAGCTTCCGCCCCCTTGATAACGGGCACCAATTGCCGCGTAATTGGCACTTCCCTCAGTGCTGTCATGCTCAAATGAAACGTCAATGCTGGCTTTGTAGTTCGTCCAGCGGTTGTCACCGATGGCTGTTACCGGATCGCCGCCGTTCCAGGTGCCGCCAAGGCCCATAAGGCTCCGGTCAAGCTGCTGGCGGAGAACATAATTATCCGATCCGTCCGGCAGATAAGCCTCAAAGGCACCGTTGCGGTCATGGGTATAGCGCGGAATGGCGCCTTTGGAGCCCCCGCGGGAATCGATATAGCCCTCGGTACCTGCAGCCTTTCCGTCTGCTCCGATCTTAACAACTGTCCGGTCCGAATAGTCAAAATCATCGGCGTACAGGAATTTGTCGCCCGTGTTCTGCACCGCGCCTGTTGCATCGGTATCAAGCACCGTCCGTTCGCCTTCCACAGGCAGCGGGGTGTTGTACTCTGCTTTGTCCTTAGTATCCAGCGTGGTTACCGTTACCGTTGAATAAGGCTTCACTTTAACGGTGTACACACCGCCGCCGTCTGCGGAGACATCGCCGAGATACTGCATGTAATTGCTGTTGAATGCCTTTCCGGCGTCGGCTGCACGGGTCTCCCATACCTCTAAGGAAGGATTGCCGGTGTACGCCATATTTACAGCCTGCAGCTTGTAGGTTTTGGTGTGCTCGCTGTCATTTACAATGACGGTTGAGAAATCGCTTTTGTCAGGGGCAGCAAGCGTAATATAGCTTGGCGTTCCGTTACGCCCGTTGACCGGGTTAGTTCCTGTAGCACCGGTGGAGCTGGCCTTGGGAACTGCTCTCCAGATGCCGGCCGTGTTATCTTCATTTTCCCAGCCCAGCTCTGCGAACCGGCTGTAATGCTGCAGAATCACCAGGCCTGCGTCATAGTGAATCCAGCCTGACCAAGGGTCGCGGGCGCTGACCAGCTCCTTGAAGGAATATTGTCCGCCTTCATAGAAGGAGCCGATCGCCGGCTGGTATATAAAATGTGTGCGGCGCGAATTCACAAACCCCTTAATAATCGTGTTGCTCATTTCCAGCGGACCGCCTACCCCGCCGATGCCTGTTCCGGCAGCTATAGGGTCCTTCACATTATTGTTGGGACGGAATGCCGAGTTGCTGAACGTGGCCTGCGCCTCGCTGTTCCAGATCTCAATGTCATACTGCTCGGCAAGCTTTTTGAAATTGCCTGCGGCATCATCATCGGTGTTATAGTGATATCCGGCAATCGGTACGGCATTGCGCAGCGACTCATCGCTTACCATTGCACCTCCGAAGGAGCCGATACCGACCTCATCGGAGATGACCACCTGAATCCGGTTATACAGCGCCTGCTCCTCTGCGCTGGCAAAGCCCTCTTTATCCGTCTTAACCTTTTCCGCATACTGCTTGGTCCACGCTATATCCGGCGCATGCTCGTTAATATGCGGGTTGACGTAGCTGGTCATGTAACCGTACTGGCGGTAAGCCTCCAGAATCGTGTTTTTGTACCAGGTATAGATTTTATCGTTGGTATCCGCCCAGGCCGGAGCGCTCCAGCGCAGGATGCTGACCTTGAGGTCCGGATTAACCGCCTTCTCATCTGCTGCCAGCTGGAAGCCGGGATGGCGCTTGACGTTGACCTCCTCCTCTGCGGTACGCATCGTGGCCGGGTCAGGTCCGGTGGAGTTGTTGCGGTCATTACCCATCTCTATTTTGACATGGGTCATAAGCGGATGCTCGCCGCCGAACAGGATCTGCAGCATTTCCGCATATTTTTCCGGCTGCTCTGACTTGTAATCCATCAGGAGTGCACTGGTGCTGTTGGCACTCAGTACACCAAAGCCCTTGAACGTAAGGCCGTTCTCATTGTCCGCCTGGATGTCATTGCCGTTCAGCAGAACCTGCACCATGGAGGCCGCATTTGCCTTGGCATCATCAAGGATGGATTTAATTCCGCCTTCCGCAATGGCGAACCAGCTGAGGAGCGGCTTTTCACCGGAGATATAAGCATACGTCAATGTCATTGGAACGCTGGTGTCTGCATCGGCGGGTACGGTAAACTCGCCTGAATTGATCTTCGACGCATTGACATTGAACTGGCTCAGTGACAAGGTATGCTTGCCGCCGCTGGTATCCTGGTACTCAATTCGCGGCTGGATGACCCGCGAACGGCTGCCGTACCAGTCATAGAAGCCGCTGCTCAGCGTATAGGTTCCGGCTTCAAGCGCATTTAGCTGATAGACAATATTGTCGTTAGCAGCGCGTACACCCACCACCCAGACCGAAGGATCTGTTGCCGGATCGGTATGTCCGCCGTCCTTGGAACTTTTGATCTTCTGCACGGAATCGTCGAAGCCCCAGTCAGTGGTTCCGCTGACATAGCGCTGGTCCGGTACCTGATTGATCAGGCTCCCGCCGCTGAGGTCTTTGACCGCTTCATATAGCGGGGAGGCCGTAGGCCCGTTCCCCACCGAGTCACCGCCCCGGCCGCTGTCCACAAAATAGGCGAGCGGATAATCAGCGGGCGGAATAACCTCGACGCTGGCGGTAACCGGACCGCTTGCCGTTGTGCCGCTTACAGTTACTGTTTCATAAGGCAGAGCAAACGTGTCTTCCCCGATATTCCAGCTGACAGCTGTACTGCTGCCTCCGATATTGATGCTGGCCGGCAAATTGGTGCCCGCCGCAGTCTCCGCCCCCATATAGGCGGCTGCGTAGACCTTATCTGCCGCTAAAGCGGATGCGGTCGGCTGGCCGGGTCCCGGAAACATTCCGAGCACAAGCATGCCCGTCATCAGGATGGAAAATAGCTTTTTGCCGGATGCTGACTTTCTGTTCATTCATTTATCCTCCTTCAATAGTTAAAGTGGGCAAACCAAATTAAAAAGAAAGCGTATACATACCACTGTAAAAAGCATGCCTCAGACAGCTTCCGCACAGGTTGTGTAATCTGAGAAGGCTTCGGACGGCTGTACAAGGCATAGACAAACAAACCTGGCAGCTTGCGGGTAAGGCAACTGCCAGGCTTGCACATAGCTGTAATTCTCTCTAACCTTTAATCCCTGATGCCGCAACCCCCTGCACGAAATACTTCTGCAGTGCGAGGAAGACGATAACAACCGGAATAATCGAGACCACACTGGCCGCCATAATCAGCCCGTACTCAGCGGAATACTGGGATATGAACATGCGAAGTCCGATTTGAATCGTCTTCAGCTCGGTTTTGGTCAGATAGATCATCGGTCCGAGGAAGTCATTCCAGGTGTTGACAAAGGTGAAGATCGTCAGTGTCGACAGGGCCGGCTTGGACAACGGGAGCATAATTCTGGCCCAGATTCCGTATTCACTGAGACCGTCGATCCGCGCCGCCTCACATAATTCATCCGGTACACCCTGATAGAACTGGCGCATCAGGAACACCCCGAATGCCGAGAAGGCCTGCAGCAGAATAATGGACAAGTGCGTGTTATTCAGCCCGAGTGAACGCATCATGATGAACTGCGGTACCATATAGGCCTGCCAAGGAATAGCGATTGTAGCGATATAGCCGAGGAACAGGAGATTCTTCCCTTTGAACTGCAGCTTGGAGAACGCATAGGCTGCAAAGCTGGAAGTAAGCAGCTGCAGAATCGTAACGACTACGGACAGCTTGGCTGTATTATAGATGAAGCGGCCCAGCGGGATGCGGGTCCAGATGTCCACGAAATTTGACCAGCGCGGCTGATCCGGAATCCACTGCATCGGGAAGGAAAAGACATCCTTGTTCATCTTGAGTGATGAGGACAGCATCCATACATAAGGAATCAGCATACAGAAGACTGCTGCAGCGAGCAAAGCGTACACTAACACTTTCAAGCTGACTCTGAAGATTTTATTTGAACCTACCATATCATTCATATCCCCCTATTATCCGTACTTCTTCTCGCCGCGGAACTGGACGATCGTAATACCAAGCACCAGCAGGAACAGCACAATAGCCATGGCGCTGGCATATCCGTAATCAAGTGAACGGAACGCCGTGTTGTAGATTTGATAGACCATTACTCTTGTTGAGTCGTTCAGCTGATTGTCGGCACCGGCAAACAGGTTGATGAAGATATCGTAGACCTTAAACGAATTAATGACGAGAATCATCAGAACAAAGAACGTCGTTGGTGCCAGCTGCGGAACGGTCACATTGCGGAACCTTCTCCAGGCGCCTGCGCCGTCGAGCTCAGCAGCTTCATATAATTCCGGGTTGATCCCCTGGAGGCCTGCGAGGTAGATGACCATGTAATAACCCATGTTTTTCCAGACGGTAAACAGGATGACCGTGAACATCGCCCATTGCTTATCCGCCGCCCAGCGGGGAAGATCCTCAATCGGTACGCCGGAGATCAGATGCAGGATGTTGTTGACAGGACCCATAGTCGGGCTGAAAATAAAGTTCCACACTGCCGCCACCGCTACAAGCGAAGCAACATAGGGGAAGAAGAAGACGGTCCGCATAAAGTTACGGGCAATAATCTTCTGGTTCAGCAGAATAGCCAGCGCAAGGGCAACAGCCATCGTGAACGGTACAACACCGATGGTATAGACAATCGTGTTCCACAGCGCTTTATGGAAGGTGGTATCCTTGATCAGCCGGGCAAAGTTATCGAAGCCGATGAATTCCATCGGATTGGCCCCGTCCCATTTCACAAATGCCAGGACAAAGGCAAAGAACATGGGGACAAGCGTAAAGATGGCAAAGCCGATAAAGTTCGGCGCGATAAAGCTGTATGCTACCAGATGATCCCGGACGCCCTTGGACAGTATCCTCTTGGGGGCTTTCTTTGGTCTAAGTACGGTTTCATTTTGCATTTGTTCTCCTCCAAACCTTCTACCTTCTATGCAAAGGGCGGGCATGGCCCGCCCCCTGAGAATCACTGCCTAGTTGTTCAAAAGCGACTGCACACGGGTATTCATGTCCTTCAGGCCTTCGTCGATCGTCGCATTCTTGGTCATGATGTTGTCATGCGCTTCGTTCAGGATGACTTCGATATCAGCGCTCTTCTCATGCATAGGCATTTCCAGGTAAGTCTGCACAGTAGTCAGAGCAGCCTTGCTGTTGTCATCTGCAGGGAAACCGTCGATGGAAGTGATCGAGCCGATAACCTCATCATTTTTGATCGCCGGAATAGTACCAGTGGAAGCAATGACAGAAGCGCCGTCTTCACCGGTCACGAACTTCATGAAATCAAGGGCAGCTTCCTTATGCTCGGACTTCTGGTTAACAGCCAGGGAAGTGATTGTTCCTAGTGTGGTTCCTGCTTCAACACCGTCCGGATGCGGATATTTCACGATACCCCAGTTAGTTGCCTGGGACTCGCCGCTTTTCACCTTTTCAATCTGGGTGGCGATGAACCAGCTGCCCATGTTCATCATGGCAACGGAGTTGTTGTAGAATACGCCGGAATAGTGCGTGCTGGAGGTCTTCAGTGTTGCATAATCCATCACGATGCCGTCTTCCTGCTCTTTCAGGATGCGCTCATAGGTAGGCTTCAGGAAGTCGTAGCTTCCATCCACTACAGTATTCTTGCCGTCCAGGATGCCGAACAGCTGAACCGCACTGCGCCAGGTGTGGTAATGCGCACCGTATACCTTTTCTGCGCCGCTGCCGGAGGTCATCTTTCTGGCCAGCTCATCATATTGCTCGAAGGTCATGTCGTTGCTTGGGTATTCAACCCCTGCTTTGTCGAACAGGTCCTTGTTGTAGTACACGATCCAGAAGTCGCTGCGGAAAGGAAGCGCATAAACCTCATCATTCACTTCGATCTGCTCAACAGTACCGCCATACAGCGCCGGATCAATGCTGTTTGTGCCCATGAACCCTTTTAACGGCTCAAGATGGTTCTGCTTCACCAGGTTGGAGTAGCCCGGAATGTCCTTGATGGTCAGGATATCGAGATCGGCACCGCCGGACAGCTGTGTGCTCAGCATCGTCATATAGTCGGTAGAGCCAAGGTCAACGTACTCGATCGTCACGTTTGGATGCTCTTTCTGGTAAGCCTCGATCAGCGGTTTATAGTAAGCGGTTGCTTCCCAGTCCCACAGCGCCCATTTCAGGGTAACAGGCTCCTGGCTCGGTTCGGAGGAAGCGCTTGCATTCGTGCCGGTAGGAGCAGTTGTAGCAGCGGCATTGTTCTGTGCATTATTGTTGTTGCCGGAGCAGCCTGCCAAGAGGCCCACGGAGAGCACTGCAGTAAAGGTCATGCCATACAATCTTTTGTAATTCATTGAATTTCCCCTTTTCATCTCGTTTTGTTGACCAGATATCATCTTCTGAAGCTATTTCACATTCTACCGGGTTACAGCCCGGGATGGGATGTATTTTCCTGCTCAGATCATTCACTTTTATGTTCTGTTTGCGCTTTCATTGTCCCGGACCTGTAATTTTCTATTCAAAACCTGTAAAATTCCCGGTTCCTGCCTCCCCCTCTATTTTGCAATACCGGAATATGCTATGGTGGTTATAATGCTTTTTGCAGCAGCATCCGGCAATTTTGTAACCGCTTCATTACATTTCTTGTGTACCAAAGGAGAGAACCACCACGATAAGAAGATCTACTATTAAAAGCCGCATCATCCTGATCATGATTGTGTTTGCGCTGCTGATCGCCACCCTGCTGTCCTTTTTCAGCTATGAGCTTATTTCCTATTATCAGCGCAAAACGACAATCCAGGCAACCGAGTTCAACCTGCAGCTTGTCTCCCATATTATAGAACAGGACCTGCTCAACCTGTCCGTGCTGGCAATGACCAGCAGTACTAATTCTACTACTAATACGCTGCTGGCGGATTATTTCGAATCACCCGATGCCAAGGCCAGGGATGCGCTGGATGTATTCAGCTCGATGCAGGAGGATTTTCAGATTAACCGCTCCTACAATTATGTCCGCCGGCTGATCGTAACGGATAATAACGGAAAATTCCTGCAGCTCGACAATTCGGTCAGTGTGTCCACTCCGCTTACGATCCACAATATCGGCCAGATTACCGGACTGAACAACGAGGCTACAGAGGAATATGACCAGGTGATCAAGGACCCGCTCTCCACCGCCTATGGCATTCCGTTTATTCTGCCGATTTACGGGGACCATGCCTCCCGGATCGGGACCGTCTACCTGCTGGTCAACACCTCGGTCATTACCGACAAGCTGAAGGGCTACACCCTGCCGGAGGATTCGCGTCTGCTGCTGACGCTCGGCAACAATCATTATGAGATTACCGGTGACAAAATACAGCAGATTACAACCCCCTACGAGCCGGTCGCTTACACCGAGGATGAGCCTGTCGGCCCGATGACCAAGCTGTCTGAGATCCGTCTGGAGGATGAGGAGCGAACGCTGGCCGTCTCCTACGTGGTCAGAAGCGGAGTTGAGCTGACCCAGACGATTGCCGGCAACCAGTTCGCGCCAAAGGCAAATATATGGATACCGATTATGTTCGGCGTCTGCCTGTTAGTGCTTGTGCTCAGCGGCATCATTACCTTATATCTGACCCGGACCATCAGCCTGCCGGTGGAGAAGCTCAAGAAACGGATCGACAAAATCGCCCAGGGCAACTTCCTGCTCGACCGCAACATTGAGTGGAACAGCGAGCTTGGGGATGTCGGCCGGGGAATCAACCGCCTGTCCCAGGATATCATTGCCCTGATGGACAGCAGGCTGGCGGATGAGAAGCAGAAGCAGGAGCTGGAGTACCGGATGCTGCAGAATCAGATCAACCCCCATTTTCTCTATAACACGCTAAATTCGATCAAATGGATGGCTACGATCCAGAACGCTACAGGCATTGCGGAAATGACCACCTCCCTGTCGAGGCTGCTGCGCAGCATTGCCAAAGACAACCGCCGCCTGCTGCCGCTGCGTGATGAGCTGAACCTGCTGGAGGATTATTTTCTGATCCAGAAATACCGCTATGGGAGCACTGTAACGATGGTGCAGAGCATTGCGGACGAGGAGCTGCTATCCGGCCTGATTCCGCGCTTTACCCTGCAGCCGCTGGTGGAGAATGCGATTTTTCACGGCATTGAGCCCAAGGGCAGAGGCGACATCCAGATTACCGTGGCCAAAAGCGGCTTCGCCGACATTCTGATTACAGTCGAGGACAACGGGGTCGGCATGCCGGAGGAGCAGATTTCGCATATCCTGTCCAAGCAGGAGGAGGGGGCGAAGGGGCTGTTCGAGAACATCGGGCTGCGCAGCGTCAATGAGCGGCTGCAGCTGGCGTTCGGGGAGCCTTACGGGCTGTCGATTGAGAGCAAGCCGGGACAATATACGCAGATGAAAATTGTGATCCCGTTCCAGCTGAAGGAATAGTCTGCACTACTACAAGCAAGGAAGTGATACCCTTGATCAAGCTGCTGATTGCCGATGATGAGGCGCTAGTCTGCATCGGCCTGCAATCCATGCTGAAATGGGAGCAGTATAACATAGAGATTGTCGGTGTGGCCCATAACGGGGCCCAGGAGGAGGAAATGATCGACAGCCTGCGCCCTGACATTGTGATCAGCGACATCAAAATGCCGATTAAAACCGGTCTGCAGGTCGCTGATTCCGTCCGTAAAAAATATGGCCGCGTCCCCCTGTTCATCATCCTGACCAGCTACGAGGAATTCGAATATGCACGCAGCGCCATTGAAGTCCAGGCTGCCGATTATCTGGTGAAGCTGGAGCTGACGCCGGAGACGCTGGCCGCCTCCATCCAGCGGGCGATTACCCTGCTCGGGGAATATCAGACGATCGAGAGCTACCCCAAGCTGGTACACCGCGGCAACCTGCAGGCCGAGCGTGATAAATTTTTCGTCCGGCTGTTCAACAATCTGTTCGAGAACAAGAACCAGTACCTGCTGCAAAAGGAGGACCTCGATCTTGACCTCAGCGGCTCCGCTTATGTGGTCTGCACCTGCCGGATTCTCGGACCGGATACCGTTCCGCCCCGCGGGGATAAGCTGGTCGCCCTCTGCTCAAGCACGGTGCAGATGGCTAAGGATACACTTACGTCCGTCAGGCCCTGCCATGTAACCAGTCTCGACCTGCGCAACTTTGCCGTTACCCTGCCTGTCTGCGGAACCGATCCGCAGCTGTGGATGCCGGACACCCGGAAGCTGCTGGCCGATATGGCCTCCGTGCTCCACAACTATTTCAATGTGACGATTATCGGGGCGATCGGCTTTGCCGTGGAGGACCCTTATCTGCTGAGGGAGAGCTATCTTGCCGCCCGCAAGGCGCTGCCGGCTGCAGTAAATGCCCAGTCCTTCGTCTTTTTCTCCGAGGGTAAGCCGCCGGAGCAGGACTTTCCGCTATTTGATTTCTCGGAGTCGCGCTCCGAGATCCGCCGGGCCTTTGAGGAGATGGATACCCAGGCGCTGTACGCGATTATCTCCAGAATGATTGAAATTTTTGACGGCCGCTCCGACCTGCTTGTCCCCGCCACCGATGCGGCCTGCAACATTCTCTACATGGCTACCTCACTGCTGGCAGATGGTGAAGAGATCGTGGAGCATATCTTCGGGCATGAGCCGGAGGGCTACCGGGCGATCTACCAGATGCATACCATTGAAGAGATTGCCGGCTGGCTGGTCTGCTTCCGCGACGGCGTCTCGGATATGCTGTCCACCCGCAGACAGAGCTACAAGGAGCAGATCGTCAAGAATGTCCAGGAATACATCAAACGCAATCTCGGCTCCAAGCTCTCGCTCAACCAGGTAGCCGATGTATTCAATTTCAGCCCCAACTACCTGAGCCACCTGTTCTCCAAAACGGCCAAGGTCAATTATGTGGAATATATCACCGAGACCAAAATAACGGCCGCCAAAGAGATGATGCTGCGCGGCGAAGGCCGGATCTATGAAATCTCGCAGAAGCTCGGCTATGAGAGCGCCTTCTACTTCAGCAAGGTGTTCAAGAAGGTCACCGGCATGTCACCGCGGGAGTATATGCAGCAGGCCGAGGTCGGTGCACAGGCTGTAAGAGACTCCAAAGAGAGCAACCGCTCATAAATAAGTTCGTTGCGAATTTTCCTTCCCGCCTCCTGAACAGCGTCTGAAAATGCATCAGGGGGAATAGGTATCTATATCAGGGGATTAATCTGAAGGGGGATTTATTATGCATCAGGCCGCAGCCTATGCCGCAGCAGTCCCGCCCCATACCTATATCACCTTTCTCGCTCTAGTCGAAGCCATCATTCCTTATACAGCAGCCTGTTCTGCGCCTGGGGACGTACAATCTGCCGGAGCTGTTCAATTCGGTGTCCACGAGTATTTAATCTGGGAGCTGGACCACAATCTGTCCCTTTGGCAGGGCTTTTATCTGACAGCAGTACCGTTATCCGCTCCTACTGCGGCATTGCTTAATTATGGTGCCGTCCAATTCTGCGCATTAGGACACAATCAGGACGATCACGGCAATCCGGGAGGGGCCGGATTGCCGTTTGCCGCTCTTCACCCGTCAGACCGGATACGGGTGCTGGCCATGCTGGAGCAGTCTGATCAGCTTGATTTGGCCCCGTTGCCGCCTCCCTACCGGAATGACCTGGGAATTGTCCGGTACATGATAGATTTTATCAACAGGCAGACCCTGTTCGGGAACTATTCGGAATGGCCGGCATACGGAAGCACCCGGCTGAAGGTCCCGACAGAACGGAGGCTGGAGGGCTTTCCCCCGGGCTGGAGCCAGGTGCGCTATCCGGGCGTTGTCCCCGGCTACAGGGCCTTTATGGGCAATGTATTGACCATTGAGCGGCAAGGAGGAGGGTCATCTATTGTGCGCAGCTGAGTCTATGTTCGATGCTGATGTCATTGTTATCGGCTCCGGCGGCGGCGGTGCCGTTGCCGCCAAAGAGCTGGGAGAAGCCGGCCTGAAGGTGCTGGTGCTGGAGGCAGGTGCCTGGTACGGCAACAAGCACTGGGCGAACCCGAACACTGAACACGGCGGGGATTGGAGCTCTGATTATAAGGATCTGGATATCGGCATTTATAAAAAGGTCTTCAACTCGTACGAGAACAATATGAATGATGTAGTATCCGGAGCGTTCCGCTTTGGACCTGCTGACCGGCGCCGCACACCCTGGCACCGGATTATGCGGCAGAAGGGGGATATCTGGCAGGCCTCCGGTGTCGGGGGAACGACACAGCATTACTGGTCACAGTCGCCGCGTGCCTTTCCCCAGGCCATTGACCAGGTATGGCCGCTCAGCTACCGGGAGCTGATTCCCTACTATGAGAAGGCCGAAGCTACACTGCCTGTACAATTTTCACCTACGACACCTAAGGAAGAGCTTTTCTATTACGGTGCCAAAAAAGCCGGCTGGCAGCTGAATCCAACGCTGAACGTAACCACTCCGGGCTACCGCCCTAATCCGAACGCTATTCTGCCGCCCAACGACCGTCTGATGGACCCCGGCTGTTCACTTGAAGAGCTGTCGGATATGGAGGGCTGTACGCTGCGGGGGAACTGCGTCAACGGCTGTGCATCAGGTCCTTCAGTAGACAAAATCGCCAAACGCAGCACACTTGTCAGCTATGTGCCGCTCGCCCTGAAAACCGGCAATGTTGCGATCCGGCCCAACTCCTTTGTCATCAAAATCCTCACCTCGCAGGACCCCAAGGAGGGTCTCCGCGCCACCGGTGTCCAGTTCAGGGATACCTGGACAGGGGAAATCGGGGAGCTGACGGCCAGGACTGTTATTATGGCAGCCGGCTGCATTGAAACACCGCGGCTGTGGCTGAATTCCAGCCTTCCTTTTAATGAATGGGTCGGCAGAGGGCTAACCAATCATTGCTTTGACTGGGTTGGCGGCGTATTTGAGGAGAAGGAGCTTATGCGGATTATGGGCCTGCCCGAGGTCTATCCTTATGTGGGCCATACTTCAGGAGCAAGGGTTGATATTCCGGGAACAGGCATCTTTCAGGTCTCCTGCCTGAGTCCGGGTTTAATGTCATTTCTGACCTATGGCTTCAGTGAAGCAGGCTATAATGCGCTGAACCCGCCGGAGCCCGGAGAGCCATGGAATATCCGCGGCCGGGTCGCCGGTCCGCAGCTGAAGGAGTTAATGAGGAATTACAGCCGGACAATGACCATGCTGCTCCTGACGGATGATGAAACGCTTTACCGGAATCGGGTTGAGGTTGACCCCCTGCTCAAAGACGAGCACGGCCCGATTCCAATCGTGTATTACACCCCCAGCCCCAAAACACTCAAACGGCGTGATCAGCTGGCAAGATATGCGTCTGAAACCTTGCGGCAGGCCGGGGCCAGGCAGATTATCCGCTCGGATACCCCTTTTGGCTTCATGCTTCATCTGGAAAGCACGATGCGGATGGGCTATGTAACCGATGCTAACTGTGAAGCCTTTCAAGTGAAACGCTTGTTCATTGCTGATAACAGTGTGCACTTCAACGGAATCGGCGGTCCAAACCCCACGCTTACGACCCAGGCGCTGGCTACACGGACGGCTGAAAAGATAGTAACCGAGTACTTCAGCTAGCCCCCGGCATGGTGGAATAATAGAGCACTGCACCGGATATAGCAATTATGATAAGAAAAGCAATAATCTTACCGAGAAGCTTCATCCCCCTCACCTCCTATCCGCCCGTATCCGTATATTATGCTTGCAGTATCTGCAGCGGCGGATAAAATATACCCGTATATATAAGGCTATTCCCGGAGGCTGATGCAGCCCTGAGAATGGCCTTTTTCCAATTTCATTGGATAACAAGGGAATTGATGGTGAATATTAAAGGCTCTGGAGGTGATAGGCCGATGAGAGTAAACAAACGGGCAACCGATCCTTTTGCCAAAAAAATAAGGGCACTTGAACCTGAAGTAAACATCCCTATTTCCGAACAGATAATGGAGAACAAAAAAGGCATTGCCCAGGTCTTCGCCAATTGCTCCGATCTGGTTGTACGGGAGCTGCTTATCTTCGGCTCTATGCCTGCCATGGTGGTTTATCTGGATGTCCTGATCGATAAGCAGCTGTGGGATGACGGCTTCCTTGAGCCTTTAATGCAAGAAGCAGCACCTCCAATCAGCGATCCTTCCCGGCTGGAGGAGCAGCTTAAGTTCGGGTTCTCCTCCATTGTTCAGCCTGCGGTAGTAAAGAATATGACGGAAACCGCCAGACGTATTGTCAGCGGCGAAACCATCCTGTTCATTGAAGGCTCTGCGCAAGCCTTTGCCTTCTCACTCAAGGATAAGCTGAACCGCGCGCTGGATGAGCCGTCGACCGAAGCGGTTATCCGCGGGCCGCGCTACGGATTTATTGAGAAAATGTCCATAAATCTTGCCCTGATCCGTCACCGGCTCCGCACCCCCCGGCTGAAAACAGAAACATTAAGTGCCGGCAGCCTCTCCCGTACTGATATTACCATCGTATACATTGAAGGGATCGCCGACAAAAGTGTAGTAGAGGAGTTAAAGAGACGGATCGCAGGCATTGATATGGATAGTATCCTCGAATCCGGTTATATCGAAGAATTAATCAGCGATCATCCTTATTCCCCATTCCCTGTCATGCAGGCAACCCAGCGCCCGGACATGACTACAGGTTCATTAATAGAGGGGAAGATAGCCGTTATCACTGACGGCTCGCCGATGGTACTCATCCTGCCCGTTACCTTCTGGTTTGGCTTTCAGTCTGCAGAAGACTATTATATGAAATTTATGTTCGCCACCATGCTGCGCTGGCTGAGATATCTGTTTGCTTTTTTTGCGATGGCGCTGCCTTCCATCTTTATTGCTGTTACAACATTCCATCAGGAGATGATCCCGACAAGCCTGACCCTGAGTCTCGCCGCCGCACGTGAGGTTGTTCCTTTCCCGGCAATTGTCGAGGCGCTGATTATGGAAACTACCTTTGAAGCCCTGCGTGAGGCCGGAATCCGCCTCCCCCGCCCCGTCGGCCAGACGATCAGCATTGTAGGCGCCCTGGTTATCGGACAAGCGGCCGTTCAGGCCGGAATCATCTCGGCTACAATCATCATTGTCGTATCGATTACCGGGATTTCTTCCTTCCTGATCCCTAATCCGGGGATGAGCCAGGCTATCAGCATTATCCGTTTTCCGCTCATGCTGCTCGCTGCAACCTTTGGCCTGTACGGGCTGGGAATTGGCTTACTCGTCATACTGGTACATCTGGTAAATTTACGTTCCTTCGGTGTACCCTATATGTCCCCGCTTGCCCCTTTGACTTTCAATGGACTGGCTGACACATTATTGAGGGCCCCGTGGCAAGCCTTAAAGAAACGGCATAAACATACGAGGCATTAAATGGAGTGGGATTAAACATGAGCAGATTTATAAGGACATGCAGATATATGCTTCTCCTGATTATCCTTTGTATGACGACCGGCTGCTGGGACCGCAGGGAAATGGATGATCTCGCATTAATTATGGGCAGCGGAATCGATTTAACGGACAGCGGGCTGGTTGAGGTGTCCTATCAGATTGCGCTCCCGACAGGCATACCCAGTGCGGTGAAATCAGGGGGCAGCCAGAAGCAGGTTGTCGTCATCTCAGCCAAAGGAAATGATTTGCAGGAAGCACTGGGGAAGGTCCAGCAGCAAATGTCCAGATACGTCTATTTTGGCCACAGGGAGGTATTCCTGATCGGGGAGAGTTACGCACGGCACGGCCTTAATCAGGTTCAGGACCTTTTTACACGCTTCCCGGAGACCCGTTACAACAGCTACGTGTTAACAGCCTATGGAGCAACCGCCAAAGAAATTCTGAGCGCTCCCTACCCTATGGAACTAATTCCGGCACTAGCAATCAGCAAAATTCAAAGCAGCAGACAGAGCTTCTCCGTAAAGTTCGATGAATTTCTGAAGGCCTTCTCCTCGCCCGGAACATCCCCGGTAACTGCAGCCATCCGGATTATCCATAAGGGCACGGATAAAGAATCGGTTGCGATCGATAGGACTGCAGTCTACCTCGGCAATAAATTGAGCGGATTTACCGAGCCCTCAGAGCTTGATCTGCTGCGCTGGTGGATTGGGGACCCCTATCGTCTGGGATTTACGATTCAGGCGGAGCCTGAGGAAAAGGATTACAAGGGAACCATAAGTGTAAAGTCATCAGAGAGCCGTGTACACGTGCATACGAAGATATTGGATGATCATCCCGAGGCTAAGGTCATCTTCCATACAGTGGTTAAGGTGGTTTCTAACAACACAAGGCTGAATCTGGACAATGAGAAGAACAGAAAAAACGTGGAGCAGCAATTTTCCAGGCAGCTGCAGAGCAGGATCGAAGGCCTGCTGACCCATGTCCAGAAGGAAATGAGGTCCGACATCTTCGGCATGGGTGAGGAAATCCATATTGAGCACCCTTATTTCTGGAAAAAGATACAGGACTCCTGGAGCGAAATCTTTCCCGCAATGCCAGTGCAGGTTGAGGTCGAGCTTCAAATCGAGCAATTAGGCAAAACACATGGCCGTGCTTATCCGAAAAAATAGCAATATCATAAAATGTAGAGGATGCACACAATGAATCTGAAAATTTCCGGCATGCAGGTATTATGGATCATCTTAAGCATGAATCTCGGGATGACCCTGGTGATGACGATAACCCCGAGCCTGCAGGCCGCTAAGCAAGATGCATGGCTCTCCATTATTGCGGCAGGCTGTATTGCATTGCTCGTTGCCTTACTGGTAACGGCTGTTGCCAAGATTTTTCCAGGCCAGAATCTTATCGACTATGCGCCCTTGGTTTTCGGGAATTGGCTCGGCAAGCTGGTAATCGTCATCTATCTTGTACAGTGGTACACGATTATCCCGATTGTACTCCGCCAATTTTCCGACCTTGTTAATATTATGCTGCTTCCGGAGACGCCCAAGGAATTCGTGATTCTGCTGATGATCCTGTTGATTGCTTATGCCGCCTATGCCGGAGGCATTGAAGGAATTGGACGCTGCAGTGAATTTCTGGGGCCAATCATTCTGATCATGGTCGTACTCGTCCTGCTTGCCAACAGCAATAATATTAACCTGAAGCAAATTCTCCCCGTCTATGCGGATAGCGGCTTTAAGGATATTTTGCGTGGCTCGCTGGCTCCTGCTTCATATCTGGGCCATTCCGTCGAGTATTTGATGTTTGCCTCCTTTTTGTCCCGGCCGCATAAGGGACGGGCCTATACGATCTCGGCGGTACTGATTGCGAACCTCATTGTTCTATTGACCACAATCATGATCATTGCTGTACTCGGCGTCAATCTTAGCCCTAACATGTGGTATCCCTTTTTTGAAATGACCCAGAAAATCTCATTGTTTGGCTTCATCGATAATTTCGATGCTGTTCCGGTCGTCATCTGGATTTCCAGTGTATTCGTCAAGCTGGCCGTCTATTTGTTCTTAGTAAGCTACGGAACCGCGCAATTTCTGAAGGTCCAGAGCTGGAGAATTATGATTTGGTTCATTGCTCCGGTCATGTTTGTCTTTGCGCTGATTCCGCAAAATGTAATTGAAGCTACAACGAATTACCTGCAGCGCTACTGGGTTCCTTTCGCTCTGCCGGTGAACATGCTGGGGCTGCCTTTGCTGATGTTAATAATAGGAAGCTTGAAAAAGAAAGCGGGAGCTGCCACCACGGCAAAAGGTAATAGCAGCCAGTAGCGGGGCCTTCGGTGATAAGCATTACCTGTCCTCCAGCATATTTATTTTAAAATCCTTGTAATGCTGTCTGGTGGCTTCGGTCGAGCAGGAGTAGGCAATACCGTTGTGAACATCCAGCAGCGTCAGCCGGCAGTTATGCTTCGCCCCGGTGTCGATGCCGGTTAGTCCGGATTTCCTCCAGACCTCACCTGCTTTGGCCCCCATTTTAAAGGTCGGCGTATGTCCGAAAATAATACCTTTACCGGCGTACGGCGGCGGCTGCACTCCCCAGAATTCCTCACGAATTTCCGTCATATCCTGCAGGATCTGTCCGGCAAGCGGCACATCCGGACGGAATCCGGCGTGGACGAACAGGTAACCGTCAGCTTCGATGTATGGAGGCAGGCCCCGCAGCCATTCACGGAGGGATGTGCCGCCGGAAGCTCCGGAAGCAATGTCTGCAAGTTGCTCCGGCAGCCGCAGCTCCATATTGCCCGGAACAGCCAGCGCCCCTTCCTCTGTCAGCCTCCTGATCAGATGCAGTGTCTCCCAGCTTGGCGGATCTTCGTCTATGTAATCCCCCACCAATATAAGGCGGTCTGATGCAGGATTATATTCAGCGGTATTAAGCAACTGCTGCAGCCCTCCGGCATGCCCGTGGATGTCTGAAACCGCCAGCAGCCTGCCTGTGTTCTTTGATGTATGGAGCACAATATCAGCGGCCTTTCGCGAATAATCTGTTAGGTTCTCTTCCTGCTGTCAGGTTGCGTAAATATAGGCGGATTCACGGGGAAGCCCGGCATAAATGATGCTCCCGCTATCCCGCTGTTCTTCACTGAACAGGTATAAGCGTTCTCCTGCCGCAGACTCGGCCATCGTCCGCCACTTAGTTCCCTCGAAGGTCGAGTGGATGACGGTGGCTTCAATCCGGTTGGAGTCTCCATGCCCAGCAGAAGCTTCTGCTCCGGCGGGCAGTACCTTCACTGCTTCCGGCCGGAAGCGCAGCTCTGCGTGGCCTTCCGCCCGCAGGCTTCCATCCGGACCGCAGACGGTTCCCTGGAGCAAGCCGGCGGAGCACTGAATGGCTGCATCCCCCGGAGAGCCGGCAAAGGTGCCGCTGAGCACATTGATTGCCCCCAGCAGCGAAGCCGCCTGCCTGCTGGCCGGCTTGTTGTAGCAGGCCATCGGCGTATCCAGCTGGTCCACCGCCCCGCTGCGCATCAGCAGCAGCTTGTCGGCCATGGCAAAGGCTTCCTCCGGATCGTGTGTCACATGGAACACACTCATTTTCAGCCTGCGGAACAGCACCGACATTTCGGTCCGCATCTCCACGCGCAGCCGCATGTCCAGATTGGAGAGCGGCTCATCGAGCAGCATCAGCCGCGGCTCTGTCACCAGGGCGCGGGCAATTGCCACCCGCTGCTGCTGGCCGCCTGACAGCTGCGGCGGCAGACGCCGCTCGAAGCCTTCGAGCTGGAGCAGCGTCATAGCCTCCTCCACCTTTTGTTTGATGGCTTGCGCGGACAATCGCTTTTGCTTCAAGCCATAGGCGACATTGTCATACACATTCATATGGGGCCACAGTGCATAGTCCTGAAACACCATATTGATGCCCCGTTTTTCGGGCGGCGTCATCCGGGAAGCGGAAGCGATAGCCTGCCCGTGCAGCAGAATCTCTCCCCCGTCCGGCTGGCTCAGTCCGGCAACGAGCTGCAGCAGCGTTGACTTGCCGCAGCCCGAGGGACCCAGCACGCTGATAATTTCACCCTCCTGCAGCTCCAGGTTGATACCGCCCAGCGCCTGGAAACCGCCGTAGCTTTTTTGCAAATTGCGGATTTCGAGCAGCGGTGTGCCCGGGGCGTGTACAGTCTGTGGTTGTCTCATGCTCTCGCCCCTCTCTTCTTAAAGATGGATTCAATTACAACAAGGATCAGTACAATAATGCCTCCTCCGGTCACTGTAGCCGCAGATGCGTAGCCGAACCGCATATCTTCAAAGGCATCGTCAATGACAATCGGCAGGGTTACAAAATTCGGCGGGAACAGAATAGAGTTGACCGCCAGATCGAAAATACAGGAGCCGAAGGCAGCAAGCGCACCTGACACCAGCGCGCCGCGGATCAGCGGAATCAGGATCGTCCGCACCCGGCTGACCAGGGAAGCCCCCTGAATCTGTGCGGCATCGAGCAGATGCCCGGGAACCTTGGCCATCGAGCCGGTGATAATCCGGGTAATGACCGGGATCGCTCCGGCAATGGCCGCCAGCACCAGGATCGGCGGCTTACTGTACAGTCTGAGTCCCAGCGGCTCCAGCCACTTCTGGTTCCAGACAAAGATATACCCGATGCCGAGCACAACGCCCGGAACCGCGAAGGAGATCAGCGTAGCGGTCTCAATCAGCTTTTTAAATTTAAACCGGGAATAGGACAGCACAAATGCTGCGCCAAGGCCGATAATCAGCCCGAATACAGAAGCTGCAGCTGCAATCATCAGCGATCTGCCGATTCCCGGGAATAAATCCGCACCGTGGCGGAACAGCTCACTGTAATGCTCAAGCGTCAGATTGCCTCTCACCAGTCCTCCTGACTGTACCTGCAGAATGGACATGACCAGGCTGGAGCCGATCGGGATGCCGATGACAACGATGAGCAGAAGACCGACCGCGCAGCTGATTAGCCAGCTGTATTTGCCGGCAGAGCCGGGGGCCGAGCGGACCGCTCTCCCTGACAGAATGTCATACCTGGCTCTGCGCAGCACATAGAACTGGACGGCAATTGCCATCGCGATCAGCAGCACCAGATACAGGGACAGCACACCCGCCATGTCGAAGCGGATTGGCGAGGTGTAAATTGCCGAGTAGATAGAATATGGCAGTGTCGGGAAGCGGTACACTACGGCAATTGCCGACGGAAGACCAAAGTCTCCGATTGTATCCATAAAGACCAGCAATGCGCCTGAAAAAATTGACGGCAGCAGCAGCGGAACCTCCACCGTCCGCCACACGCGCCATGAGCTGGCGCCGCACAGCCTTGCAGCCTGTGACAGCATATCCATCTTCCACTCCATTGCCGCACGGACTGTCAGATAAGCCAGCGGAAACTTGCTGAAGGTCATCACTGCAACCAGACCGGCCGGTGAGAATACAGCGGAGCTTACCCATTTCCAGCCGAACAGGGACGCTGCCAGCCCGTTGCCGGCAGAGAACATAATCCAGCCCTGGGCCAGAATGAAGGAAGGCATAATGAACAGAATCCAGGCGGCGGCATCCAGCAGCGCAGCCCCCCGGAAAGACCAGCGGGAACGGGCCATAGCCAGCACCGTCCCCAGAATGGTTCCAAACAGTGTAGTGCCGATTCCCAGCAGCAGCGAGTTTTCCAGTGATTTTCGCCAGAGCGGGCGGTTGAACACATCCAGCAGCAGCGACAGATCGCCAAAGTTCAGCTCACCGAAGAAAACGCCCGGCAGCAGTACCTGAATGATGACCGCTGCCAGAGGGAACAGGACAAGTATGGCAAGCAGGATGCTGACAATCCAGCCCAGCCGGTTAACATTAAGCGCCTTTACCATAATCCCCGCTTACTGCACAGCCTGATCGGCAAACCATTGCTTGATCTCAGCCTCATGCCCGCTCGCCCATGCGGCCTCTGTAAAGTTCAGCTTGGCATCAGCAGCACGGTCAGCCTTCGGTTCTGCACCCTCCGCCGATGGCTCGAAATAAGCCTCATCCCCGGTATCGACCAGCTCCTGCTGTACTTCCGGCTCCAGCAGGAAGCTCACGAACTGCTTCGCGGCGTCAGCCTTTGCCGTATCCTTCTGGATTGCAGCCACACGTACGGATGCCGGCGCTCCCTCTTCAGGCCATACCAGCTCCACCGGTTCTCCGGCAGCCACCATGGAATACGCATTCGATTCCTGCAGCGCAGCAATATCAATTTCTCCAGCGGTCAGAGCCTGTACCACCTGCGGATTCTTCGGATACACGCGCAGCCCCTGCTCCATCAGTGTGTTGAAGTAGGCCTTCCCGCCGTCCATTCCCTTATCCTCGAAAAAGCTGGAGACAAACGGATACGCCGGTGCCGCAATCGCCGGATCAGCCATGCCCAGTCTGCCCTTATAAGCGGTGCGGCTCAGGTCTTCCCAGGAGGCAGGAATATCTGCACCCGTAATGTTATTTTTATTGTAGACAATGATTCCTGCAGCATGGGCTCCGGTCGGATAATACGAGCCGTCTTCCGGAATCAGCGATTCATATTGGTCTTTCAGTCCGGCCACATTATCCGGCGTCCAGCCGGTCAGCAGCTGTCCTTTGGCATCCAGCCCGTTAATCGAAGGCATCGCATCGATCCACACGACATCCCACTGCGGATTGCCCTGCTCGGCTTCAATACGGGACATAATCTCGGCACCGTTACCGGAGACGATGTTCAGCTTGATGCCGGTCTCTTTCTCGAACATTTCACCGATGACTGCATCAAAATCATTCAGGTACACTGTCAGCGTCTGGTCACCGGCTGGTGCAGCTGTTGCCGCCGGTTCAGCTGTGGCTGCCGTATTTCCGTCAGCTGCTGCAGCAGTTGTATTACCCTGGTTCTGTCCTCCGCAAGCTGTAACTACCAATAATGAGAGCGCACCTGCTGCAATACCTGCTGTTTTCAGCCAATTCCGTTTCACGATTGATTGATCCCCCTTGAGCTTCTTGTTTCGCCTTAGCGTTAATTCAAACTTTAACAACATTATGTAAGAGCAACGTTAAGCCTGGGTGTTAGTTTTATTAAATATATCTATGTATATTGAATGTTTAATAGATAACGTCTATATTTCAAATATAGAGGGGGCGTGAAGCTATTGAACGTACAGCAGCTAAAAGTATTTGTGGAGGTTATGCGCAGGGAGACTTTGCAGGAAGCAGCGGAGACGCTGGAGCTTACCCAGCCGACCGTCAGCTTTCATCTGCGCAAGCTGGAGGAGAGCCTCGGGACTCCGCTGTTCCGCAAGCAGTCGAGGAAGCTGATCCGCACGGAGGCGGCGGAAGAACTGCTGCCGTATGCTCGGCGCGTCGTTTCACTCATGGAGGAGGCGGCAGAACGAATGCGGGCACGGGCCTTGCATACACACAGCCGGCTGAAGCTTGGCGCGAGCTATACCCCGGCCACTTATTATCTGCCGCCGTTTTTGGCGGATTACAGGCACCAGTATCCTGATACGGACTTATTGCTGACGGTTAAAAAAGCCGAAACGGTGCTTTCGCTGTTAAGACACCACGAAATTGATGCAGCGGTCATCTCACTGCCGGACGAGCCGCTGAAGGGACTGCAGGTGCTGCCGCTTATTGAGGATGAGCTGCAGCTGGTGATGAAGCCCGGCCATCCGCTCGGCGGAGCTGAGCCCCTGACTGCGGAGCAGCTGCAGGGCGAGACCTTTCTGCTCCATGAGCAGGGCTCTACCTCCCGGCAGCTGGCCGAGGAGTGGGCGGCTTACGCCGGCGTCCAGTTCCGGTCCGTCATGGAGCTGGGAGCGATCGAGACGATCAAGGAGACGCTGAAGTTCAACTCCGGCATCGGGGTGCTGCCGCTGCGCAGCGTCCTCAAGGAGACCGCAGCCGGCGAGCTGATCCGGCGGCCCCTGCCGGGAGACGGGTACGTCAACCGCCGGCACATCTGCCTCGTCTACCGGGACGAGCCGATCTATGCGCGGCATATCCGGGATTTTATCGAGTATATCCGGGGGATTGCCGGTGCCGGCTCTTCTTCCTGATTCGCTCCCACCGCCTGCTGTCCGGCCTAACAACGGGACTTTTACCGTTATTTTTGCGTCCCCGCCTGCTTTCCGGCCTAACAACGGGACTTTTACCGTTATTTTTGCGTCCCCGCCTGCTTTCCGGCCCAACAACGGGACTTTTACCGTTATTTTCGCGTCCCCGCCTGCTTTCCGGCCTAACAACGGGACTTTTACCGTTATTTTCACATTCTGCCTACTACAAAAAGCTGCGCCTGGCGGATTATCCGCACAGCGCAGCTTCATTTGGATCCTGTATTCTTTACCAACTTATAGCTACTCGATTTTACCGCCCTCAACCACCAGCTCGTCGGTATAGCCTTCACCGTAAACCTCATTCAGGGTCGCATTATACGCCTCATGAATGAACTGCTCCTTGCCCAGCGTCTCGAGCTCGGTGTTGAGCCAGTTCAGCAGCTCGGTGTTGCCCTTGGCTACTGCCGGGGCAATCGTATCCTGCCCGCCGAAGGCCGGGATGCTTACGGTGAAGCCGGGATTGGATTTGGTCCAGGCGATCAGCTCGGTGTTGTCATTGGCAATCGCGGCGCCGCGGCCGTCCTTGAGTGCAGAGAAAATCTCGGTATACTGGTCGAATTTCAGCAGCTCAATGTCCGGATATTCTTTGGTGAAGTAGGTTTCAGCCGTAGTCCCCTTGGCGACGATCAGCCTCTGGCCTTTCTCCTTCAGCTGGTCGATGGAGGTGATCGGCGCACTGTCCGGGGAGACGATCCCGAAGGAGAGCTTCATATACGGGCTGGCAAAATCGACCTTTTCCTTCCGCTCATCCGTAACCGTAAAGTTGGCCATAATGATGTCCACTTTATTGGATTCGAGGTAGGCTACACGGCTGGCCGCATCCACCAGGACAAATTCTGCCTTGGATTCATCGCCGAGCAGATCCTTGGCAAATCTTTTGGCAATATAGACGTCAAAGCCCTGATTCTTTCCTTCGGAATCCACATAGCCAAACGGCGGCTTGTCGGCAAATACCCCGATCCGGATCTTATCGTTCTTCTTCAGCTGTTCAATCGAATCAAACTTGGAAGAAGACGAATTCGATCCGACGTTGTTATCCGAATTACTGCATGCAGTCAGTCCCACCAGCAGCATACTTGCCGCAATAATACCCGTTACTAATTTTCTGCCTTTACCCATCTCTCTCATCCCCTGTTTCTATAGTTTGTTGTACTCAAAAATATTAAGAAAGTGCTGTGCACGTTCTGTCGCAGGACTGGTGAAGAACTGCTCCGGCGGAGCAACCTCACATACGGTGCCTTGATCCATAAAAACGATACGGTCGCCAACCGATTTGGCGAATCCCATCTCATGCGTCACAATAATCATCGTCATGCCCTGCTTTGCCAGCCCCAGGATGACATCAAGCACCTCGCGCACCATCTCGGGATCAAGCGAAGCCGTTACCTCATCGAATAAAATAATGTCCGGATTCATGCACAGCGCCCGCACAATCGCGATCCGCTGCTTTTGCCCGCCTGACAGCTGCCGGGGATAATCGCCCGCCCGGTCGGCCAGGCCGACCCGATCCAGCAGCTCCTGCGCCTGCTGCTGCGCTTCCGTACGCTCTCTCCGCTGCACCTTCAGCGGCCCCAGCAGAATATTCTCCATCACCGTCATATGCGGAAACAGCTCATAATTCTGGAATACCATCCCGATATGCTGGCGCAGCTCGCGCCAATTGACATCCCCTCCGGCCAGATCCTGGCCGCGGTATAGAATATGTCCGCCCTGCACCGGCTCAAGACCGTTGAGACAGCGCAGTAAGGTGCTTTTGCCGCAGCCGGAAGGCCCGAGAATGACAATGACCTCTCCGCGCTCCACCTGCAGATCAATTCCTTTCAGCACCTGACGGTCACCGAATGTCTTATGGACATCCTGTACCTCCAGCAGCAGCTCACCTGTCTTCATCATATCTGCATTTCCTTCCTCCGCTAATTTTGCCATTTATGCTCGAATCTCCTGGATAGTCTGGACAGCGGGTAACAGACAAGGAAATACAGGATAAAGATGAACCCGTACACCCAGAACGAGGCATTCGGCGCTTTGATCACACCCAGCTCAATAATCTGCTGCCCGATCTTTACCACCTCGATAACACCGATCAGCACAACCAGCGACGTTGTTTTCACCATCCGGGTAGCCAGATTGATCGAGCCCGGCAGCATCCGCCGCACCGCCTGCGGGATCAGAATATGCCGGTACAGCTGACCTCTGCTTAAGCCCAGCGCCTGCCCCGACTCCACCTGATGCTTAGGCATCGATTCCAGCGCGCCGCGCACAATATCGCCGATCTCCGCCGCCCCCCAGAGACTGAACACCAGGATCGCAGTAGCCTCTCCGCTGATATCAATGTGCAGCATAGGCGAAAAGCTGAAATGCACCACGTACAGCCAGACCAGGATCGGAATAATCCGGAAGGCCTCCAGGTACAGCCGCAGAACAAGCCGCAAAGGCCGGGAATTCACCGTCCGCAGCAGGCCCATCAGCACCCCCAGCACAGTCCCTATAACAATGGAGACAAAAGAAATTTCGATCGTAACCAGCAGTCCCCCGAGCAGCCGCTCGAAGTTCGAGCCCTCAAACAGCACCTCAATTCCCGAATTCGGCATGCCGCACCTTCCTTTCCACCCAGCTGAGCAGGAGCGACAAAGGCAGCACCAGAATCAGATAGGCCAGCACCAGCAGCAGCAGGGATTCCGCAGTTTTGTAATGCATGCCGATCAGATCCTTGGCGACGTTCATCAGGTCCATCAAGGCGATCGCCCCGACAATGGACGTTTCCTTCAGCAGAAAAATCGCGTTCGCTCCCAAAGAAGGAATACTGATAGCCAGCGCCTGCGGAAGAATCACGTATCTCGCCAGCTGCACCTTGCTCAGTCCGATACTAAGCCCCGACTCCAGCTGTGTCCGTCCGACCGCCTCGATTCCGCTTCTGAACGCTTCCGTCATGTAGCTGCCTCCGAGAAAAGTCATCCCGACCACCGCACACTGGAACTCGCTCATGTGAATGCCCACCTTCGGCAAGCCGTAATACAGGAAGAACAGCTGGACCAGCAGCGGCGTGTTTCTCGACAATTCGATGTAAGCCAGAATAATGCTTCTAAGCCCTTTAACCTTATAAAAAAGCACCAGACTAAACACAAGCCCGAGCACGAGCGACAGCGCAATCGCGATTAACGCCAGCTTCACCGTCAGCCACATGGCATCCCCGTACAAGGGCAGGCTTTCCATAATAAACTCCCAGTCTAAATTCATCAGCACAACCTTCCGTCCGCCAAAATAAAGCCCTAAATCTGACAGCTAATTAACAACCAATGTGATCGGTTTACTAGGGTGATTTTATCCCGAAGCTGACATAAGGTGATATGATTAATTTCACACTATTCCAAGTAATTAACTATGTATTTTTACAAAAAAAACACCGCCAACTTCCTCCGGGTAGAGGTGCTGACGGTTAAAATGCTGTGCTATAAATATTTTTGCAGCAGTGCGATCCGTTCTGCATACTCCTCATCTGTTAAATACGCCTGCCCCGGATTCATCTCAAAGGTTGAGCCCCAGTCCTTCTGCCCCTCATATTTAGGCACAATATGCATATGCAGATGATGCAGCTTGTCCCCGTAAGCCCCGTAATTGAGTTTGTCCGGCCCGAAGGCCTGGTCGATCGCGGCAGCCGCTTTTTGCACATCGCCCATAAAGGCCGCCAATTCTTCAGGGGAAAGCTGGAACAGCTCCTTTACATGATCCTTGTATACGACATTGCATCTGCCCTTATACGTCTGCTCCTTGAACAGGAATACCGTCGATACCGCAAGCTGTGCCACCTCCAGCATCAGGTTATCCCGGCGCTCATCCTCCATACAATACATGTACTCGTTATTCTTTTCCATGTGCTACATCCCTTCAGGTGTCATTATGTACGCCCTATCTCTTCTATCCTGCTCTTATAATCTGCTGCCTGCAGTTACAATAGTTACAGGCTCCGGCAAAAAAAAAGAAACGGGCCCCTCCTTCCTAAAAAAGGGGGGCCGTTTCATAAATTTAGCTGCGCTGCAGGGTTCCTTAGCCGTAATCATCCTGATCCCCGCAGATGAACCCGTACCGTTTGCTCACTTCCTGTAAGTAACGGACCCAGCAGCCCTTATTTCTGCTTTAGGTCCGTTTTTTGCAAGCTAACAGACACCAAAGCCCTTATGTCAGCGTATTCAGCCCATTATTCGCAGCTGGAGAAGCGATAAGGCCGCTGTGGTCCGTTAGCCCGGCTAGAATAGTTGATTTTCGGTAAATAAGAGCTCTGCTGTCCGTTAGGACTTCAAGATCCCGATTGATTCATGCTTAGGAACAAACAAATCCGCCCATTAATCCTGCTCCGGCAGCAGCTTGAGCTCGAACGCCTCATTCCGGTCGCAGACAAGCACGCCATCAATTACATCCAGCCGGGCAGCCTGAACCGAGGAGCGGCGGCTCTGGTATCTGCCTTCAGGGGTGTCTTCGCTCTCGCTGCCGTCTCTGCCGGGATGCGTGAAGTAGAAGATGTAAGCCTCATCGCCCTGCACAACGACATCTGCATGCAGCCCGATGGTACCGTCATCCTCACGGGTTCCCGGCCGGTCCAGGATCAGACCGTTACGCTCCCATGTCTCCAGGTCAGCGGAGCGGAAGACGCCCTGCCCGCGCCATTCATCTACTATCATCCAGTAATGGTCTTTGAACCGGAAGACGTTGGCCCCTTCATGCGGCCGTCCGGTAATGACAGGTCCGGTAGCCTCCCACTGGTACAGGTCCTTGCTGTCCGCCGCATAGGTATGCGACCCGTTCGCCTCATCCTTATACCACATGCGGAACCCGCCGCCGGGCAGCTTGTGGATGCAGGCATCGATTACCCGGTCCGAGCTCAGCTCAAGCTTGGAACAGAAGGTCCAGTCCAGCAGGTTAAGACTGGTATAATGGAGCATATCGCGCCGGTGGCCGGCCCAGCCTGACGGAATGCCCTGAATGTAGCTGACGTACATATGGTACAGCCCGTCATGCCAGATAATCTCCGGTGCCCAGAACGTATTGCGGCCCCATTCCATATCGAGCCCCTGCAGGGTGCCGCGGTACAGCCAGCTTGTCCCGCCGTCGCGCGAGGAAGCAACACCGAGGTCTGTGCCGTGCACCCAGGCCACACCTTCTCCCTCCGCTGTCACTCTGCGGTTCGTATAAATCATCCACCATTCCTGTGCTTCCCGGTTCCAGATGATGACCGGATCTGCTGCCCCGTCGTATACCGGGTCCCTGAATAAAGGTGCCTTCATTGTGTTATCCTCTCCCGCTGTAATTTGGTTGCTGTTCTTATAATCCAGCTTGCTCCACTCCCTTTGGCATCCATTAAAGACAGGCTTGCCTGCTCACGGGGAACTGATTTTAATACTACACTATTCTTATCTATCCGGTAATCTTCCCTTGTGCGCTTGCTCCCAAAAATGCCAGTGCGGCCCCCCGGAACTGCTGAACAGAAAAGATGCAGTCTGCCCGAAGGGCAGCTGCATCCTTTTTACGCCATCCTGTGCCTTACTTTACAGCTACAGATATTGTCCCGCTCTCTGTCTCGCCTGCCGCATTCACCAGAACAGCACGATACTCATACACTCCTGCCGTTTTTCCTGACAGTACCGTTACTGCTGTCTGGGCAGCCGGTGTAGCTTCGCTGAGCTTTTGCGACTCTACCAGCCTGTCGTTCTCATACAGGCGGTATTCCGAAGCATTCGTGCCCCACCACAGGTTCATGGTAATGCTGTAGCTGCCGTCAGCATCCCAGTTGTCATGGGATAACACCGGTTTGCCGGGAGCTGCATCCGTCACGCTGACGGTCAGCGGATCACTTTTCACCGTTCCGTAGCTATTGATCAGCTCACCGACATACGTATAGGTCCCGTTCGTTCTGCCGGATATTTCTGCCTTGGCGGTCTGGGCCTGCGGGGAGCTGCTCTTCAGCTCCTGGGTAGAGATCAGCCTGCCGTTTTCATACAGCTTGAACGCAGTCCCGTTCTCTCCCCACCATAGATTCATAGTGACGGTGTAGCTGCCGTCTTTGAGTCCTGTATCATGCCCGTTGTTGTCAGACAGCACCGGCTTGCCGGGTGCAGCAGTTGCGTCAGAGGGCCCGGTTCCTCCGGTCTTGCGGAACACCGCCTGCAGGTTCCAGTCGCGCGTTACATTGTAGGTTTTGACCCCTCCAAGATAACCGCCGGCATACGTTGTCAGATTAAACAGCGGGTATTCCGTCCACAGATAACCCGCAGATAAGCCGTAAAAGCTTACCGGCTCAACCCATTTCACAAATTCATAGCCGGGCGCGGGAACCGCAAGAACTGTAACGGCTGTAAGGTCCCCATGCACCGTCAACACGCTTCCTTCATTCCCTGAAGGCTGCGGGGCAGGCGGCAGGCCATTCGGATTAACATACACTATCGTTGTCCCGGCCGCAGGATCATTGGCTGTTGTGGTGATTGTGTAGACAGGATCGTAGCCTGCGAGATCCGTGCCTGTCTGCCCGAAGAGCCGCAGCTCCGAAATATTGCCGTACCAGTTGCCGCCGTTAATCCGCAAATAACGGAACCCGGCGTCCTTGTACCGGTCCAGCACGCTGACCGGCTGCCATGTGTCATAGCTGTAGTTTTTGGAGCCTCCGGAGACCGTTATCCAGTTCACTCCGTCTGCCGAGGCGCTTACAGACACTCCAGAAGCTCTGGCCGGGAATCCGTTGCGGTTCAGTATTTCAATACGGTCAAGCTGAACCCGTTTGCTGCTGTCGGTTGCGCCAAAATCAAGGGTGTAAGTTCCGTATCCGCCGCCCCCGGCTCTTACATCCGGGAAGGTCGATATTTTCCCGTCGAACAATAGGGGGATCTCGCCCGCATCCAGGGTATTGTCCGAACCGGTAATATACGCCTCGGCTGCCGCATTAATCTCGTTTGCCGTATTTGAAACGAGAATTTTCCGGGACACCTGTGTATTGTTTGCACCTGCGGTATAGCTGTCAGGGTAGCTGTATACGGTATCCGCCGGAGTACCGTCTGCCAAAGTGTAATCGAGCGAAATGGCGGCATAGCCCGGCTTCGTTCCGGCACTGACGGTGTACTCGGCCGTATAGGTGCCGTTCTGGTGGTCTGTAACCTGTACAGACTCCCCTTGGATCGCAGCCCGGATATTGCCGATCGGTTCATCCGCTGAGAAGGACAGAACCACTTTATCCCCGATGACCGCTCTTGGCGGAACCGGCAGCGTATCCTGCACCGGCACGGCATTCTGCACGGTCAGACTGATATCCCTGACCACACCGGCCGTTTCATAACGTTCCCCGAAAATATGCAGATCCGCAACAGTAAACGGCTGATCCTCCGTGTAATCATCCTTGTTCAACACTCCTGCCGTAATGTCTTTCAGGCGGAAGTAGCGGAAGCCCGTATCCTTATATTCATTCTTCACCGTATAGCTGAACCAGCTGGTGGTATATTCTGAAATATCATCAGAGATCCGCACCCAGTTCGCATAATCATTGGAGGCCAGAATAACGGCTCCCTCAGATCGGGCAGGGAACGCTGCGTCCGGCAGCAGCCTGAACGCATCCGGCTTCACCTTAAAGCCTGCACCGAAATCAATTGTGAACTGCTTCTCATCCGCAATCCAGCGGATCGGAATGCCGGATGCATACAGGTCAACCAGCGAAGCCATATTGATGCTTGCGCTGTCCGCAGCCCCGGAAGCTATGCCGGTCAGATCAAGCGCCCCGTCATCAAGCAGCGGGTTCAGCAGCCGCAGCCCGATTACCGCTTCCTTAAGCTCCAGCAGCGCCGTATTCCGCGCCGCTTCATCACCGGAGCTGATGAGCGCCAGTGCAGCATCATATTTGCTGCGGAACAGGGTATAGCCGGCTGTCTCATACTTTTGGGCCGGATCATAGGCGCTGATCACATTCGCAATTGTATCGCTATAAAGACCGGCCACCGTTACAGTGACTTCCAGCAGCTTAATAGCAGTTCCGTTTGTTAGCGTCACATAGAAGGAATAATCGCCGGGCGGCTGCGATGCCGGCAGCTTCCCGGTCAGTACGCCCACATTGCTGACGGAAATTTCGGCATCCGCCAGGAAGCCCGCATTATCTCCTGAAATGCCATAGGTTAAGCTCTGCCCGGCATTTGCCGCTGCATTGGAGACATCATACTGCAGCTGTGCTGACGGATAGGCATCCAGCCCGAGCGTACTGGCATTTCCTTTGAAAGCCGGCGATTTAACTGTAGTGCTGTTGACGAGTACATGGTCTAATTCGATAGAATCGCCAGGCTCCCCGGATACTCTGAAATAAAGGATCGAATCCGCCTGAAATGCGGTAGCAGGCAGAGCGGAGAGATTGATAACCGCATATTTCCATTCCCCTCCGGTATCGGGCAGCCGGAACGAAGTAAACGGCTCCTTGTCTGTGTCGCCCTGCAGAGCCAGCGTTGTAATAGCATCGCTTTTGATCCTGACAGCCAGATCACCGCCCCGCCAGATGTTCAGCCCGTAAACGGCAAAGAGGGTGCCCTCCGCTGAAGTCTCCACCCGGACTGCCTCCGCTGTCCGGACTGCGCTGCTCCCAAACGGGGTAAACCGCGTCTCCAGCTGGTATGGCACTATCCCCCCATTCTCCTGGGCGAGTACTGGAGGTACGGCTGTTCCTGCAGCCGCCTCAAGGATATAGAGCCAGGAATCGTTGACAGTCAGTCCGTACACTTCCCAGCTCCGGTACATGGCTTCCGCTACATACTGAAAGTCAGGGTTATTGTCCGTATAGCCTTTTCCATATTTATAGATATAATAGTAATCCTCGCGGCCGCTGAGCCGTCCCCGCCTGTCCGGGCTAACCGGGGCATTCAGACCGTCGTTAAAGGGCACATCATATCCAAGATTATATTTATAGTAATAGTTCACACCCTTGATCAGCCTGTCGTTCATAAAAGAATATACATCGACACCGTTAGCATCCGATGCTGCTGTTCCTTTAACCGGATCAAGCAATGTGCCTTGAGCGGAAATGATCGCAGCCAAAACAGCCAGACCTTCAATATTGTCAAAGGAATGCGGCTGGTCGCGGACCATCTCTTTAACGGCTATAACCGGCTCAGGAAGCTCGTTACCGCTGCTGTCTACCGTAAATTCAAACATGGCATTGGCAATTGCCCCGTTCTGATACGGCATGCTCGTGCCGGCATTTACAGTCGCCCACTCCAGGATGCGTTCATAGTCGGCTTTGCTGTCCATGAACACGTAAGAGGATAACGTAGCCATGACCGAGGTCTGATGCTGGTTCAGCCAGTTGGTGTTGCGTTCCATCCAAAGCCTGAGCGCCGGCTTCTGGAAGTTATCGCTGTACTGCTGCGAGTATTCCTCCTTCCACTCCAGCTCCTCACGGCCTGTGCTTGTGTAGCGCAGCAATTCCGCTGCGGCATTCATCATGTACATGGGCGGTCCCTGCTGAATATGCGCATCCGTCACGTATTTTGCCAGCGACGGGTCAAGGCTCCCCCATAACAGAACGATACGCATGGCCTTTTCCCGGTAATCCGCATCCCCGGTCATAAAGTACATGACAGCCTGATAATAGGCCGCAGTGGCATCCTGGGTCATCTGGTTGTTGAACAGACTGGTGCTATAGTTGTTATAGGAATAATTCGGCACAAGCTGGCCGAAAGCTGCCGCCGGATCTTTATCATTTTTAATGGCATACGATTTGGAGGCAAAGCTGCTGGCGGCAAAGGCTGTATAATACCCGTACCACGGCTGCTCTTTGTTTAGAATGTGCTCCCTCACCCGCAGCAGCTCCTGCGGGGCAACACTGACAGCGGGATGAAGCAGCTCTGTCCCCGTATTGTTGATGAATACCGGCAGCGGCTCAGCCAGACTCTGCATCGCAGCCACCAGCTCTGCCGCAGCCGCCAGAAGAGCGGCTTGCTCCGCAGCCGGATCGGCCCTAAGCAGCTCAGCCTGCTCCAGAACCTCCAGCAGTCTGCTCCACGTTTCGTCTGAATAGTACCGTTGTCCTTCTGCGGCGATTTTCCGGGCCTGGTCAATAGCTGAGTCCACGCTTGAGGACATATAGAGGGCTTGAAGCTCAGCTGCATCCAAGGCATAATTATAGATCCGGAATTCATCCAGCGAGCCGTTGAACAGAGGGTCAGCAAACCGGCTCTTCCCAAGGTAATTAAGCGATGGTTTAATCTGGCTAGGTTTAATCGACACATTGGCTTCGGCCTGCTGCTCCCCGTTTACATACAGGCGCGCCTTGCCGCCGCCCAGCGTCACAGCCACATGCACCCACTGGTTCGCCACGAGCTGGGCCGTCTGGACGGATTGCTCACTCCCGCCGTTCTTGACGGCAAACCGCATGTAATTGCCTGTCTTGGGCGTCAGGAACATATATTGGGTCGTGCCGTTTCCGAAGTCGAAGATACGCTGCCAGTCCTTTCCGCCCTTCCAGTTCACCCAGGCGGATACGGTAATTTCGTCGGCAGCCGCTGGCGGAAGAGTGGCCGGCAGGGTCACATAGCTGTCGCTTCCGTTCAGGCTGATTGACTGCCCGACCCGGCCCTCCACATAGACATGACTTCCGGATACCGCCGCATCAGCCAGGCCATCCTCACTGCCGGCGTTGCCGTCAAACGGGTAGCGGACTGCATTCCCGTAAGCAGACGCTGTAACGGTGACTGCAGCTTCAGCGGGCAATTCAATTGCCGGGGCTTCAATATAAGTGGAGTCCGTAACCCCGGCACGTATTCCATCGTCTGACACAGCAGAGGATAGGACGGTTCCGGCAGACAGCCGAGTTGTACCGCCCGCAGCCTCTGCGGGGAATACCGGCGTAGCCGCCAGGATAACCGACACTGCCGCAATTGCACATTTGTACATCCAGCTTTTTAGCGTTTTCATTTTATCCTCCCGGGTTCATTTTGTTGGACAAGCCTTACTCCTCAAACAAAATCCCCCGCGCATACTCATTCACCTCAAGCACGCCCTGCTCCGGCTGCAGAATCGTCTGCCCGTTTACCTTAAGGCGCTTGAAGCTCACATGATCGGCGGTCCGTTCATCGTCATAGCCAAAAATTTGGCTAGGGTGTGCATTTTCCCCGTTATACGAAACATCCTCAAAGCGGATCTGCTCAATCCGGTGTCCGGGGACGGGATTGTAGTCCTTATTCCATACCACCCTCAGGTCGATCAGGCGGCCTAGCTCGAAGGGCTCGACCCGGATGTTCCGGTATAGGACATTCCTGACTGTGTTTTTATCTCCGGCATTGATAGCCATGGCTCCCATATAATTGGTCTGCGGCTCATGATGCTCCAGAATATCGATGTTCTCGAACACGATATCCTCAATAATGTCCCCGTCCCCGTGATGGTCACCGTGGGTACCGATCATCAGCGGATGGGCAACGTCCGCCCAGAGGATGGAATTACGCACCCGGATGCCGCTGCTGTTCCCGTAATAATCCCAGCGTGAGCCGTAGATCGCGATGCAGTCATCCGAAGTACGCAGGAAAACATCATCAATCTCTATGTCAGTGCAGGCCATCATATCAATGCCGTCCGACCAGCCCCGGGTGCTGAAGGATTTGAAATTACGGATGGACACATGCTGGGACTTACCCAGATATATGCTGTAATGAGGCGGGTCCAGCGTAATAATCCCTTCAACAGAGATATGCTCCGAGAACTTAATCCGGATGCCGCGGAAGGCCGAGAAGCGGTGAAAATCAGACAGCCGGATAATCCCTCTGCCGCGTATAGAAACATCGTGCACGTGATCGCAGACCATGGAGCCTGCCACAACGGCGCCGCCGGCAATATATACGGTTATCCCGGATGGAATCCTTAGCAGCGTCTCCTCGATGTAATGCATGCCCGGTGCAAAATAAAGCGTATCCCGCACCCGCCCGCCTGTTCCCTCAGCCTGTGCCAGCAGACGGAAGATATCCTCTGTCCGGTGGATGGCCGGCTGCAGCAGGAGAACGTTCTCCTGCTGCGGGTCCGGTGCATCACGCTCACAGGGGTTCGCGAACAGATGCAGATTACTGAACCGTTCCCCGTTGATTTCTATGGACAGCTTTTGCGGACGGTCCAGCATAAAGGTCAATTCCCGGCCGGTATGCTCAAACGGGAGGCCCGCTGAGAGCGGACGGATTACGGCTTCATGAATTGGCTGACCCAGACTTTGTATCCTTACCTCCACTTTCCCGCTCATGTCAAAATAGGCCATAGAAGCACAACGCACATTGTGCATATCCACCTTTACCTCATACACAAACAGCTGCTGCCAGGCTTCCCCCGGAACCCGTACATACACTGCAAAATCCTCCCTGCCGGGTACGCCCGGCGGGGCAGTATAAACCACAAGCTTATCCATGTTCCCACCATCTTTCGTTTCTTGCGGATTTTATTTCCAAAGCCGCCCGGCAGGAATATTCCTGCCGGGCGGCTTGCGCTGCTTGTTATTTGGATGCCTTGAATGCATCCACCTGCTTCTGCAATTCAGCCAGATAGGTATCGAAGCCCGCATCCTTCAGCTGCTTCTGTACTTTGGCGAGATCGCCGTCGATGTCATTGGTCATCCCTACGCTAAGCGGCTGGATATATTGGGTTTTGACCGTCTCCAGATTGGACAGCTCACTGGCCAGCGAGCTGGTATCAAAGCTGAAGCCTTCGTACGGGTCGGTACCTCCGGCTTCAGCACGCTTAGCGCCTTCAGCCTGAATGTTATCGAAGATCGCCTTCCACTCTCCCGGGTAATTGACCTGAAGAGCCTGATAACCGTCATACAGCCCTGTCCAGGCAGGCTTGATATTATCGGTTGGAATGCCCTCATACAGGATATAACCGTCAGCATCAACCTTGTAATTTTCGCCCTCTACACCATAAGCGAGTAAATTGTAATAGGTCTGGTCGGTATGCGCTTTTTCAATAAATTTCAGTGCTTCCAGGGCATGTTGAGTATTGGCGCCTACAGAAATCATCGTAATGGTGCTTGGCGACATTCTAGGCAGGAAGGCCGGAGCATTATTATCCATCAAGAAGTCATACCAGCCATAGGTTGAATCCGGGAGCGCTTCTTTAAGCTGGTTAATATAGTTGTTACTGATTGCACCGAGGTGATTGTTGAATTCGAGCGGCTTCTGGTCCACCTTCATCAGCTCCAGCGTTTCGGCAGTAGCATTGCCCTGTGCAGCAAGCACGTCATGGTCGACGATGCCGTCGTCGTACCATTGCTTGGCCTTGGCTACAGCCTCTTTATACTCAGGCGTATCGTATATGCTGATTATCTTGTAAGGATCATCAAAGGAGGCTACAGCATAATCGGCGGCAACCGTATAGTATTTGCTGGCAATCAGCTGGGAGTAAATATTAGTGCCAAACCGCTTGTCGTTGAGCATCGGGGTAGACGGATATTCCTCTTTGGCCTTGTAGAGATACTGCTCGGCTGTTTCCAGGCTGTTGATCTCCGGAAGTCCCCATTTCTGGCGCAGGTCCTCACGGTACAGCATGCCTTCCCCGCCGCCGCCCGGCTTGTTGTATTGCGGAATGCCGAATACCTTGCCGTCGATTTTTACGCGTTCGAGCGAGCCTTTGTAGTGCTCTACCAGATCTGGCGTTTCTTCCAGAAGCGGCGTCAGATCGGCGAATGCGTTCTTGGTGGCAAAGTTGGCAAAATCAGACCACGCACCGCCGACATAAAGATCATATTCCTTGGCGGCGATAGCCCGGCTGATCTGGTTTTTCTCATCGCCCCACGGGATATAATCGAACCGGACCCGGATACCGAGATCCTTTTCAGTCAAAGCGTCCAGCTCTTTATAAAAGTTATCCAGCCCGCTTTTCGGTTCATTCCCCATCGTAATCGCTTTCAATTCAACGATTTCTTTCGGTGCATCCGTTGCCGCCGAGTTACCGGTCTTAGCAGGCTCACTTCCGCTGTTGCCGCTGCCTGAATTCGAATTTGAGCAGGCTGTAGACAGGCCCAGCAATAAGGCCATCGATGTGACGAACATTGTCTTTGTGATTTGCTTTCTTTTCAAGCTTAACCCCTCCATTATTAGAACAAGTATATGTTCAGCGGAGAAAACAGTAAATACGTCTTCTCCGCTTCAAACCGGATTCATCAGCCGCCTTGGACTGCCGTTTCTTACCCCTTCACACTTCCGACTACCAGACCGCTGACAAAATAACGCTGCACAAACGGATAGAACAGCAGAACCGGGCCGGTAACCAGCATCGCCGTAGCCAGCTTCATCGTTTCACTGGGCAGCTGCTGGATAATCAGGACATCTGAGCCCTTGACCGCATCCGTCACTCTGGACAGCATGCGGTAGAGCAGATACTGCAGCCCCCATTTATCCTTATCCGTGATCAGATAGAGGCTGTAGGTAAACCAGTTGTTCCAGTAGCCCAGTGCGGTGAACAGGCCGATGGTCGCCATGGCAGGCTTAGTGAGCGGAATGATGATCTGCCAGTAAATCCGGAAATCCCCGGCACCGTCAATTCTCGCAGATTCCATCAGCGCATCGGGAATACCCTTGATAAAGTTCCGGAACAGGAATACGTTGAACGCGGACATCAGGCCGCCGAGAATGACAGACCAGAGCGAGTGATTCAGATGCAGCACATTGGCTACAACGAGATAGGTAGGAATCAGACCGCCGCTGAACAGCGTAGTGAAGTAGACGAAGAAAGATACCTTATCCCTGTGCTTAAAATCCGGGCGGGAGAGCACATATCCTCCCATTGAGGTACACAGCAGACCGAGAAAGGTCCCAACCGCCGTAACATAGATCGTAACCATATAGGCTCTGCCGATCGTATTGCCCAGCGAAGTGAAGACAACCCGGTAGGCCTCCAGCGTGAAGCCCTTGGGTATAATCGAATAACCGCTCCGCACAACCTCAGACTCCGTGCTCAGGGAACCGGAGAGCATAATAATAAACGGAATCACGCAGAGCAAGGCGCCGATGGATACCGTCACCACAGCGAAAATATCAAATATTCTTGTCCCCGCGTCCTTGCGGATTTTACTGCCGTGCTTATCAACAGCCACAGAACTCACGTGCAATCACAGCCCTTTCTAGAATAATGAGTTTTCCCGGTCGAACTTCCGGACAATTGCATTCACGGTCAGGATCAGCAGCAGCCCGAATACGGATTGATACAGGCCCGCAGCCGTTCCCAGATTGATGCTGAAGTTGACGGTCAGTGAACGGTATACATAAGTGTCAATGATGTCCGTCGCGTTCAGCAGCAGCCCGTTATTGCCGACAATATTCCAGAAAAGGTCGAATTGTCCCTTCAGTATTCCGCCAACCGCGAACAGCAGCAGAATAATGACCGTCGGCTTGAGCAGCGGAAGCGTAACATAACGGATGCGCTGCCACTTTGAAGCTCCATCCACATAAGCTGCCTCATAAATGCTCTCGTCGATCCCCATAATGGAAGCCAGATAAATGACCGTTCCATAGCCCAGGCTCTTCCAGATCTCAACGACAACAATGATGATCGGCCAGACCCATGGGGTGCGGTAGAAGTCGAATTTTTCCATGCCCAGCGAAGTGAACATATTGTTGAGTACGCCGTAGTTAAAATTGAACAGGTTATAGATGATGGAGCCGATAATAACCATTGAGACAAAATAAGGCATGAACATCAGCGTCTGCGAGGTTTTAACAAACCGTTTAAACGCAATTTCCTTAAGCAGCACTGCCATTCCGATCTGGCACACGTTACTAAGAATGATGAATGCCACATTGTAGAGGATGGTATTGCGCGTCAGCTTCCAGATAATCGAGTCCGCCCCGCCCTTGAACAGAAACTCGAAATTCTGCAGGCCGACGAACGGGCTCAGGAGTCCTTTGCTGAAATCATAATCGGTAAAAGCATTGTACAGCCCGGCAAGCGGCAGGTAGTTAAAGGCTATAAAATAGGCGAACAGCGGGATGAGCATAAAATAGTAGGTTTTGTGCGCTCTAAAGTCCGCGAATGGCTTAGCTTTTCGTTTAAGCGCTTTCTTATTAAGCGCTTTCGAAGCAGCCGGTGATACCTGGTTCATGCAATCACTTCTCCTTTCATCCCTAATTCTACCGCCGTGCCGGCACGGGAAATATCGCAAATAACCAAGATTCCTTGCAAAAAAGGATGGAGTTCGCACCGGTACTGAGTCTATGCAGGCACAAAAAAAGAAGGCCGTGGGGCCCTCTTTTACAGGATTATTTAAAGAAATAAAGGTTTACAGATCGACTTTCCAATTGCCCATCAGATGTGCGGTTTTCGGATCCAGGTAAGAACCGAAGAGACTAGACCGTGTATCAAGGGCAGCCATTTGTTCCATATCCTCTGAACGGAGCTCAAAATCAAAAATATTAATGTTCTCGGCAATACGCTCTTTTCTGACTGATTTTGGAATGACAACGACCCCACGCTGAACAAGCCAGCGCAATACGACTTGGGCGACAGACTTATTGTGTTTTTCAGCCAGTGAGACCAATACCTCGTTACCGAATAAGTTGTTAAGTCCTTCAGCAAACGGAGCCCATGACTGGTGCTGTACTCCCTGTTCTTTCATAAAAGCTGCACTCTCTGCCTGCTGGCAGAACGGATGCGTCTCGATCTGGTTGACGGCGGGTGCTACTTCGTTATGGACAATCAGGTCCATCAGACGGTCAGGCAGGAAATTGCTGACCCCGATTGCCTTGCTTTTGCCTTCGCGGTACAGTTCTTCCATCGCCCTCCAAGCACCATAGTAATCACCGAATGGCTGGTGAATCAGGTACAGATCAAGATAGTCAAGCTGGAGCTTCTTAAGGGATTTATCAAACGCCAGCTTAGCACTCCCGTAGCCGGCATCCTGAACCCAGAGCTTGGTCGTGATGAACAGCTCCTCACGCGGTATACCGCTGCGCTTAATCGCACGGCCTACCGCTTCCTCATTTAGATATCCGGCTGCGGTATCAATTAAGCGGTAACCAGCCATCAGCGCATCATACACGGCGTTCTCGCATTCTTGGGCATCAGGAATCTGGTAAACCCCGAAGCCGATGAGCGGCATTTTTACACCATTGTTTAATGTAACGTTGTGCATCGTAATTCCTCCCGGTTAAATGTTTAACAGCAGCTGAGCGTAGTCCCTGAACCGGACATTGCAGCAGGGATTTCACCTACGGCTCATTTGCGTTACACTAACCTTAGGTCCTTCGTGTTACACGAAGTCAAGCAGATTCAAAAAAAGGAAAGGAGGGATTTCATATGCATACAGTTAAGGAAGCGGCTCAAATAACGGGACTCACTGAACACGCAATACGCTTTTACACGGATAAAGGCTTGGTGCCCAGCATTCAGCGCAATCACAACAACATCCGGGTCTTTGACGAAGAATCGATTAACTGGCTGCATGGCATCAAATGCCTTAAACAATCCGGGATGCCCATTGAGGTCATCAAAATGTACGTGACTCTCTGTCTTGAAGGAGAAGCAACCCTCTCGCAGCGTTACGCACTCATGATGGAGCATAAAGAGGACGCACTTGCTAAGCTTGAAGAAGCCAAACAGCATATCGCCCATCTGGAGCAAAAAACCGAACTGTATCAGGCTATTCTGGAGCAACGCTCTCCTGATACGATGAATCCGGGCAACTGGGACAAGATCAAGCATATGCATAGTGACGTGTTTTACTCGCCTGCAGCTCCTAAAGCGGATCATAGAGGTTAAAAGGAAATATTCAAGCTGTGAACCCTGTTTTATGTGCTCCGGGGCGATGGTCTGGTCCCAGCTTGGACGGCTCGTGTATGCTGCCAGTGATATCGATCTATGTAATCTTTTAGACGAGCAGGGAAGTAATGCTTCTCATATTGTATTCGAACACTCTTATCATAAACCTGAAGTTACAAGTGGCATATTGCGGGAAGAAAGCCTTAATATATTGTCCGGCTATTTCCCGCATAATAAAAAGGGCCAATGCTCCTGCATAAAGGGAATGGTTTACAAATGTCGAATCTAGTCACTATGACAATTCAAGGAGTGTATCCATTTTGCGTAAACTGTTCAAACTTCAACTAATCACTGTTCTTGCTTTCCTGCTAAGCCTCGTTTCTGTTCCAGCTGCGTTTGCAGAGACTTCTCTTATCTCAGACAAAAACCTGGAACAAGCGATTCGAGCCGAACTAGAGAAACCGGCCGGCCCCATTACCAAAGAAGATCTACAGACTATAACGTCGCTCTATCCCAATGATCCTAAGAAGAAAATTAACAGTTTAAACGGACTGGAGCATGCTGTTAATTTAGAGAGCTTAATGCTCCCGGGGCTTGGCATCACCAATATTGAGCCGCTTAAAAAGCTGCATAAAATTACCTTTCTGGCTCTGAATGACAATCAGCTCTCTCAAATGGAGCCGCTGCAAGAGCTATCCCAATTGAAACAGCTTATTATCGATTCTAATAACATACAGAAGCTTGATGCACTAGCGGGATTAACCAATCTAACGGACTTGTTAATCGGCCACAATCAGCTTAAGGACCTCTCACCGGTTCAATCCCTAGTCAATCTGAATTGGCTGAGCGTAAACGATAACCAAATCCAGTCTCTTGAACCGTTAAGAGATCACCCGGAACTAGAACATTTATACTTTGAGAATAATAGGGTCCAAGATATTAGCGTCTTAACAAGTCTTCCGAAGCTTAAAGAGGTTTCACTCAGCAATAATCCTTTGAATACGAATGCAGAGAAAATCCTGGCCGAGCTCGCTGCCAAAGGTGTCAAAGTGCTTGAACAAGCTGATGACGAACCAGCACCATCTTCAGATCCTGACGAAATCATGGTGGTGTTGAATAGTGAGGTCGTTAAGTTCCAAGTCCCGCCCATCCAGCAAAACGGATCTGTACTGGTTCCGTTCCGCGCTCTTTTCGAAGCAATGGGTCTGAAAGTGGACTGGGATCCAAAAACACAAACCATCAAGGGAAGTAAACCAGGTACTCTTATCAAGCTTACAGTAGGTTCAACTACTGCTGAGATTAATGGCAATCAGAAAAAACTGACAGTAGCCCCCTCTATCATCAATAGCAGCACTTACGTTCCATTACGTTTTATCGGCGAAGCAGTGGGTGCGAAGGTGAACTGGCTGGCGGACATTCAAGCAGTCATCATTTATACGAAGCAGCCATTTGCGACCAAAGATAAGAAAGTCCAAGTTACAGGCTACGGCGACTGGAGGGACGTAACATCTTCAATTGAGAATACAGGAGATCACCAGCTTATCTTAAGCTTACCAGAGAAAAGCACGATTCTTATTCAACATTATAGTATGAGTGATTTAGATATGAACTTCGAACAATATGTTAGCTCGTACAAAAAAGATATATCGGACCAATATGCTGTGGAAATCACTGAGCAGTCTGTGAAGGTCGGGAAAATCGAAGCGAAGCAGTTGACCTATAGCTTAAGCGAGAACAATGAAACGATCGAAATTCAAATGATTCTATTTGAGCAAAACAATGAAATCTATAGCCTATTGTCTGTTTTTCCACCTCAGGCCAACAAACAAGCCAACGCCGTATTTAACGAATTATTAAAAAGTATACAATTGAACTAAACAGATTGGACTGAAGATTTTTCTGTTCTGGGATTCACCGTGACTCCTCCCTTAACTAAGCTGTATTATACAAATGAATTCTCATAAATAGAATCTATTAACTATCATAAAATGAGAGACTAATAAATAAAAATAACCACCCCTGTACACTTTAGTGTACAAGAGGTGGTTATTTTGTTCTTAATTAGCGTGAAGGCTTACCGGTTACATTTAAAATTAATGACACTTCTTCAACCCCATTATAAAATCGTATGATTTATGTATATTTCCTCTCCAAATTTCACAACACTGGAATCGGGGTAAGCTGAAGTATATCTCCTTCAAACTAAATAAGTTGAACAAAAGATTAGAACCGTACACACAGTCGACAGTCGATCAATAACCTCATGAGTAGAACGGTTTAGTCGCCGCATAAATTCGCGGACATGAGTATGAATCGTATAATTCAGGGCTATATGGAGGTAAATAGACAAAGATTAGACGAGGGTGCTCCTCTAAGAAGGACTGAATGGGACTTCGCATGATGAATACGGGCATTGTCCAGAATCATGACAATTTCACCTTTGGGATAGGTTTGAGTACACGTTTTAGAAAGAATTCGAAGGTTATCATATCGTAATTTTCGGCTTCATGACAAAGAATCTGTCCCGGATCATGGATTCATCTTCGAACAAAAGGTGATCGATTTCGTTATTCAGGACTTTTTTTAAAGCAGGGAAAGTCTCTTCTTTAAATACTCTCTGTTTATCTAGATCTGCCCGAGCAAGCGTATAGGTTGGCTTTGTATAGCTAAACCCGAGGCAATGAAGGACTTTGGAAGCCCCGCGTAGTGTAAAGCTCTGACCAAATTCGCGCTGAATATAATGGACGACCAGACGTAACGTCCAATTATATTGAGCCTCAAATCCAACATCAACAGGTTGCTTGGTGGAGATCGTTTGAGCCAACGCTTTTTCTTGTTCCAGATTCAGTTTGTGAGGTCTTCCTGAGGAATAACTTGGGACCAACCCTTCGATTCCATGTTGCTTAAAAGCCTGGATATACCGCTCGATCGTTTGTCGGTTTCGTTTGACAACAGCACAAATATCTTTCGTTTTTACTCCTTCTAAATGAAGGCAAACAGCTTGATATCGTTCATATAGTCGTTTGTTTTTGGTCTTTCGCATTGCTTCTATTAGAGATTCAATTTCTGTTTTTCGGGTTTTCATTGACCTCACCTCTTTAGTTTCGGTCTAAACTATTTACCCAATTATTTCTTGTTTGATAATTTAATTCAACTTATATATATTGTATTACACTGGAATGCTTCTTCGAAAATTTATTCTCTGACCTTTACATTACCTATTAATTCTTCATAAAATTCGATTTTTATCAGAAATATAATTACAAACAACCACGAAAAAGGAGTACTCCTTTTTAGGAGCCCCCTTTTTTATTTATCTGTTATCACTCACAATTTTTTATGTATTACTTAAAATTGTCTGGCACTTACATTGACATCAAGTTGATGCCCTGTAGTACTGTAAATGTAAACAGAATACGAAGCATTCAAGCCGACTCCCAGCATATCTTCAGAACGAATTGTCTTCTGTCCCCCTGCTTCGACAGTTTGATCTGTAATAATTTGTCCGTTAATCTTGACTTGAAATTGAACTGGATAATTGCTATTATTCAACGTCCAAATATTCAAATGCACTCCATCAGAAGGTGTGCAAGTGAACGAATCATTGAAAGCTCCACCAATGTGACGAACAGGAACGATCTTATAAGCCTCCGAGAAAAGTGAAATCTCAGGTTCATCAAATTCAATATCTTCTCCAACCAGAATTTTAGTTCCTGGGCCTTCGAGAATATTATTTTTAAAAGTATAAACATTTGCTGGAACAGCTTCAGTAACGGCAGATACTTCAGGTGTCAGAGAATTCTGCGGAAGCGATGTATCCGCAAAACCTGCTGTTGGTGCAAAAAGCAGAGAAGCTGCCAAACCTAATCCAACCAATTTAAACAATTAAACTACCTCCTAATGTTTTATACAATTTGTTTTACGTAGTAATAATACCATTATTTTCTTTATTAGCAATATAGTATTTAACTACCATAATTAATAATGCATAAATACGCACATTAAAGGTTTTTTTGTATTTTTTTGTAATTTATTAAATATAAAAAGGGACTAATGCTTATTTCATCAGTCCCTTTAACGCTAATTGTTATTATAAAAGCCTGGATATACCGATCGATCGTTTGTCGGTTTCGTTTGACAAAAGCACAAATATCTTTCGTTTTTACTCCTTCTAAATGAAGGCAAACAGCTTGATATCGTTCATATAGTCGTTTGTTTTTGGTCTTTCGCATTGCTTCTATTAGAGATTCGATTTCTGTTCCGGGTTTTCATTGACCTCACCTCTTTAGTTTCGGTCTAAACTATTTACCCAATTGTTTCTTGTTTGATAATTTAATTCAACTTATATAGTTATGTTCTTCTCCATTTAAATCGAAATCTTTTGGGAACTTCAATATCCAAAGCAATATAATTAGTGATATTTGTATTATCAAGCATATAAAAGGAAAAAAAACCAACTCGATCACACCACTATCAAATTTCAACTCAACAAAATTACCTCTGTTACCACTACTTCCTTTGTCATTACTAAGAAAAACTAGAAAGCTAATACTAGGAATAGTACTTTTGCAAATCCAAAGCAGATTATATTTATTTTTCTTCCTTGCTAAAGACATCCTAGATGTTACATATAGTAAAATCACTGGAATTAAATAAACAATAAACAATTGATGTATTACATCTTGCTCCCACTTTCCTACTTTTATCTTCAAAGCATTAATAACAATTATATGTACTAACACTACAAACATCACTTGGAATACCGCTCTCATTTTACTATTAGTCTTATCTTTCAATTTCTACCTTTGATCAGGAGGTAACTCTCAATCGCCTTGATCAAACTGATGGTACCGATGGAGATCAGGTCCTTCATATCTTCGCCGTTGTTGTCGAATTTTTTGATGAAGAAATGAATTGGGGCGGCTGGATGGTCATAAACAAAGCAGCCGACGGTGTGATCGGCTGCTTTGTTTCATTGGTCGGGATTGAAATTTGAAATGATTAGGAGTATTGTGTGACTCAAGAAGGGGGGATACGATGCCGCCTAATTTCAATGTAATTTCCGCAGTAATTACAATATTCCTCGTGCTTTGGACAGGAACTGCGTTGTTCGCCACTATTAGGCCAAGAACGTTTTGGAGTATAACTCAAGGTTGGAAGGCAACCCGGGAACCTTCATGCGCTTATTTTATATTCACTCGAATTGGAACAGCAATATTCGCATTCATTGGCCTTGTATTGTTACTCCAACCCTATTTACATTGAAAGCTTAAGCTGACGGAAACGTTAGTTTAAGAAACAACAGCGGCAGCCCAAGACTTTATTTCCTGAGTCTTGGGCTGCCGCTGCTTCGTTAAATGAATAGCTCTAATACTAGATTTTCACAAAACCCGCATAACAGGAACATCTATAATCACACTGGTCCCTTTACCCGCTGTACTTATGAACGTTATCTCTCTGGCTTCACCGCCAAAAAACAAGCTCAGCCGCTTGTTGATATTCTCAACCCCGTAGCCGCTTCCCTGGTAGCCCGAATGCCGCTCCTCCCGCTCGCTTAGGCCGGCGCCGTCGTCTTCAACGGTAATCCGCAGCCTGTCCTGTTCAATCCGGCCTATAATGCGGATCGTTCCCCTGCGCTCTTCCGTCTCCATGATGCCATGCACAATCGCATTCTCCACCAGCGGCTGCAGGGTAATCTTGGGCAGCATGCAGCTAAGCGCATCGTCCTCTACGCTGATCTCCAGTTTAATCCTGTCTTTGTACCGGTTCTTCTGGATGTCCATATAGATGCTGCACAGCCTGACCTCGTCACCCACGCTCACAAAATCCTTGCCTTTATTCAGCACCAGCTTGTAATAATCCGACAGGGCGTGAATCACCCGCTGGATATTGTCCACCTCATCCTTCTGGGCCATCCAGTTCACCATATCCAGTGTGTTATACAAAAAATGCGGATTGATCTGGGACTGCAGCGCCTTCAGCTCTGCCCCCTTCTTCTCCTGCCCCAGCCTGAACTGCTCCTCCATCAGCTCCTGCACACTGTTAATCATATAATTGTAGCTGGAGATCAGGTGGCCCAGCTCATCCGTGCGCGGCTCCAGGTCTAGCGTATTCAACCGCCCCTGCCGCACCTGACTCATCTTGTTCATCAGCAGGAAGATGCGCTGTGTAATTGATCTTGTAATCGGGAAAATAAATACAAAGATCAGCAGCCCGATCACGGCATAGATGCCCAGCATCTGGACACGGATCTTCTGGATAATCGACATGGCGGCACTGGACGGAATCACCGATATCAGATACAGGCCCGTCGAATCTATCTGGTTGCCGCGGGCCAGGTAGGTGCCGCTCTCCAGATGAATCTCTGAATAGCTGGGTCCGCTGTTCAGCTTGCCCGGAAGGCGCATCTTCGCCAGCTCTTCTTCAGTTCCGCTGCTGGCAACCAGCTCGCCGTCTGCTGTTTCCACGTAAACCAGCTGCCCGGGTACCGACTGCCGCAGCGCTCCGGTGATCTCCTCCAGGTCAATATTGATCATCACGAAGCCGACGGATTCCATATAATCATTCTCATTCCACAATGCCCGGCCCAGCGTCAGATACTTCTTCGGGGTCAGAAAGTTGAATTTGTCCTCGAAAATCAGCCAGGCGGACCTTCCTTTAGCAGCCAGAAAGGATTCCGTCCACTTTTGCCCCTGAACCTGGCTGAGCGGCCGGTACAGTGAGGTTTTGCCGGCGGTTACAAATCCGTCGTTGATGAAATACATAATGTTGTTAAACTGCGAGTCTGACTCCAGAATTTGCGTATAGGAGGTAATCTCCTCGAACATCGAGAGCTGCTGCCAGATTTCAAGTCGCTCGGGCTTCAGCGAGAAGATGGACGTAATCTTTTTATTGACCACAATCATGGAGGAAATCTCTTCAATATGCGACATCCGGCTGGTCAGCACGGACAAAGTCTGCTCATACGTCTGATTGTTGGCATAGCTTTGCCGGTCCAGCGCGTATTTGCGGATTTCATGCTGGGATACAAAAAAGGTAATGATCAGCGGGATAATCCCGACCATGACGAACAGCAACATCAGCTTTTTGCGTATGGATAGATTGCGGAACGGGACAGTGATCCTCATCGCAGCTTGAGCTTTCTGTATTCAACCGGCGTAACGGAGGTGCAGAGCCTGAATACCTTGGCAAAATAGCTCGGACTGGCAAAGCCGCACAGCTCCGAGATTGCGTTCATTTTATAATGCTCATTCATGATCAGCTTCTTGGCCAGCTCAATCCGGTACTCCCTGATGTACTGGGTAATCGTCATCCCTGTCTCCTGCTTGAACAGCACATTCAGATGAGCGGAGGACATAAACATATGCTGGCCGATTTCCGGCAGATCCAGCTCCGCCTTGCTGACATGGGCAGCTACATAATCCATCACGCTGATTACCGTATGCGAGTACTCGGCTTCCTTGGCTTTTTCGGCACAATAGCTGCTACATATGGCCAACATATATTCCTTGAGCTCCGATAATGTATAGAACGCGGATATCCGGGTGTCGATGTCCTTCATCTCATAGACTCCGTCCATTCCGGCGAGCAGTGCCCCTTTCTCCTGCAGCATCGCCTTGCCCATAGAGGAGAATAACGAATAGACCTGCTCACGCGGAGGACGCTCCTCCGACATCAGACGGTCACATAGCGCTTCAATCCATCCGGTCAGCTCACGCGGCTGGCTTTTCATCAGCATATAGAAGTCCACAAACAGCTGCGGGCTGATCCCTGCTGACGTACTCTCTGGTTCCGCATAAGGACTGAAACGGGCCTCCGGCTCATAGAAAAAGCAGTTAAGCGCTGTACGGGCATGCATATAGCTCTGGCTTACCTCAAAAATATCCGGCACCCTGCTGCCCGTTGCAATGCGGAGGCTGTCATGGGTTAAGAGCAGCTGCTTTGCCAGCGCATGGGTCCGTTCCAGCTTCACCCGGTTAAGCGGAAGCACGAATACCAGCTCTCCTTTGCCGGTAACGTTACCGACGGCCTGCACCCCCTGCCTGTGCCAGAAGGCATGCAGCTCCTCCAGCAGCTCCGGCTCACCGCCTGACTGCCCGCTACTAGACACAATCACACATACATATCCGGCGTTCACCGGAAATCCGGCCTCCTCACCTTGCTTCAGGACCGCTTCGCGGCCGGCTGTACTTTCAATGAGCAGCTGTGCCAGCTTTTGCTGCTGCAGGTTTTTTTTGATGCTAAGCTCATCGGTCAGCCGCCTGCTCTTCTTCACAGACTCGATTGTTTTGGAGATGGCCTCCTTCAGGTCAGGAATTTTGATCGGCTTCTCTATATAATCGACTGCGGCCAGCCGGATGGCGCTTTTCAGATATTCCACATCCAGATACCCGCTCATGAACAGCAGCTTGCAGTCCGGACACTGCTCCCCCAGCTTTTCGGCAAAAGCAATTCCGTTCAGCTTCGGCATCCGTATATCCGTCAGCACGATTTCCGGCTTATGCTGTGCAGCCAGCCGCAGCGCCTGTGCCCCGTCTCTCGCTTCGATAATCTGTTCAATGCCGTACTGGCTCCATTCCACCGCATCAATCAGCCCTTCTCTTGTATAATCATCATCATCTGCAATTAGCATCCGCATCGGAATGTTCTCCTTAATCGAGGGATTTCAAGTGATTCATGTAAGCGCTTGTATAGCAATTCTAGTGTACTACAATTTATTTATGCATAAGCACATTAATTAGCTCCGGTCTGTAACGGCCTGCAAATTTACCAGAAATCTTGTTTTTTTGCTAGGCGGCCGGTTGAGATCGGACATATGTAAAAAAGAGCAGCCCTCCTCCCTGAAGAAGAATGGCTGCTCTCTATAGAGCTGTCTTTAGCTTGCCGTCCCCGACACAAACTGGTTCTGGTACATTTCATAATAGAAGCCCTGGCGGTCCATCAGCTCCTCATGGGTTCCGCGCTCGCTGATCTGTCCGTCCTGGATCACCAGAATGGCGTCGGCCTCACGGATCGTGCTCAGCCGGTGGGCAATGACAAAGCTGGTCCGGCCCTGCATCAGCTTCCGCATCGCCTCCTGAATGTGCAGCTCTGTCCGCGTATCCACGTTACTGGTCGCCTCATCGAGAATCAGAATCGACGGATTGGACAGCACAGCACGGGCGATGGTCAGCAGCTGCCGCTGCCCCTGGCTCAGGTTGCCGCCTTCGGCACCCAGATACGTATCGTAGCCGTTCGGCAGCTTCCGGATGAAGACATCGGCATTGGCGAGCTTGGCCGCTTCCTCAACCTCCCGATCCGTAGCTTCCATCCGCCCGTACCGGATGTTGTCCCGGATCGTCCCCGAGAAAACGTAAGCATCCTGCAGCACAAGGCCGATCTGTGACCTGAGCGTCTGCTTATCCAGATCACGGATATTCTCACCGTCAATCAGAATCCGGCCGCACTGGATTTCATAGAAGCGGGTCAGCAGGTTGATAATGGTGGTTTTGCCTGCCCCGGTCGGACCGACAAGCGCCAGCATCTGGCCGGGCTCGGCGTGCAGGGAGAGGCTTTTCAGCACAGGTACCTCCGGCTTATAGCCGAAGCCCACCTGCTCGAATACCACCTCGCCTCTGATCCGCCGGGTTGCTGTATCTTCCTGCTCCCCGGACATTTCGGGCTCCAGATCCAGCACCTCAAACACGCGCTCCGCCCCGGCAACCGCCGACTGGAACAGATTGTACTGGTTAGCGAGCTGGTTGAGCGGCTGGCTGAACTGGTTGGAATAATTGAGGAAGCTGACAATAATACCGATCGTGATCATTTCATGATAAGCAAAAATACCGCCCGACACCGCGATAACAAGGAAGGTCAGATTGCGCATCGAGTTCATCATCGGGCCCATGGAGCCGGAGAGGGTCTGCGCCTTCACCCCGACGGCACGCAGCCGTTCATTGATCTGCCGGAATTGGCGGACTGCCTCTTCCTCCCGGCCGAATACCTTGACGACCTTGAGGCCGGAGATATTTTCCTGGACGAAGCCGTTCACCTCGCCGAGATGCTGCTGCTGCTCCGAGAAGTAGCGGCGGGTATGGACGGATATTTTTTTAATAATAAATGTAATAAGCGGAACGGTCAGAATGGTAATCAGCGTCATCCATACACTTAGACTGAGCATCATAACCAGACATCCGGCCAACATCAGGACACTTGCAATCAGCTGGACAACCGTCTGATTCAGGGTATTGGAGACGTTGGCAATATCGTTGACAGCCCGGCTCATCAGCTCACCGTGGGTGCGCTGGTCGAAGAACGATACAGGCAGCCGCTGATACTGCTCGAACAGATCCTGCCGCATATTGCGGACCGTATTCTGGGACAGGCTGGAGGCTGTATATTGCTGAACCCAGGTGAAGAACGCGCCCAGGGCATATACCCCAAGGAGGATCATCCCCATCCGGAACATCCCCTCAAACCGGCCGGGCACAATATAATTATCGAACAGCTTACCGATCAGATAGGGACCCGCAAGCGAAAGAGCAGTAATCAGTACGGTACACACAATAACCCAGGTGAGCGCCTGGCGCTCCTGCTTCAGGTAGCCCCATATCCGCCGGAGTGTGCCGAAGGTATCCTTGGATCTTACTTTGGGTACGCCTCCGTGCATATGTCCCGGACCCTGGCGGAAGCCCATCTGGTCGAACTTTTGCGGCGTTTTGCCCTGATTAGAATGACTGGATGGCTGGTTCATTGACATAAGGCACCTCCTCTGAGCCGAACTGTGACCGGTAGATCTCCTGATATACCTTGCAGCTTTGCATTAATTCCTCATGGGAGCCGCTGCCTGCGATCTCCCCGTCATCGAGTACAATGATCGTGTCCGCTTCCGTAACGGACGATATTTTCTGGGCGATCAGGAAGGTCACGGCCTCTGCCGTAATATCCTTGAGTGCACCCCGCAGCTGCCGCTCTGTCCGGGCATCGAGAGCGCTCATGCTGTCGTCCATGATCAGCACGGGCGGCTTCACGAGCAGCGCCCGGGCAATGGACAGCCGCTGCTTTTGCCCGCCGGACAGGTTGACGCCCTTCTGGCCAAGCTTGGTATCATAGCCTTCCGGCAGCCTGCTGATAAAATCATGCGCCTGGGCCATTCGCGAGGCCGCTTCCACCTCGGCCTGCTCTGCGCCGGGCTTGCCGAAGGCGATATTCTCGCGGATCGTGCCGGTGAACAGGAACGATTCCTGCAGGATCATTCCGATCCGCCGCCGCAGCTCCAGCAGCGGAAGCTCACGGATGTCCTGTCCGTCCAGCTGAATGGAGCCTGACGTAACGTCATACAGCCGGGGAATCAGCTGGACGAGCGTGGTTTTGCCGGAGCCGGTTGCCCCGATTATCGCCACGGTCTCGCCGCGCTCAGCTTCGATATTAATCCCCTGCAGCACCAGATCCTTCGGATCGGAAGAGCCGTTATAGGAGAACGATACGTTCTCCAGCTTGACCTTGCGGCCCGGCAGAGACAAGCTGCCTTTAGCTTCGGCATCGCGGATATGCGGCTGGGCAGCAAGCACCTCCTGAATACGGTCAGCCGACACCTTGGCCTGCGACACGTTCATCAGCAGACTGCTGACCATGAGCAGGGAGGATAATACCTGGACTACATAGTTTACAAAAGCTACCAGATCGCCTGCCTTAACCGAGCCGAACGATACCTTGTTACCCCCGTACAGCAGCACGGTTACAAGGCATGCGTTCATGATCAGCGTGACGATCGGCGAATTCAGCGCGATAAAGCGGGCTGCCCGGATCGAGACCCGGGTATAATCCCCGTTGACCTCACGGAACCGCCCTGTTTCATAGCCGGTCCGGACAAAGGCCTTGACGACCCGAATTCCGGCCAGATTCTCTTGAATCCGCGTATTTACGGCATCCAGCTTCCCCTGTACTGCAGAGAAAATCGGAGTCGAAAAACGGATCAGCAGCGCTACTACAGCAATCAGGACAATCAGCGTACCCAGCAGAATGAGCCCGAGCTGACGGTTGATAATCAGCGCCATAACCACGCTGCCGACCAGCAGGCTGGGCGCACGGACAAGACCCTGCAGGCCCATCTGCACCAGATTCTGCACCTGCACGACATCGCTGGTCATCCGGGTCATCAGCGAGCCGGACTTGAACGCATCGACATTTTCAAAGGAAAAGGTCTGCACCTTCGTGAACAGCGCTTCACGGATGTCAGCGCCAAAGTTCTGCGAGGCCCGGCTGGCAAAAAAGTTGCACAGCACGCCGGTAACCAGCCCCAGCAGAGCAACGCCCAGCATCAGAAACCCGGTCCGCTCAATAACGCTAAAGTCGCGGCTGACAATCCCGTTGTCAACGATATGCGCAGCCAGTGTAGGCTGAAGCAGGTCAAAAAAGACCTCCATCATCATGAACATCGGGGCCAAAATCATAAATTTTACATACGGCTTCAAATAACGTCTTAATTCCCACATTATGAATCCCCTTCTGCCGTCTGAGACTCATCCGCTTCCCTGCGGCGCAGCTCAAAATGCCGGGTATACTCATCAATCACCATTTCAATAGCCTTAAGCTCACCGAGCAGCACCTGCTTGATCTCCTGATACTCGGGCGCTTCCACCTGTTGCTTCAGCGTTGCTCTTTTTACCTCAAGCACATTCAAAAATTCCAGCGCCCGCCCGCGGCGGAACGTCTTGGCTCCGTCATGATGCCTGCTTTTATGCCGGCCTTCACAGTTACGGTCACCATGCCCGCCGTGTTCCCATTGTTCTTTCATATTTAAGTCACTCCTTTTACAATCGCTCATGTATACAAATGTATACACTATGTTGCGAATTGTCAATTAGGATGACAAAAAAGCCCCCTCCACAGTTGGAGAAGGCATCTCCTCAATCTACTCAAGTTCAAAAGCTTCCGGATATCCCCTTTCAGGTACTCTTTTATTTCGGAGTCCTCCTGCTTCTTCTGGCTAGTGTCGCCAGCTGTACGCTTTTTGGTGCTGGTGCTGGTGCTGGTGCTGGTGCTGGTTCTGGTGCTGGTGCTGGTTTAAACCAGTTTAGTTGGATTTTCGACACTTAATTCTTGAGTTTTTAGGGATTTGCGACTATTAGTTGGAAAAAAGTTACTTATTTTGGGCGATTGTTAGCTTTCGAGTTATTTGGCCTGGATTTAGGTTACTTTTTTCCAACTAGTTTCCTGATAGAGGCGATTATTATAGGATTAGGTAGAGATTTTCCACTTAATTTAGATACTACTCAATCGGATACAAGCAAATTGAGGCATAACCACATTCAGATAAATGCAAGTGTAGTGCCTTCCCGCATGTATAGCTGTAATTTCAGAGGAAACCTGAATGAGCTGACACTTACCGTCCTATTTCAGCTTCGCCACGATTTTGCCCCGGATATGCCGTTCAGACAGGCGTTCCAAAGCAGCCGGAACCTGCTCCAGTGGGATGACCTCCTCCAGCAAAGAGGATATTTGCCCTGCAGCGAGCAGCGAGAGCATCTCGTCTCCGATGACGGACAATTGCCGCAGTGCCTCCGGATCGCCGGACTGATGTGCAGCGCCAAGCGCAACCTCGTGGACCGAAAAAGCTTTGGTGAACGGCTTCACCGACGCATAATCCGGCGCCCCGGCAATATGCACCACGTGCCCGAAAAAGGCAATCAGCTCCAGCGCCTGTGTTGCGCTCTGTCTGCTGATCGAATCAATTACCGCATCCACGCCTCTTCCGTCTGTCAGGCGGAGCACCTCGGCAGCTACATCTGCCTCCCGGTAATCAATGACATGGTCTGCTCCCAGTTTTTTTATATAGTCATGGTTGTGGCTCGATGCGGTGGAGATGACCCGCTTCCCCGCCAGCTTCGCCAGTTGGACCGCAAATCCGCCGACGCCCCCCGCGCCGCCGTGAATCAGCAGCGTGTTCAGCTGGGCAAGCGGCAGCTTGCCGTGCACTGCCTGATAAGCTGTGTAACCAGCCGTCGGGAGCGCGGCGGCATCCGTGAAATCTACAATATCCGGTATCCGCGAGAGCGTGCTGGCCTTAGCCAGGGCATATTCCGCGAACCCGCCTGTACGGGTAAGGTCCCCGTGATATAAAACCCGGTCGCCAGCCTTCCATTGCTCCACACCTTCGCCCACTGCGGCGATGATTCCGGCGACATCCAGCCCCAGCACATGCGGATAGGTCCACTTCGGATTACCGCCGGTGGCAACTTTATAATCAACCGGGTTGAGCCCGGCTGCATGCACCTCTACCAGTACCTCGCCGGCCCCCGGCTCCGGTGCGCTGATTTCACTTACCTTCATCTCATTCCATTTTCCTTTTTCCAGCAGTAACAGAGCCTTCATCTGTATATCCTCCTTCGGATTATCTTCCAATGAACACATTGTAGCAGAATTTTCCGGCGGTATCCCGTGGCCGTGCTGACCCGCCTGAGAGTGTAGCTGTGTGCTGCGTGTTCGTTAGCGATCAGTTGGGAGTAACAGGCGCGGCGTTGGCGGGGCCGGGATCTAGGGCCGGGGCCGCCTGAATCAAGGGCATTTGTGCCCTTCATTTCGGCGATTTGGCCGGATCGGCCCCAAACAAAGGCATTTGTGCCCTTCATTTTGCGCATTTGGCCGGATCGGCCCAAAACAAAGGCATTTGTGCCCTTCATTTTGCGCATTTGGCCGGATCGGCCCAAATCAAAGGCATTTATGCCTTTCATTTCGCACATTTGGCCGGATCGGCCCAAATCAAAGGCATTTGTGCCTTTCATTTTGCGCATTTGGCCGGATCGGCCGGATTCAAAGGCATTTATGCCTTTCATTTCTGACATCTGGCCGGGGCGGCCTGAATCAAGGGCATTTGTGCCCTTCATTTCGCGCATTTGGCCGGATCGGCCCAAAACAAAGGCATTTGTGCCCTTCATTTTGCGCATTTGGCCGGATCGGCCGGATTCAAAGGCATTTATGCCCTTCATTTCGGCGATTTGGCCGGATCGGCCCAATTCAAGGGCATTTATGCCTTTCATTCAGGCGATTTGGCCGGATCGGCCCAAAACAAAGGCATTTGTGCCCTTCATTTTGCGCATCTGGCCGATTCAGCCAATCCAGCGGCTTCACCTTGTTCACCCACCCGGCTCCCCGGCGTTCATTCCATCGCGCTACCCCGTCACTGCGGATAAATAACCACAGCACACATTCTCCGCCCAAAGCATAGAACATATACTTTCAGCTAGAGCTTCAATACTCTCTTCACCCAAAGTCCCACTTCCTCTAACAAGAGTATATAGTTACTTACCCAGCGTCAAACTGCTTGCCCATTGAGCATTTTTGCACTTTGGGCAAAAATATGCTTTAATAAACTTTAGAATTTAAAGTATTTATTAATCCGTTCAAGAAAGGAGGAGAACGTGTTGAACCCCAAGCTGACACTGCGTGACCAGAAAAAGGAAGCGACCGCTTATGCTTTGTCTGTAGCGGCCTTTGAGCTTGCCCTGGTACATGGCATGGACGGCTTCATTGTTGACGATGTTGTCCGGCAGGCGGGTGTCTCCCGGCGGACCTTTGCCAATTATTTTTCCTGCAAGGAAGAAGCGGTGGCAGAGTATTTCATGACCCGGGCGACTAGTGAGGATGAAAATGATCTGTTAGCGCATCTGGCGCCGGATGCGACACCGCTGGATGCCCTGTACAGTCTGCTCAAGCTGCAGTTTACTTCAGAATTTCTGCGCAGATTGCGGCAGTTCGCATCACTGGCTAACCAGTATCCGTCACTGGAGCCGTATATCCTCAGCGTGTTCCGCCGGCTGCAGATGGCAGCCCAGGAAGTACTCGAACGGTTCACCCACGGCCGTTATTCCGACGGGTACACGCATCTGCTGGCCGGTGCAGTCTACGGAGCATTTGTACCTATACTCGACGGACGGCTCAATGTGCTGCTGCCGGGTGAATCGCAGGAGGACCGGCCCGGCTCCGTATCTTTTGATCAATATTTGAATTCCATGTTCGATTACTTACGCAACGGCTTTTAAACCAGAGACAAAAAGGAGAAACCATTACATGTCTACATTTCTGTACCGATTGGGGAAATCGGCTTATTCCAAGCCCTGGTATTTCCTCGGAACCTGGATCGTCATTCTTGGTGTAATCGGCGCCCTGCTCGGCGTCAACGGCATCCAGTCCAGCTCCGAAATGAAAATTGAAGGCACCGAATCGCAAAAGGTGCTGGATATGCTGGCCGAAGAGCTTCCGGCTGCCGCCGGCGGCCAGGCCAGCGTCGCCTTCACCGCACCGGAAGGCGAGCGTCTCGACACGCCTGAGCGGGCTGCCCTGCTCCTGAAGGCGATTAATGATGTATACAGCATGGAATACATCATTAATCCGGCTGATCTGGCTGCCCAAGCAGCTGCTGCCGCTCAAGCCGCAGGCGCTGATCCATCCGCTGCCGCAGGCCAAGGCGCTGCCGCTGACCCGTCCGCCGCCGCAGGCCAGGACGATGCTGCTGCTCAAGCCGCAGCGGCCCAGGCTGCTGCCGCCGCGCAAGCTGCATCTGCCGCTCCTTACGGCCCGCTGATCGTGGACGGCGCCATGGTTCCCGGCGTTATGCTATCCTCCGACGGCAACATCGCCCTGTTCCAGTTCCAGTTCATCGTGCAGCAGACCTCGCTGCCTTCGGAAGTGCCGGATAACGTGATCTCGGCTGTAACTGAAGTCGAGCAGGCCGGCTCCGGCATCACAGCGATTCCGAGTGACTCGCTGAAGAGCACGCCTTCCATCGGCTCCACTGAAGCCATCGGGGTTGCAGTGGCTGCAGTGGTACTGTTCATTACCCTCGGCTCGGTTGTAGCAGCCGGGCTGCCGCTGATTACCGCGCTTCTCGGGGTTGGAATCAGTGTCGGCGGCGCATTTGCCCTCGGCAGTGTAATCCAGATGAATGACATTACGCCGATCCTCGCCGTAATGATCGGTCTGGCTGTCGGTATCGACTACTCCCTGTTCATCGTCAACCGCCAGCGCCGCCTGATTCTCGATGAGAAGCTGAATGCGCGTGAAGCAGCCAGCCGGGCTGTCGGCACTGCCGGCAGCGCTGTATTTTTTGCCGGATTAACTGTTATTATTGCCCTGTGCGGAATGCTGGTTATCGGTATGGAATTCCTGTCCACCATGGCGCTCGTTGCCGCTGTCAGCGTACTGATCAACGTGCTGCTCGCACTGACCCTGCTGCCTGCGCTGCTCGGTCTGGTCGGAGAAAAAATCTGCACAGCCAAAGCCCGCGAGAAGAGTAGGACTTCCAAAGGCAAGCAAAACCACGGCTTCTCGCACCGCTGGGCTAACGCTACAGTGAAATTCCGCTGGCCGATCATTGTTCTGGTCGTGCTTGTACTCGGAACCGCTGCGATTCCGGTAACCAAAATGGAGCTCGGCATTCCGTCCGGCGCCTCGGCGAACCTGGATACTCCAGCCCGCCAGAGCTATGACGTTATTTCGAAGGGCTTCGGCGAAGGCTTCAATGGCCCGCTGCTGCTGGTCGCACAGCCTAATAATCCGTCCGGCAAAATCTCGATGGAGACCCTGGGCAAGCTGACTCAGGAGCTGCAAATGCATGATAACGTAACCCTGGTGTCCCCGATGGGAGTTAACGAAACGGGCGATATTGCCATTATCAGCCTGATTCCAAAAACCGGGCCGACCGATACAGAAACAAGAGATCTGGTACAGGATCTGCGCGATCCAGCCTACAGTCTCGCATCCGATAACGATATCACCCTTGGCGTAACCGGCTTTACAGCCATTAACATCGATATGTCATCCAAGCTGTCCGATGCTTTCCCTATTTACATCGGTATCATTGTTGTTCTTTCCCTGATTATTCTGCTGCTCGTGTTCCGGTCCATTATTGTACCAATCAAAGCAACAGTCGGCTTCATCCTCAGTATCCTTGCTACCTTCGGTGTGACTACCGCCGTTTATCAGTGGGGCTGGCTGCACTCCCTGTTCGGTTTTGATACCGGCGGGCCGCTGCTCAGCTTCATGCCGATTCTGGTGACAGGTATCCTGTATGGTCTGGCGATGGATTACCAGGTGTTCCTGGTCAGCTCGATGCGCGAGGCCTACGTTCACGGGCGCCGCGGCAATGACAGCATCGTGCACGGCTACGATCTGGCCAGCCGTGTCGTGCTTGCTGCCGGGATTATCATGGTATCCGTCTTTGCCGGATTTATCTTCGCACCTGATGCGATGATCAAGCAGATCGGCTTTGCCCTGGCCTTCGGTATCCTGATCGATGCCTTCATCATCCGGATGACGCTCGTTCCGGCCGTTATGGCCGTATTCGGCGACAAAGCCTGGTGGCTGCCGAAATGGCTGGACCGCCTGCTGCCGAACCTCGACGTTGAGGGCGACAAGCTGATCGCCAAACTTAATGCCGAGAATGGCGTGCATGGGCACCAGAAATAACAATAAGGACGGCATCACCGCCGTCCCCCATAGAGAAAAGAGCCTGCAGACCACGTCTGCAGGCTTCTTTATTTAACGAACCTCACCAGAAGCCCGGACCCCGCCAAGCACAAATGATGCTATTTTATCAGCAAGCTCCTCTTTACTTTCCCCGTTTACCCATTGATATAGGCTGCAACTTTGCCGGTGATCTTACCTTCTTTTAGTTTTTTTAAATAGGCGGGAATTTCTTCCATAGTTATCGTTGTGATTTGTGGAGGGATGATTGTTCCTGCTGCAATCAAGCTCCCAAAATGATCTCCGATTCGCGCAAGATTAGATTGTGCATTAAAGTCTCCTTGTGTATGAGCAGCACCAAGAGCGATCTCGTGTAAAGACATCCCTTTGTCATAAAAACGAATCTGGCTAAAATCCGGAAATCCGGCCGTTACCACCATTTCGCCGCCGAAGGCAAGAATCTCAAGGTCTTTTGTTGCACTATCGGGACTGATCGTATTTAAAACGTAATCGACACCCCGGCCATTGGTCAGATCCGAAACTTCTTCATATACACTTCCTTTAGTAAAATCAATCGCCTCATCCGCCCCGAGAGTGCACACATAGCCGATATCCTTTCCTAAGCAGGTAGTAACCACTTTTAATCCGCAAATTTTAGCTAATTGAATTGCATATCCTCCTACTCCACCTGCGCCGCCATGAATCAATATCGTCCCACCAGACTGCGGATTAAGTTTCTGCATTATCGCCTGATAAGCTGTATATCCTGCAGCCGGAACAACTGCTGCCTGTTCAAATGGTACCTCATCGGGAAGTTTACTTGCTGTGTGAGCTGTAGTCACAGAGTATTCCGCAAATCCTCCGTCAAGATTATTAATGCTGCGGAGATAGTATACGCGGTCTCCCATTTTAAAATTATTCACGCTGCTGCCAACGGCATCTACAATTCCCGCAACTTCTAATCCTAAAACGCGTTTTTTCTCCGATTCCAGACCAGCGTGCTCTGCCACTTGGTAATCCGAAGGGTTCAATCCTGCTGCAATGACCTTTACTCTGATCTCATTATCTTTGGGCTCTGGCATCTCCCTGTTTGTAACCACAGTAAGGCTCTCTAGTTCCCCGGGTTTTTCAAGAATTAGTGCTTTCATCTTATTTCTCCTCTCAAAATCCAATTGACAAAATTCAATTTATAACATAAATTCGAACCGACATTACAATTGTAACACCGCATCAAACAGGGTCAATGGATGATAGAACGGACTAAACATATAGGGGGGTGCTGTAATGTCTGCGAAGGAAGTTACAGAGTTTCAGCGTCTGGAAGGGCTCAGGCTGTCAAATGAGGAATCTAACCGAATCACTAGATCAAGTATTGAGGCTGCTTTGGTGCTGCTAATGAACGATCAGGCTTTTGAGGATATAACGATTACAGCTATCGTCAAACGGGCGGGAGTGTCCCGCACAGCTTACTACCGGAACTACAACTCCAAAGAAGATATTCTACAGAGCACCATGAAGGAAATTGCAGATAAAATCGTGGCTGCAATGAATCTGCATCATCCCATCCGAAACTCCTATGAATATTGGCTGGCGTTATTCCAAACCTTAGAGCAACATTTGGAGTGCTTACAAATTATTCTGAAAGTCAATATGGCAGATACTATTCTTAACGATATGCAAGCCGTACAGTTAAATAGATCCAACGAAGAAACCTTGCTTACCCATTACGCTGCTTACTTTTGGAGCGGCGCTATTTACAGTGTAGCTGCGAATTGGATTAGAGGCGGTGGCCGGCAATCCGCTGCAGAAATGGCAACGATCTGCTACAGAATAATAGAAGCGGTAAATGGCAACTGAATAAAAGCAGCCGATCAATGTGATCGGCTGCTTTCTTGGTATTATTGAACTATGACTTTCTTTCCTTTGAATCACAAATGAATCACAAAGCGTAATTCCATCACTTACACTTGTTTTAATACTATCGGCAGTATTATTTTATCAACAATTCGTTCAACATAATGAACACTGGTAGTCTGGTTTCTATAGTTATACATGGCTAAGGCGGGTCCAATATCTGTAATTAGCTCTAAATCGTCGTCAGCAATACGATGTTCTTTTACATAAGGTTCGAGAATCGATTGAATAACGTTTCTATAACGCTTGTAAAAAGCCTCACGCATACCTTTGTCTAATTGTTCATTAACAGCATTACAAATTGCATTCATGGCTTTCTGGTATTTCATATTATCTTGCAGAAATATAACAGAAAGCAGGTCAATCAATTGTCCACGTAATTCTTGATTTGTATTCAATTTCATTAGTGATATTTCGAGAGGACTCATCACAGTGGCGGCGTCAATTACAAGCTCCATTTTTGAAGACCAACGCCTATAAATCGTACCCTTCCCCACTTTAGCCTTTATTGCAACCGCCTCTATTGTTAATGAATCATATCCGTTTTCTGCTAGCAAATCTAAAGTTGTTTCAAGAATTACTTTGTTCCGTGACAAATCTATAGGGCGCCCTCTTTTTTCTTCTGTTTCGTGCTGTTTATCATTTGACATACAACCTTAGCCACCTTCCTTGACTTATAATATCATACAATTTTCACCCCAACAATTCGGTACTGTTGCGTTCTATAATTGCATCTGTTATTATTTCATTACGGAACTACACCGTTCCATATATATAACTTCTGGAGGAACTTCTATATGACAAAACCAAGAGTATTGATTATCGGTGCGTCCGGCACTGTAGGTTCAAAAGTAGTCAAAGAATTCGATAAAAACGGCGAGGGCATTATACTTCGTCTGGCGACAAGTCGTCAGGAAATTGCTGAGAAGTGGCAAACGGAGGGCCGTGAAGCCGTTGTACTTGACCTTAATGAGCCGACAACCTTCGCTTCAGCATTAGCAGGCGTCGATCGGGTATTTTTACTAACTGGTTACACGGCTGATATGCTGATCCAAAGTAAACAACTGGTCGACGCAGCGGTAGATGCAGGCATAAGTCACATCGTTCATCTAGGTGTCTTCACCTCACGTCGTGATATTATCCCCCATTTTATCTGGCATGACCTTATAGAAACGTATATCGAAGCAAGTAAAATTGCTTGGACGCATTTGCATCCTAATGTCATTACGGACACGGTCTTCGCTAATCTAACGGAAACGGGTTCTTTCACAGTTAACTGGAGAGACATGCCGCAAGGATGGGTATTTGCAGCAGATATTGCTGCTGTCGCTGCTACCGTGTTGCGAGAGGGTCCTGAGAAACATGGTGATGCCAATTACTGGTTGAGCACGGAAGTACTAACGGGTCCAGAGGTCGCTAACATTCTAACTGAAGCCTCAGGGAAAGAGATCAAATGTATTACACTCGATCCTGCAAGCCTGGAAGCGTATGTTGCTCAGATTTCAACAGTTCCCGAACGTGCCTACATGGAGAGCGCAGTCATTACGATGAAATTAGCGGCGGCAGGTCAAATGACTGCTCAAACTGTTGTTCGTGATGACGTCTTAACGGTTTTGGGGCGTCCTGGCACCACCATGACGGAGTGGGCGCGTCAGAAACTAAAATGACTAACCTTACAGTCCGTGATTACAAAGACATAATTTTAGCTGGACCGTTCCTCGATATTTAACCGGGGACAGTCATTTAGTTTTTAGAACGATTGGAACTAGCCTGCCCCATTAGCTGAACAAAAGCAGCCGATCACTTTGATCGGCTGCTTTCTTGGTATTATTGAGCTAACGTTTCCAGTTCATTGAGTTGCTGATATCATTAGGGTTGATTTTTTACTCCCCATTCACAAAGTCCTTCTAAAACAGGCAGGAGTGTTTCCGCCTTATCTGTAAGACTGTACTCGACTTTAGGAGGGACTTGAGGATACTCATTCCGTATAACCATACCGTCCGCTTCCAATTCTTTAAGTTGGGAGCTCAATGTTTTGAATGTAATCGCTCCGATCTGTCTTTTTAGATCATTAAAGCGAACTGGTTGGTTTTCTGCTAAGAGATACATAATAACCATTTTCCACTTACCGCCAATAACTGACAATGTATAACCAAAAGGTGTATCCTGAATATTTTTAACTTTACCCTTATATTCAGCCATACTCATATTCACACTATCCTTTCCGATAGTAACTATCAATAAAGTGCGTACTATATTTATGTTCGTATTCATTTTATACTAGCTTTACTTTGAATTAAAGGAGAAAACAATATGGCTACTGTCAAAACGTACAATCACGATCTTTGGGATCACGGCATCTCCCAAGGCTACAGCGTCAACGGAACCCTCTATATTTCGGGACAATTCTCCCATGATACGGAAGGCGTGTTCGTTGGCGAAAACGATATCGAGGCACAGACTCTGCAGACACTGAAGAATCTCGATCGCGTACTAGAACAATTTGGAATTACGAAGTCGAACCTTGCTTATGTGGAAATCTATCTGACAAATGCGCAAGAGCATATCGAGTTATGCATCCCTCTCTTCAAGGAGTACATGGGACAACACCGGCCAGCCGGCAGCTGTATCGGCGTGACATACCTGGCTTCTCCTGAGCAGCTGATCGAAATCAGCGCCGTCGCACACATGGACTAGGTTGGTATTGCATTATTTACGTCACACTAAAATTAATCTATGTCAAAAGAAGAGTAGCCTGCAGACCCCGTCTGCAGGCTACTCTTCTACTAACAACCATCTTTCATTTCAACCAGCGGCTTAAAGAGCCTCCGCTCCCCACGCCTGGATCAGCCGGGCAAAGACCGCGGCCGCTTCCGCCCGGCTCGTTTCTCCCTGCGGATCAGCGTAATCGCCCGGCTGGCCGCTCAGAATACCTGCTGCTGCCAAAGCCTCTACCGCTTCCTGCGCCCACGCACTCACGCTTCCGGCATCGGTGAAGTCCGGCGACGTAATGGCACGCGGCTTATAGCCCTTGGTTGCTGTATAGTTATACAGCATTACAGCCATCTGCTCACGTGTAATCACAGCATCCGGGCTGAACAGGCCCTGCCCCGTTCCGTTAACGATGCCGCTTTGGGCGGCCCAGGCTACCGCAGAGGCATACCATTTCCCGGCTGGCACATCCGTGAATACCGGTGCTGCATAGCTGCCAAGGTCCACTCCCTCCAGATTAGCCAGCACCCGGGTGAACATCGCCCGGGTCATCGGCGTCCGGGGGTCGAACAGCTCCTTACCAGTCCCTGCGAATAACCCGCGCGCTGACACAAAGGCTACATCCTGCGCCGCCCAATGGGCAAAAGGCACGTCATGGAACACGTGTCCGTTATAAGCAACATCATAAGTACCCGTAGCCGCAGCGGCGAAGGTCACGCTGTTGCACGCTGCTGCGGCCAGCGGCAGGATAACGTCTTTTCCGGTTTCTTTTCTAACTACCACATATTCGTTAATATTACGGCCTTCGGTCACCTCAACAGGCAGCGTAATGATCAGAGGATAACTGGGCTCCGCATACACTACCGGCTTGCTGTCCTTCAGCAGCTCCACGGTATAGCTGCCTTTGCGGATGCGGAGCACCAGCGGATCGCCGTACTTCTTGTTCATCATCTGCAAGGTAGCGTTTGGAAGGGTAACCGTTCCGTAGCCGCTTTTAATAGTAAGTTGTGCTGTCCCCATCGCTGCTGCGGAGAACTGAACAGTCAGGTTCTCTATGCCATCCGCATTGATAACCAGCTCGCTGCCGCCGTCCAGAGCCGTCCCGATTTGGCTGTCGCCCAGAAGCAGGCTGTAGCCGCCATTCTGATTTTTGCTCAGCGTACCGCTTATCCCGTTCAGGGAAATCTTCGGGTTATCAGCGGCTACTTCTGCCTGCACACCGCCGGGCATTGCCGGGTTCTCAGGCTGGCTTGGAACGGGCTTGCCGTCCGGCAGCGCAATATCCTCAGCGTTAAACATGAAGATTAGCCGCTCGCTGGTGGTAATGTCCGGAATATCCGTAATCTGCGAGAGTGTTTTATTTCCCAGGCGAAGCGTCAGGACGGCATTACTGCCGGCTCCGGCTGGCTCCTGATAGACAATCCGGTTATCGAATTTGGGAGAAGCCAGGAAGAACGGGCCGACCCCGCTGGAGCGCAGGATGAACCTTTCATTGTCACCAATCTCAGCGGCATCCGCCTTGATGAGGTTGTAGTCCCCTGACTTCTCTTCTTTTACCGATAGATACTTGTTGGTCTCAAGCAGCAGAATTGAATACGTGCCGTCCTCGCCTGCTACCAATTGAAAGAACGGAGCATCCTTTTTCATCGAGCTTGTAGTAAGCTCACCGTCGGCGTTGACCGCATAATACGAGTTCAGGGTCTCGGCAGCTTTTTGACCGTTAACGGTACTCCAGTTTCGCTGATACAAAGGCTCCCAGCGCGTCCGCATCTGAAAATACGGCCCGGCCACCGCAGTCTGCGGCTCCCCGTTGTAATAGGTCAGCGTGCCAAAGTTCAGGTTGTCAAAATGCACCATGCCCTGGGGACGCATTGCCGCCGCCGCCCGGGCCGTCCAGGTCATATCCACACCGTCTGCCTTGCTGTAAAGCGCCAGCCCCTGCTCGAAAACAGGTCTCAGCTCGCCCCGGTTCAGCCCGTTGTTCTCCATGTCAAACCCTGTCCCATAATACCCTCTACTGGTATCCCCGAACACATTCGGCATCGCTGTAAAAGGAACCTCCACCCCGGACAATTCCTGCGAATACAGATTGTATTTGGCCGAATACTCAAAAGCCTTCGCCAGCCTGTTATCATACAGGGAAGCCAAATCCTCATTCTGGTTAGCGGCAATCAGGCAGATTTCCGCCATATAACCAAGTGCCAGCAGGGCATGGGCCTGATCACGGCCGGTCTCCATCGTCTGCCCCGAATCGTTCACGTAAGCGAAGATAGAGCCATTCGTATGAATATCCTGATAAAAGCCCATCGCGCGCTCAAAAATCCCCGTATTGTCACACAGCACACCGATCGCCAGCATGCTGACAATAGCAGCCGCGTCCCAGTTGCCGTTAGCCAGCATCGGAACCGCCGCATCCTGGAGGACAGGATAGACCACATTCAGCATCATGGCCTGCAGCGCCGCAAAATCCTCATCACTATACCCGATGTAACCACCGCCGTAATATCGGATAATCTCCGCCGCGCTCGCATACTTATAGGCATTGATGCCCGCTCCCAGAATTCTGTCCCTGCCGTCAATCACCTTAAGCGTTTTTGCCCACTCACCGAGCAGGCCTGCGGCCATGTCCGCATATTGTTCGTCTCCCGTAATGACCCACTGCAGGGCGTTGAAGTACGCGGCGTTGCCTCCCTTTTCAAAATAACCGATGTTGCTGGAATCCGAAGGAGCCCCTCCGCGCCCGACCTTTGAGAATACTTTAGTCTGGTAACCGGAGCTGGCTACTCCGTAAGGCACACTGTCCACCATTCTGCGGTAGTCGGAGTACCATGGTTCCTGTTTGGCCTGAATATGTGTCTTCATGTCCTCCAGGTCCTGCAGGCTTAGCAGAATCCCCGGATGGCTGAAGATACGGACATTTATATCCGCCTTCGCGCTATAGCCGCCTCCGTTATATTCAACCGTATACGCATGAGTACCGGCGCTCAAACCCTGCAGCTTCACCTGCATGAGGCCATCCGAATAAACCGCGTCTGTTACTGTACCGTTGACCTTATAACCGGCAGGGTCCGTATCCCCGTTCACGGGCTTCCATAATAAATCCGCAGTATCTCCGGATACCTTCCGGCTGATTTCCAGCGGGTCTTTTCCCGTAACCTGTTCAAAATAAAACCGGTATTCCCTGTTCTCAGCGGCTCTTCCGCTGCTCTGCATGGCATTAGCGTTCATTGTCACATTAAAGCGGCTGAAGTTGCTGTCATCCCTCATGGTGGACAAATGCGAGAAGATCCGGTAGAAGCCGGATTCCGTATATTGATCCACATAAAAACGCTCATTCCACCCCGGTACTGCTGCCGATGCTGTAATCTCGAACGTCCTGTCCGTACTGACGCCGCTCGTGGCGCCGCTGATAATATTGAAATAACGGTGGGTATTGTCCAGGAACTCTTTTTCCGTAAAATAGTTCTGGATGGTCAGATATTTCCCGGTATCCAGCGACTTTATAGAATAAGCTGTTCTGGTCGCCCCGGCCTCGGGCTCCTCATGATCCACCGTCGCAAAATAATCAAGCACATACAGTGCGAACACAGAGGCCTCGGCGGGATCAGCGGTAAGCGACAGCTTTTCCGTCACCGGGTCTGCTTTTACATACTGCCCGTCCCCGTTCCTCATCTTTAGGATCATCGCCGCAGTCTGGCTGTTATTGTAGTAGTCCCCCAGGTCTGGACCATTAATTTGGGACGGCAGCTCCATAACCGCCAGATTATCCATCGCTGTCTGCAGCGTTAACAGGGCCTCGTCAACCTCTGCCTGCGTTGCAGCGTTTATACTTAATGCTTTGGCCTGATGAAGCGCCGCCATAAATATCGCCCAGCTTTCCTGTGTGTATACGGTTTCAATGAATTGCTCAGCTTGCGCAATCAGCGCATTTAATGCGGTTCTGTCGCTTCCGTCGTTCACAACCGGATCACCCAGCGTTACATTCAAGGCAGGTCCCGGGAAGCCGGAAGTGTTTCTGGAAGAAAACAGCTCGCTGGCGCTAACGGTATTATCCTCCGCTTTTGCAGTCGTAAGATGAATACTGACCACTTTTCTTCCGTTGTTTAGCGCATTTTGGAAGATGGAGGACAGATCAACCGTAAGGTTCTCTTCACTGGCCGATGTGACTGCTCTGGTGACTGCCGGAGAGCCGGCGATATCATACGGACGGGTGTTATACGTAACATTGGTGACCGTCCATTCATGATCCGTATCACGCAGGACCGGTTCACTTTCCGTAAACACCAGCTCATTCGGCGCATGCGATTTTCTGAAGCTCAGCTGCATCGTCATTTCGCCTGTATCATACCGGTCCGTATCAATGGAAGACAAATCAAACTTCAGATACGCATGACGGGACTTTCCATAGATTAATTTAGCTGCACTCAGGCTGGTTCCCAGGGCATTGCCCTGACCGTTAAAATTGGACACAAAGGCATCCTGCGCCGCCGGAAAAGATAACGTTGTCCCCGCCGCAGACGCAGCATTAACTGCCTGGCCCGTGAACAAGGAAGTCACCGGCAGACAGATACACAGCAGCACGGATAAGAATGGCTTCAGGTAAGGTTTCATGATCGCTCTCCTTTTGTGTTGAAATGCAAGGCTGTTATTTATGAATACGCTTGCAATAGTAACACAGATAACATGCGCACCATATGCGGCTTTTTTAAGCTTGATGCGGGGTTTTTTAAGAAGCTTCACGGATTGAAGCCTTGTTCGTTGGTTGTGAAAATAAAAAAAAAGCATCCCGGCCTGTCGGCTCTCAGGATACTTTTTTGGTTGCATATTCACCGCTGCACCCGTCTGGCAAAATCCACGAACTGAAACTTGTCGAGCCGGTGCCTGGATTCGGTGTACTGGAACAGCACGGTGTTCTCCAGATAGACGTAGTTCCGTACGACAACGATATGCGTGTATTTCTTCAGATCAAGCAGCCGGTGGTCCTCCTCTGTCGAGGGCTCTACGGAGATCAGCTTTTTGGCATAGCTGATCTTCAGCCCGAGCTCCCCTTCCAGATATTCATAGATGGAGCCTGCGGCAATGTCCCTGCTCAGAAAAGGCACAATATCCGCCCGGAAATAGTCCTTGTCCAGAATGATCCTCTCTCCTTCGATCTCTCTGGCCCGGGTAACTTTCCAGATCAGGGCCTCCTCCGGAATCTGCAGCTGTCTGGCCGGCATGGGGCCAGCGGGCTCCTGAACGGTCTCTTCAACCAGAGTCCGTGAAGGTCCGCCCAGCGTATCAGACATTTCCTTAAAGGAAATGAGGCCGGTCACGGGAAAATCCATCCGCGTCATATCCAGCACAAACGAGCCGCGGCCCTTAATTTTGTGAATGTAGCCTTCCCGGAACAGCAGATTAAGCGCTTTGCGCACCGTCTCCCGTGAGGTGCCGTAGCTCTCGGCAAGCTCACTCTCGGACGGCAGCTTGGCTCCGGCCGGAAGCTGGCCGGAATGAATCCGGCTGCTGTATTCATTATAGATTTGCAGATAGATATTTTCTCTCAATGTTGATCACCGTCCTATATTGTATCATGCAATGCCGCCGGAAGCACCGCTTCAATTGTGGACAAGGCGTAACAGAAAAACAGCCCCGGAGGGCTGTCCATCTGCAGTCTTTTTACCGGTGCGGGCTGGTTCAGCCCTTAAGATGAATAGTCAGGATACCGGTCTGCTTGGCTGTCGCCGGTCCGGTCTTCTCTTCAATCCGTTCTACCATATCCTGTCCGGCAGGAATAATAATCGGCGTAATGACCGGAAGGCCGGCAGCGCGGATCGCGTCCATATCGAACTCCAGCAGCAGCTCTCCGGCCCGGACCTTGTCACCGATATTACGATGCGAGGTAAACCCGTTGCCCTTAAGCGATACCGTATTGATTCCCACATGAATGAGCACCTGCACGCCGCTGGCATGCTCAAGAATCAGCGCATGCTTGCTCTTAATAACATGAGCGACTGTAGCATCAAATGGTGCATAGACCTTTCCTTCAGACGGCTCAATCGCCAGCCCTTCACCCATCTGCTTCTCGGCAAAAGCGGGATCAGGTACCTGCTCCAGCGGCACTGCTCTTCCGCTTATCGGTGCAGCCAGCTCGAGAATATTCACCGGCTCCTGCGAGGCCTGCACAGAGCTGCGGCTGCTGAGCTCACCTGCTCCGCTCACCGCGCTGCTCCGGGCAGCCTCAGCCTGCTCATTCTTGTTAGCACGCTGGACAGCTATACGGCCATACAGCATAGTGGCGGCAAACGGCACTATCAGCACAATCGCCATCCCGATAAAGAACACGCCCCACTGGTTCGGGAAAATCGACAGGAAGCCGGGAATTCCGCCTACCCCGATGGATGAGGCACGCACGTCGTTAAGTGTCAGCAGCATGCCGGCCAGACCGGAACCGATCAGACCGAAGAAAAACGGATAACGGTAGCGGATATTAACCCCGAAGATTGCCGGCTCCGTTACGCCCAGGAAGGCAGATACAGAGGAGGTTGCGGCAAGCCCCTTGGCCTTCTGCTCACGGACGAGGAAGAACATCGCGAGTGCAGCAGCACCCTGGGCAATGTTGGACAGCGCCAGCATCGGCCACAGGAAGGTCCCGCCCTCACTGCCGATCAGCTGGACATCGACGGCAAGGAACGTATGGTGCATCCCGGTGATGACCAGAGCGGAATATAAGCCGCCGTAGATCAGGCCTCCGAGCAGTGCAAAGTGGTCGAAGATATAAACGAGGCCGTCCGTAATCGCATTACCGATAGCAAACGTAAGCGGCCCGATGAGGGTAAACGCCAGAAACCCTGTAATTAGCAGCGCTACCGGCGCAACGACCAGCAGCTTAATCGAGTCATGAACCCGCTTATTCAGGAACTTCTCAATGACGGCCAGAATATAAGCGGAGACCAGTACCGGCAGCACCTGCCCCTGGTAACCGATCTTCTCTACATGCCAGCCGAACAAATCCCAGGTAGGTACGGTTCCTTTCAAAGAAGCATCAGCATAGCCGTAGGCACTCAGCAGATCCGGATGTACGAGGATCAGACCCAGTACAATCCCGAGCAGCGGACTGCCCCCGAAGCGTTTGACTGCGGACCAGCCGATCAGCGCCGGCAGGAAGGTGAAGGCTGTGCTGGCAATGGTATTGATAATAGAAGCAATATCACTCCATTGCGGATAGGCTTCAACCAGTGACTTCTCATACAGGAAAATCCCCGATCCGGTCAGGATATTATTAATCCCGAGCAGAAGACCTGCGGTAACGATGGCCGGAAGAATCGGAATAAAAATATCGGCCAGTGTCTTGATCGCCCGCTGCAGCGGATTCTGCTTACGGGCGGCTGCCGATTTCACATCATCCTTGGAGGAGCGGGAACCGCCGGTGATTTTGATCATTTCTTCGTAGACATTATCGACCGTTCCCGGCCCGATTACGATCTGAAATTGCCCCTGGGTCGAGAACTGCCCTTTGACCAGATCATTGCGGTCCAGCGCTTCCTTGTCCACCTTGCTCTCGTCATAGAGCGAGAATCTCAGCCGGGTTACACAATGCGTTGCAACCTCGATATTCTCCTTACCCCCGACAGCCCGGACGATATCCTCTACATTTTTGCGGTCTATAGCCATTTGATCACTCCTTACCTGTTTTAGTTATCATGATGCCGGAATGCTTCTCATTAGCGGATCAGCCACATGTAAGAGGCATACGGGCTAAGCGGAAGCTCCTGTGCTAAAGACGGGGCTTCTGCCGTATTGCCGGTCAGCAGCTGCTGTTCACCGCTCCCGCCCAGCTCTGCCCATTGCTTGTCGCCGAAGCGGAAGGTGATCTCTTTTCTGCTGAAGTTCGAGACAACCACCAGCGTCGCTCCCTCTGCCTGTCTGGCATAAGCGAACACCTCAGGATGGGCCTCATCCAGTCTGCTGAAGCTCCCTTCCACAAACACATCATGCTCCTTGCGCAGAGCAATCAGCCTGCGGTAGTGATGAAGGATGGAATCGGGATCGGCCAGCTCTTTGCGCACATTGATATCGGGGTACCGCTCATCCACTTTGATCCACGGCGTTCCGCTAGTAAAACCCGCATTCGGGCTGTCATCCCACTGCATCGGCGTGCGGGAATTGTCACGTGAACGCTCCTGTAGGATGCTGAGCGCTGTGCCCGGCTTTTTACCCTGCTCCTGCAAAATCCGGTACATATTCAGTGACTCGATGTCACGGAACTCCTCAATGCTTTTCCAGATTGGGTTCGGCATGCCGATTTCTTCGCCCTGGTAGACGTAAGGTGTGCCCTGCATGCCATGCAGCGTTGTTGCCAGCAGCTTCGCGCTTTCCACACGGTAGGCTTTATCGTCGGCGAATCTGGAAATGGCCCGCGGCTGATCATGGTTGTTGAAGAACAAGGCATTCCAGCCTCCGCCCTGCTGCATTCCGGTCTGCCACTGCGTGAACAGCCGTTTCATCGCCTCAAAATCATACGGCATCAGCTCCCACTTCTGCCCGTTGGGATAATCCACCTTCAGATGATGGAAGTTGAACGTCATGGAGAACTCCCGCTCCTCAGGACTCGAATACCGGATGCAATGCTCAAGTGTCGTCGAGGACATCTCACCGACCGTAACCATCTCATAAGGCCCGAACACCTCATCGTACATCGCCTTGATGAATTCATGGACACGCGGTCCGTCAGTGTAGAACTTGCGCCCGTCTCCCGGCGGCACACTGCCGTCATCATCAGGGAAGCGCTGGTCCTTGGAGATGACGTTAATGACATCCATCCGGAAGCCGTCTACACCCTTCTTGGCCCAGAACAGCATCATATCGTTCACTGCCCGGCGTACCTTCTCATTCTCCCAGTTGAGGTCTGCTTGCGTTTTGTCGTACAGGGTAAGAAAATACTGCCCCGACGCTTCGTCGAACTGCCAGGCCGGACCGCCGAACTTCGACTGCCAGTTGTTAGGCAGCCCGCCATCCGGGCCCGGGTCCTTCCAGATATAATAGTCACGGTACGGGTTGTCCTTGCCGGAAGACGCCTGCTTGAACCACTCGTGTTCAACCGAGGTGTGATTGACCACAATATCAGTCATCAGCTTCATACCGCGCCGATGCAGCTCCTGCACAAGCTCGTCAAAGTCCTCCATCGTGCCGAAGTCCGGGTTAATCGCCTCATAATCAGCTACGTCGTAACCGTTATCATACTGCGGCGAGACATACACCGGCTGCAGCCAGACAATATCAATGCCAAGCTCCTGCAGGTAATCCAGCTTTTCTGTAAGCCCTTTAATATCTCCTGTTCCGTTGCCTGTCGTATCCTTAAAGCTCTTAGGGTATACCTGATACACCGTGGACCGGCGCCACCATTCCGAATACCGGGTCTGTGTCAAATGAAGCACCTCCAGAATTTGGTTCTCTCCCAATCATTAAACTTGTATATACAAGGTCAAACACTTCACACAGTTTAAACCTGTATATACAGGTTGTCAATAAGTATAATGATGGATAGCCAAAAGAGACTCTGCCAACCACGTGGATGGGGCAATGGCTGGATTAGTGGGATTTTCCACTTGGTAGGGCTCGGTGGCGGTGGTTGGCTGGTGTAGGAGGCGATTCAAGGGGATTTTTCCCCTTAATAGGGCTCGTATACAGGCGGTGGAGGCGATTTAGTGGGATTTTTCCCTCTGACGGGGCTCGCTTGCGGACAGTTGGGTCGGTTGGGTCGGTTGGGTCGGTTTAAGGGGATTTTTCCCTTTGGTGGGGCTCGCTTGCGGACAGTTGGGCCGATTTAAAGGGATTTTTCCCCTTAGTGGGGCTCGTTTGCAGGCGGTGGAGACGATTTAGTGGGATTTTTCCCTCTGACGGGGCCCGTTTGCGGCGGTTGCGCCGATTTAAGAGGATTTTTCCCCTTAGTGGGGCTCGCCCACTGGCGGTTGAGGCGATTCCTCCACAGCCCCCTAAAGAAGTTGGAGTCCTCCCCCACAAAAATGTAGACTAGATACAGGAGGAGGATGAACGGTATGGGACACTTAACAGGAACAAGAGAGAAGGCCGCGCAAGAGGTGTTGTCTGGCATTAAGGCAGCGGTGGTTGCCCGAAAGTATGGAGTGACCCCATCGACGGTGAATCAGTGGGTGAGAGATTACCGGGAAGCCCATGGGGAACAAGATCATCCGTATCCCCAAGATCAGGTGGAGGAACTGAAACGCCTGCTGGATGTCGAGCAGAAATACGAGAAGGCTGTGAAGATCCTCGGTGAAAAGGAGCTAGAGATTGAGATTTTGCGTGAACTGCTAAAAAAGCCAACCCCTGCTTATCCGAAAAAATCGAGGTAGCCGATATGTTCATTAAGCAGGGGAATAAAGCAGCGTTGGTACTACGTCTCGTGGGGCTAGCAGAGTCTACGTATTACGACCGTAAGAAACGCAAGTCACAGGATGCCCAGGCCGTACCTCAGGGGCGCGGAAGACCCGTACCCGGCTATTCCCTGACCGAGTCTGGAGAGAAGATTAGCGACGGGCAGATCCAGGAAATGCTTCTGGAACTGGTCGCTGGAGAAGAGCACGTGTACGGGTACAAGCTCCTGGCCAAGTGCTTATGGAACCAGCACAGCCTTAAGCTCAATCACAAGAAAAGCTACCGGCTGTGTCAGGCGCTGGAGATCCTGCAGCCCCAGCGTCACAAGCGCTTTAAGCATCCCCGGAAGCTGCCGGAGAACCGGGTTATTACCGGAGCGGGTCAGCTCTGGCAGATGGACATTAAGTACGGGTACGTGGCGGGCCGGGACCGGCATTTCTTCGTCCTGAGCATTATCGATGTGTTTACCCGTGTCATCGTCGGCTACCACCGCGGATCGTCGTGTGAGGCCAAGCACGCCTGCCAGACGCTGGGACGCGCCATGGAGCAGCACTGCGCCCAGGACAGTGCACGCCCGGTGATCCGCACCGACAACGGCCCACAGTTCGTCAGCCACCTGTTTGGTGACATGTGTGAAAGCTGGGAAATGACTCATGAACGCATTCCGCCTCGAACACCGGATTTAAATGCTTTTATTGAATCGTTCCACAGTAATATTGATCGGGATTTGTTCCGTAAAGAGGCATTCGAAACGTTCGACGAGGCCTATGAAGCCGTGGACCGGTACATGGATTTCTACAACAACCGGAGAATGCACACCAGCCTTCGCAACATGCCACCGGTTGAATTTTCAGAGTGGGTCATGGGCCTAGAAGACCGGTCCGCCTTCTTCTGGCCGAGGAAAAAAGCGAAATAAAGAGCATAGCTACGACAAGTACCGGTTTTATACTGAGGACTCCGGGATAAGGGGGTCTCACCGATTCAAGGGGATTTTTCCCTTTAATGCGGCTCGTTCGCATGCGGTTGGGGCGATTTAGTGGGATTCTTCCCTTTAATGTGGCTCGTCCGCTGGCGGTTGAGGAAATTTAGTGGGATTTTTCCACTTGGCAGGCTCGTTGGCGGATAGTTGGGCCGGTTTAGTGGGATTTCACCCTTAATCCGGGGTATAGGTTACACCTACGTCCACGCAAAAACAGCCGCCTCCCCAAGGAGGCGACTATTTATGTGCGAACAGTGACCGGCTAGTTTTCACCTTCTAACACTCTAATATCCCGTAACGCTGATGACAGCTGCTCATTCACAGTTGGACTCAAGGGTAACAGCGGCAGCGGAAGAGCCGGCTCTGAAATAAAGCCTAATTGCTGTGCAATAGCTGAGGCCACGCGCAGGCTTCCATATTGGCGGAACAGCACCCATAAAGGCTCGAGCCGCAGTGAAATCTGCTCTGCTTCCTCCTCCCGTCCGGCCTGAGCCAAACGGGTCAGCTGCAGGCAGGTTTTGGGAAGCAGGCCGCCCAGCACAGAGAACCAAACCTCACACCCTGCCTTTAAACCAGCTGCTGCAGTTGGATCTCCGCTAATTCCAAGCGCCACACGGGATGGAACGAGTTCACGCAGATTCTCTATACGCAAACTGGCTGCTTCAGCCCCGGCAGGGACCCCGGGAATTTTTATTGCCCGGACATGGGGAAGCTGAGCAATCCTGCCGTGCAGCTCATCGCTGAAACGAAAATGTGTGGTATTAGGATTATCGTATACGCAGAGCGGCACGGACAAATGGCTGGTCACCTGTTCATACAGATGATAAACCTCTTCATCCGTTAAAGGCTGATACGATACCGGAGATAACATAAGTGCACCTGCTCCAGCTTGCTGCGCATCCTCTGCCAAGTGCAGCACATCAAGCGTCCGGAGCGCGCTTATGCTTGTCATTACAGGTACTCCGCCTGCGGCCTGGACAGCAAGCTGTAAAACCCGTTCACGCTGTGCCCGGGTAAGATAGGCATAATTCCCTGTTGAACCCAACACTCCGATCGAGTCCACACCTGCTGAAACCAAGCGTTCTATCAAAGGGGTGAACTCTTTTTCGTTAATACCTGTCTCATCTAATGGGGTAAGCGGAAATGCGGATAAACCTTTAAACATCAGTCTGCACTCCTCCGGTAATAGTCTAGTAACATTGAGCCATTATATGAATAGATTGGCTCCATTATAAGAGCCAATATGTAAATAAATTACCGGTCCACTCTGCCATCATACAAATTACGCAGAAAACTTCAGGTAGAGAGTACACTCCCCCCTTACAATAAAAAAACAGCCGCTAACCCGAACGGGAAGCAGCTGTTTAACTTACTTTATATTGTTACTCCGCAACCGGATAACGTCCCCCGAATGCATTAGGGCTGACCGCATCAATCCGCGCCAGGTCGTCGGCAGTAAGCTGAATATCGATCGCTCCGGCATTTTCCTCCAGATATTTCCGGCGTTTGGTCCCTGGAATCGGGACCGTACCTTTGGCGATCGTCCAGGCAATGGCGAGCTGGGCAACGGAGCAGTTCTTTTCTCCGGCAATTTCTCCGAGCTTGTCTACAATGTCTACATTCTTCTGGAAGTTGTCTCCCTGGAAGCGCGGCAGGATTCTGCGCATATCATCTGCCTTGAAGTCTTCAAATTTCTGAAGCTCTCCGGTGATAAACCCTCTGCTTAACGGGCTGTAGGCTACAAAAGTAATCCCCAGCTCATTTACTACTGGTATAATTTCTTCTTCAACCTCGCGGCTCCACAGGGAATATTCCGTTTGCAGCGCTGAGATCGGATGTACGGCATGCGCCCGGCGGATGTTAGCAGCATCCGCTTCGGAAAGACCCAGATAGCGGACCTTACCCGCTTTTACGAGATCAGCCATTGCTCCTACAGTCTCCTCAATCGGCACATTGGGATCAACCCGGTGCTGGTAATACAGGTCGATATAATCGAGGCCGAGACGGCGAAGGCTGTCATCGATGGCCTTTTTCACGTAATCCGGATGACCTCCGATAAACTCCCAGTTCGGTCCGAAGGTAAACTTGGTCGCCACCACAGCCTGCTCTCTCCGGCCCTTCAAGGCTTTGCCCAGCAGCTCCTCATTGTGTCCATTCCCGTAAGTGTCTGCAGTATCCAGCAGCGTAACTCCCAGCTCCAGCGCACGGTGTACGGTTTTTACGGATTCCTCATCGTCTACAGAGCCGTATATGCCCGGAGACATCCCCATCATGCCTAGTCCCATAGAAGAAATGACCAAATCGCTATTGCCGAGTTTTTGCGTTTTCATCCTACAATTCCCTCTCTTTCATGGATTAGCTTCGGAAGATAGCTTAACACGCAACAAATACAAAGTAAACACTTTTTATGTTTTTTGTTTATTTTGTACACATTGAATCTATTCTATGAAATTTCAGGTTATAATACAGCATGAGGGGGTTTTGATGTTGAACAAATCTTTAAAGAACTCGGATAAAATAAAAGAAACACGCTCCAGGCTGATCACCAAGCTGCTGCCCTATTTGCGGAAAAACGGGCTGCAATCCGTGCGGATGGATGAAATCGCCAGAGTAACGGAGGTCAGCAGAGCTACTTTATATAAATATTTTTCCACGAAAGAGGAGATTATCGGCTACATTGTCGAAGGCTTTGTTGAGTACATGAATGAACAGACGGCCTCATCCTCTCTGGAGTCTGAGGAGAGCTTCGGCATCCGGTTTCAGCAAATGTTCGAGCAGTCCGTCTCGCTGATCGTCTATTTTACAGAGGTCTTCCTGAAGGACCTTGAAACCAGCTACCCTGAATGGCACAGCCGTTTCACTGAAGGCATGCAGCAGCGGGAGGAGCAAATCCTGGCCTACTATCAAGAAGGAATCCGCAGAGGCCTTTTTCATGATCTGAACGGTAAAATCCTCATTATGCAGGATGAGCTTCTGCGCGGAATGTTGAATGTTAAATATCTGATGACCAATCAGCTGACGGTAGAGCAGGTATTAACGGACTATTATCAGCTCAAAAAAATCCAGCTGTTCAAAGCTGATAAGCTGTCCGCCATTGACGATGCCCTGATGAAGCCGAGAATTGAGCATCTGACGCATAAGGTTACGGGCAGTCTATTTTAAACAGCAAAACCACGCAGTATTGGCTGCGTGGTTTATTCTGCCTACCGCTGTGAAACTGTCCCCGAGTGAATATAAGAACAGTACCGGTAAATAAAATAATTGGAAGCCCGTTCAGGCATCAGAAAGAGGAGCTACAACAGCACTTCTGCCTGATGTCTTTTATTATTCTTGCCGGACCTGGAATTTACTGATAAATTATTATTACATATAATTGGTTACAGAAATAAAAACAGGAAATTAACTGGAGGATTATTCAGCTTGCGCAAACTCATACTATCTATGTCGGCAGCGGTATTGATAGCAGCGGCAGCTTTTCTATCGCTTAATTTGTTCCAACAACCGGCCAAGCCTACAGATGAGCTCACTTATACTTTTACAAACGCGGAGAACGGCCAGAAATTTAACATTATCAGTGTATACAAGTTATTTGCTGACTACATTGCGGAAGCTAAAACCGGCTCTAATCCAAATCTGTTATCTATTTATAAAAAAACGGTTGTTGATCCTGTGTATCGCTCATGCTTCCAGGATGCTGAATTCGCATATATGGTTGATGACCAAGTGAATGAGGCACCTGACCGTCTAAATGAGTTGAGCCAACTAGTGGAACATATGCGGAAGTATAATATGAACGAAATTATACAGGAGGCGTTGCTGAAATCATCCGACATCCTGCCGGGTAAGGAGCCGGTGAATGTCTGTGTATTTCCGACAGTATCTAACAAACACCCGATGATAACTGCAGGATCCGGAAAGATCATCGTTCTGTATAATTACTATTTTACAGATGACCTGCTCCGGGCCGGGATCGCTCATGAATATCATCATCACTATTGGGCGGAGAACCATCTCACCCCGGATACACATTTCCGGATATTGGATAACCTCATTTTTGAAGGCAAAGCAGTTATGTTTGAAAAGCTGATTTATCCGCATATTGAATCAACTGTTATCTATCCGGAATATAACAAGGAGTATTGGTTCCGGACGGAGCCCTATTTACTGGGAACCGACTATGACATACAATCGAAGATTCTGTACGGGAACGGGGACGAATATCCGTATGCCTACGGGTACAGTGAGGGCTACAAAATGGTCCGCTCCTACCTTGATCTGCATCCGCAGGCTTCTCCGGCTGAATGGACCGCCTTGAGCGCTGAAGTAATTTTTGAAGATGGCAACTACTCCGACCACTATAAATAAACCTGGTATTACATAGGCTTTTTCTACTCCGCACTACAAAAGCAGAGCATCACTCGCCGCAACGGGGATTAATGCTCTGCTTGTTTCCAAGCCACATGCCGCACATCTTAAACCAAACCAACCTCAACCCAAGCCCCGTTACCCGGGATCGCAGCTTCCAGAGTCTGCCCGCCGCGGGTATACTTCAGCACACCCTGCCCATGCGTGCTCCGCACTCTGATCTTTTCCTGATCCATATAGATTTCAATGTCCCCAGGCCCGGCCGGAACGGTTCCTTCCATCCACGTAAGGCCGCCAAGCTGCGGCTCTACTGTGTAAGTGGCATAACCCGGTGTCAGCGGCCGGACGCCAAGAAAATATTTTCCGAGCAGATAGACAGGGCCCGCTCCCCAGGCATGGCAGAGGCTTTTGCCGAACGGCATCCCGTACATTCCGTAATGCTCATCCGCAGCAAGCGAAGGATCATATTCCTCCCAGAAGGAGGTCGCCCCGAGATCCATCATCCCGCCCCAATAAGACTGCAGCTCCTTGTAGACAAACTCCTGCTCCCCGCTCTCACAGAGCACCGCCAGCTCATGGAACCGCATATACGGCGTTCTGATTCTAGGAACCTCCGGGTTCAGCATCACCTTTTGGACAACGCTCGCCTTCTGCTCAGGTGACAGATAACCGTAGGTCATCGCGAACATGCTGGCATGCTTGGTCAACACCGGCTGTGTCTCCCCGTCTACCCGGTGGTGCAGCAGCCCGCCCCTCGAATCATCCCAAAAGACCGACAGCGTCTTGACCTTAACCTCTTCAGCTACTGTCCCATAACGTGCGGAAGCATCCTCATCCTCCATAAGCGACGCGAAAATACTCATTGCCTCCAGGGCCCTCACGAATAGAATCTGCTCTGTACTGACCGCACCCGTATTGCTGAAATCTGCCCAATCCACGAATACCCAATCCTGCTCTCTCCCCTGCACAAAACCCTCCGGATTCCGCTGCTGCAGACAAAAGTCCATCAGCGAAACAGCCCGGTCGTAATACTGGCGGATGAACCCGAAATCCCCGGTGTAGAGGTAATAATCATACAGGGAGATAAACCAGTAGAAGGAGTAATCCTGGATCGTATTGATGTGCATCGTCACGGGATCTTTTCCTCTCAGCGCAACCAGCGTCCGGCGGGTCACATCCAGATCAAAAAAGCTGTAATAGTTCATCAGGAACGCCTGATAAGCATCGCCCGACCATACCCAGCGGTCACGCTTAATGCCGTCCAGGAAAAACTCTCGGGTGTTCAAATGCAGCGTATACAGCGACATGTTATAAATCTCATCCAGCCGGGAGTCTGAGCTCCGGAAAGAGCTGCGATAGGTTACCGGTACATACTCATACAGCAGCGACACCCGTTCCCACTGTACATCCCCGTCTGCGTGAATCCATACATACCGTAAGGCTCTGGCCTCTTCTAAAGTATATGTCCCGTCCTCACTCTGTCCGGCTGCAGTCCCGTCACCGACAGTGAATTCATCCAGGTTAACGCACTCCTCCGGCGACAGCGCCTCTGCCTCTGACTCCCCGAAATACAGCCGCACTGTCCCGGTCCCTGTCAGATTATGAAGCCGCAGGTAGCCGAACGTTTCCCGCCCGAAATCAGCCAGCGGATGACCGTTTTTTAGCTCCATAGAGACTGCTTCCAGCGGTGACACATCAAGCTCATACTGCGATGGAGGACTGTCCGGCTGATCAAAAATCCACGAGCCTGCACTCACCCAATCATTCTGGTAAGAGGTCACTTCCCAAGACGGTCCGGTCCGGAGGTTGTTCCCGTTAATGTATAGGGCCGGTGCCTCTAGATCATTGTACACACTGACCTCAAGCTGATGCCGTCCTGCCGGAAGTGTTATCGAGGACTTGTTCGAGCGGTAATTGTCCTTGCCGTCCAGATAGAGCGAGAGCTTGCCTTCTGCCAAAACAGTAATGTGCTCCTCCTCCGGCAGGTCGTACGTATAGCGGAATTTGATGTTGCTGTAATGGCGGTCAAGCCGCCAAAAGGCGGGATAAGTGACACCGCGTGCTCTGCGCGCTACAGACATTTTTTCGTGCAGCCGGATTTCAAAATCCCCCGGATACCAGATCCAGGCGGCAGCCTGCTCTATTGGATGTGTCTCCATATTTGTTACCCCTTTCATTTCTGATAGGCCTAAGTGTATACTAGGCGGACAGAAGATGATGCAGGGAGAAGTGACATTAGACATGGACAATAGTGACTTATTCTTAAGGAACGGTAAGCAAAAAGCAGCAAAAGCGCCTGTCCATCAATCCAGTGTATCCGAGCATTTTAAGGAAGGGTTTCCGCTGTTTCTTAACCGCTGGTCTGAGGGCTTTGAGCTGCGGGCACACAGCCATGATTATATTGAAATCGTCTATGTAACATCGGGAGAAGGCTATCATTACATCGGTGACCGGGTTGAAAAAACAGGCAAGGGCTGCCTGTATCACCTGCCCGTAGGCACCTCGCATATTCTCCGGCCTGCCAGCACCTCCGCCCGGAATCCGCTGATCGTATACAATCTGTGCGTACTGCCGGAATTTGCCGCTGAGCTGGGCGCCTGGATGGGGAATTACGGGAGCGGCGGCGAACCGCTGTTTATTTTTACCGGGGAGCCTGGCAGCTATATTGCCGTTGAAGACAGGGGGCTAGAGCTTGGCGAAGCCTTTGAGAGCATGTACCGGGAGTATACCGGGCAGCCCTGGGGGTTTGAGGCCAGCCTGTTCGCCGGGCTGCTGAAGCTCTCGGTACGGATTGCACGGCTGGTCAAGCAGCAGACGGAGGAGTTAAAGGAAACGGGGCATTCCCCGCAAGTGAATTCAGGCGAGTGGTCAGAGCTGCTGCAGTATATCAGTCTCCACATCGCCGAGCCGCTGACCCTCTCGCAGCTGGCCGCTGAGGCCGGCATAAGCAATCGGCATTTTATCCGCCTGTTCAGGCAGCAGGCCGGCATGAGCTTCTCTGATTATCTGCAGCATAAACGGATCGGGCTGGCCTGCCACCTTTTAATCGAAACCGGCCGCAAAATGCCAGACATCGCCAAAAGCATCGGCTACCAGGACACCGCCCATTTCCGGGAGATTTTCCGCAAGCTGATGGGGGTTAGCCCGAGCGAGTACCGGAAGGCTCCGGGTATATCCGGGCCTATAAGCCATACAGAACAGCAGCAATAGTACAGAGCAGTCCAATCCAATTGCCGGAGCGGGCAGCCTGCCGTTCATCAACTTTGAGGGCTTTTTAGGCGGTCGACACGGATGGTTGCAATATGTCTGGCAAAATAATAATATAACCCGATGGCTACAGTAACCAGCAGAATCCGGAATGCCGTACTGTCAGTAATAATAAAAGCAATAAGCAGCATCGTCGAAGCAAAGCCCTGGATAAGCACCTTATCTTTCAGTGTCATGGAGCGTGATTCGGCAAAGCTCTTTAAGTGCTTTTTATAAAGTCCGGTAGATAAAAACCACCCGTGAAACCGCTCTGAGCCGCGGGAAAAGCAAAAGGCAGCCAGCAGCAATAATGGCGTTGTAGGTAATACTGGCAAAAACACCCCTGCAGCACCGAGGCCCACACACACAAATCCAACAAATATATAGATGTATTTCAATCTTTTCGCCTCCGTAAGATAGTTAGCTATACCATACATATCACTAATGAGAATATTTCTCAATGATGATTATAACAAAGTATCCGCTATCCCTCTGTTGCCAGGGCAACAAAACGGAGAAGAAGTATGGAGAATATGAGAATAATGCTCCGTTTGTTCAAAGAACCGTTCATCAACAAATGATCACTTCACTCTTTCGGAAATATTTTTACTTATTTCTTCAGGATTTTTAACACCAATGATCAACTTTGATATTTTGAACTTACCAACTTTAAAGCTATCCAAATCTAAATGAAGAGTTTCAAGCTCATTTTCAAAAAAGTGCAGTTGATAACTGCCATTTGATCTAAATAACCCATTTCTCATTCCCCGAAATAAAGCACCATATAGTTTAAAAGCATCTGGTATCGGTCTACCCGTTGTTATTCCTGTGATTGAAGAGTATGGAATTTGCAATCCGTTATCTAATTTTAAAAAAGGTGAGTTTCCAACGTCGATATTTACGCAGGTTTCCATTAGTTGAATTTTACGTTCCATATTTTGATTCCCCCAATTTGAAATAATCCATAATTACAATATAATACCACAAACCCCTCTTTTATTAATAAAAATTCAAACTGATTAGGTGGGCAATAAAACGGCTTGCAGATCATGGAGAACTTGTTTTTGGACTGAATCCTTGAATGCGTTTGTCAGCCTCATACAAACTCCACAACTCATTTAAGTTCATGACAAAACCTCCCTTTAGAAACTATTAAATCTGGATTGCTTCAAAAGGGAGGTTTTAATCGCCTGCTGTATTAAACTAGCGTTTCCCGTTAGCGCAATGATCTAACGAAGACTTTGATTTCAGTGCTTTGCTTGTGTCGCCATGTATGCTGCGAAAGGAGTCGCGTCATAAATCACTTGGATCGAGGATATCTTGTCGTTTCTCACAGTAATGTATTCTGCCACAATCGCATTTTTAACTGGGAGCGTGTCCGACTCATAGATGATTACAGCCTGTTGGTCATTACCGAGCGCAGTAACGAGTGTTAGCTTTTCAATCATTCGGGCAAATCCCTCTTGAAAACCGCGAAAAGATTGAGTGCCTGCAAGCTGGCCTACCGGAGAATTACAAGCAATATCGTCGGCAGCGAGAGTCATTATCTTTTCGACGTCCCGATTTGCCATGGCCTCAAAATACGTATGAGCAATCTTAAGTGCATTGTTAGTTTCGTTTGAATTCATTTAAAAACCTCGCATTCGTTTTATATGTCTTAACTATACAAGCCCCTAGTGACAACAGTCTGTCAGTAGCATTTCTATATTTTTTGGTTTGTTTCTTCCAAACAGTTTCTAAATGATTTTCTCTCTCTTCAATATCAACCTCTACCCCAATATTCTTTACGCTTATCTAGATTCACTGTCTCCCCCGTATTATTTTAATGCGCTTAATAAATACTAGAATCATCAGACCAGTGAGGCCAGCTGCTAGAGCGAATATAAACGCATTTTGAATACCAGCATTTAAGGCCATCGATTTAATTAAGGGGGATGAAGAATCTGCTTTCTGAGCAAAATTGTTTACTTCTTGACGGATTGACCGAAAATGAAGTCGCCACCTTTACAAAGACACTCATCCGCTAGTGCACATTTTTGAAATGAAGCGCTACTGACATTCAGTTGTCAGTAGCGTTTTGTATACTTCAGTTATAGAAAACCGAAAATGATATGTATTATATTCTGCATGAAGAAATGAACTGAGGAGATGTATTTATGCTGGAAAACAAAAATTTCCCATTCAAGTTTGAACCCCCCCTCGTTGAGGGTCTGATTCGTAGACGTCGGAACCGATTTATTATGGAGGTTGATGTTAACGGAGTAATTTATGATTGCCATTGTCCCACTACGGGTCGTATTGGTAACATTTCATTTCGTGATATTCCGTGCCTGCTTTCAAAGAGTAAGGACTCAACTCGAAAAACGCTATATACAGTTGAAGCTATTTCGCTCGAGAAGCCTTCGGATGTTAATAAATCATGGATCGGAATAAATCAGAATGCTGCTAACAGATATGTTGAACATTTTCTTAAAAGCGGTCAACTCTCCGATATGGTAAGTGGTGGTGAATTAGTTAAGAGGGAACAAAAACTTGGTAACTCTAAACTTGATTTCCTAGTAGGCAACACCTATATTGAGGTGAAAACTCCTCTTGTACAATTACAGATCGAGCTAAAAGAACACATTGATACAGCGGAAGGAAGTGACTTTACTTCCTTTGAACGTTTTATTAAACACATTGGTGAACTTGCGGGAAGTTTAAATGAAAATGACCAGGCAATCCTGTTAGTATGCTTCATCTATGATAGTCCAAGATTTATTGGTTCGTCAGATGGGAAACATAGCAGCTATATCAGAGAAAACGTACAGTCCTCCATCCAACAAGGTGTAGAAGTGTGGCAGATTAATTTCAAAATAACTCCAACTGAGGTAAACCTAATACGTTATTTCGAGACTACAAGGGATATTATGGATGAGTGAATGTACAAATAAGACTTGAAAAGTGTTTTTTCCTTGAGAAGTGTAGGTATAGTTGAATAAAACAGAGCAAATGTTAGCGATTGTGTTAGAATTGCAACGAAAAAAAGTGCTTAAAGCAGAGGAATTAGCAGAATCTTTAGGAGTTAACATAAGGACGATCTATCGTGATATTCAAGTTCTTAGTGAAGCTGGCGTTCCTATAATAGGTGCGACAGGATTAGGGTATTCCTTAATGGAAGGCTACTTCCTACCGCCAGTCAGTTTTACGGTAGAGGAGGCTGTAGCACTTCTGTCTGGCGCTGAATTCGTAGAACAGCGTTTTAATACTACTTACTACAAGAGTGCTCGTTCTTCCCGCAGGAAAATTGAAGCCATTCTGTCACAACCGATTCGCGGGGAAGCGGATAAGATAAGAAGTAACATCCGTTTGCTCCACAAGGAAAAGTCTGAACTTAGGGAAAGAGAGGAGACAAATCTGGCCACGATCCAAAAAGCAATACGAGAGGCCAAAAAACTTGGATTTTCATACAATAAACGTGTACCCGGGTCCGATGGAAAGCGCGAAACCTTACGAACTGTAGCGCCATACGGATTGGTTCTTGATGAGCAAAATGGTTGGCTGTTGGTTGCAGCTTGCGATCTGCAGGAGGATATTCGCCATTTCAAGGTCTCTCGGATTAATGATCTTAGCATAGTGGATGAAGTATTCCAACTCCCCAGTGATTTCAACCTTCAAGGCTATAGGCTAAAGGATGATCGTATCATTCAAGTGAGTGTGCTGTTTAATCGAGAGGTTGCTGATAGAGTGATAGAGGCGAAAAACTACTATATGGAAACAGCTGAGTATCTTGAGAATGGTTACTTTGTCGTCTTTCGCGTTCGCCATCCAGAAGAACTTCTCCCTTGGGTCCTTAGTTGGGGCGGAGATGCAGTGGTCATCGAGCCTGACTCCTTTAAGAATCGAGTCAGAGAAGAAGAAATTGAAAAAATGATGAAACGCTACTGACATTCTTGTGTCAGTAGCGTTTTTGTAAACTGTGCTTATAAATAAGTACCCTATACCAGGAGGAATTGAAATTGGGCACATCAAAAGAATTAGTATTGGTTACAGGTGCAGGTGGAAAACTAGGGCGCTTAGCTGTAGAGTATCTTCTAGATCATTACGAAGGCCCCATTGCAGCAACGACACGTCAACCTGAAAAACTGATGGATCTAACTGATCGCGGGGTTATTGTTCGACAAGCTGATTTTGATCTACCAGATAAATTAGACGATGCCTTTGCAGATGCTAAACGCCTTTTGTTGGTGAGTACAGATACACTTGAGGTACCAGGACAGCGGATTAAACAGCACAATAATGCATTAAAAGCCGCTCTTAAAGCCGGTGTACAGCATATTGTCTACACGTCGTTCTTTAACCCTGAGCCGGGTACTGCAAATGTAACTGCTGGAGACCATTTTTCTACCGAGGAGGCCATTAAAAACAGTGGTTTCTCCTATACGATTCTTCGCAATAACCTTTACAGCGAAAACATATTGCAATCACTGACGCACACTGTAGCGACTGGTCAATATACAGCTGCAATTGGTGAAGGCAAAATTGCGTACGTGACCCGTAATGATTGCGCGATTGCTGCCGCAGCTGCACTCGCTTTCCCAAGCCCAGAGAATCGTACGATGAACCTAACTGGGCCCAAGGCACTGTCCGGCCATGACATCGCTAATATCTTGGGTGAAATCGCAAAGAAACGAATCGAATACGTTCCGCAACAAACCCCTCAGTTGGTTGCCGTCTATGAATCCTTCAACTTACCAAAGGTTGTGGCAGAAGCTCTTGCTTCTTTTGATACCGCCTCAGCTAACGGGGAGTATGCTCAGCTTTCTACGGCATTTCAAGAATTGACTGGAAATGTTCCCACAAGCACGAATCAGTTTTTGCAAGATAACTTTTGGAACAATGTGAACATTTGTTGGTGAGAGTCTTTCTTGCGGCAGATCCACTCTTATTAATAATTCCAAGCATCTGGGCACAGATGCTTTTTTTATTGACGATATCAATGGCGTCATTAGCGTTATCTGCCCCTTTAGTTGAACAGCGGCGGATTTCTAAATGGGATCCGCCACTGTTCAAAAAACTAAAAGAATCGTCGATATAGTTCTCTCCGGCGTTCGCCGCGGAGCAGTGCATAGATTTGAGTGGTAGATGCTTTCTCGAGACCGAGCATACCTTGGATGAAATCTAATGGAGCACCAAGGAGCCGGCATGCATAAGTATGTCGAAAGCGATGCGGGTATACGTTCGCTTCAATTTCTCCACGATCTGCAAGCCGTTTTAAGGCCCATCTGATCGTAGGTATGGCCATTCGTTTGGTTGGATTCGTTCCGGTAACAAATAAGGCTTTGCAGGAGTCCTCACGGCTGGCCAGGTACTTCTTTAACCATACTTTGCACTCTGTCGTAAAGTAAACTTCTCTTTGCTTTGATCCCTTGCCATTAACGATTGCTGAGCAGTTCTCCCAGTTAAGATCCTCGATGTTGATCTTTTCCACCTCCCCAACCCGGCAACCAGTGCTGTAGAGTAACTCAAGCAGCGCTCTTTCCCTGAGTGACTGACAGGAGATCTTTAAGTGTATGACGTCTTCCTCAATTAAAAACTCAGGAATGCGCTTATCTAATTTTGGTTCTCTCAGTTTTAGAGAAGGATTTGAAGTCAGATACGTCTCTTCATAAGCGTAACGGAAAAGAGAACGAACAAACCTAATTCGATGACCCAGGCTGCTTGGCTTCAAACGATCAGCCTGTTTTGCCAAGTAATCCTTCAGCGTGGTTAACGTCACTTCAGTAATATCGAGATTGCCAAGCTCTTGCATCAACATTTTGTGCTGAAGGGCGTATGCTTTTAATGTTCTCGTACTGAATCCTTGAATGCGCTTATCAGCTTCATACAACCTCCACAATTCACTTAAGTTCATAACAAAACCTCCCCTTTAGAAGCTATTAAATCTAGTTTGCTTCTAAGGAGAGGTTTTAATAATCTGTAAGCCGTGTTGAACTAGCGTTTCCCTTTAGCTTAGAACATATTGGGTTAATTCTCCTAAATCATCAATAATTAATTCGGTATCAACACTACCGGAGGATACTGTAACATTTCGTTTTAAGGCAACCTTAATACCTAACTCTCGGCTCGCTCTTATAATTGTCGGGATAATCTTCTACGAAAAGTGCCTCATTTGCTTCCACTCCTAGTTACGTCAAAACTCTAATGAAAATAGCTGGTTCAGGCTTACAAAGCCCTTTCCATTCCAATATAAAAACTTCATCGAATAAATATCGGCTGTTTACCGTATGTTCCGGGTTATGCCTTCTAATTTCCCGCACAATTCCTCATGGACAATGCACTATTAGTCAGCTAAGTGTTTTCGCCATTTATCGGTGTATTCGGACTTTCAGCTTCGGCACTATGCGCTGCAAAGCACAGAAAAGGCTGTCGATACTTCTTCGACAGCCTTCCCCCCTTTAAGTTCAACAGAGTGTTTATGTTGTTGATTTCTACTTTTCAAATAATCTTTCTACCAGCTCTTTTACCGTCGGTATGTCTTTTATTACATCAATTCCGGTATTTACTGATACAATCCCTTCATCAAGCTTGCCTTCTAACATTCCAATTCTAAAACCACCGGATACATCTCTGCTTGTATCTTCATTATTTTCATATTTTCTCTGTATTTTTTCTGCGTGTTTAGTTAAGATTGAACGCATTGTACCTCCTATCAATTCCATATTTTCATAACCTGAATCTAATATCGCTTTTTTTGTTTCATGTGCTGATGGTGCTTCTTGAGTTGCAATAAATCTTGTACCCATGTACACACCTTCTGCTCCCAATGCCAAGGCCGCTTTTACTCCACGGGCATCGTTTATTCCGCCAGCCGCTAATACTGGAATGTTTACCGAATCTACCATTGTCGGTACCACAGTAAATGTTCCAAGAGATTTCCCTGGTAGGCCTCCACCTTCATCAAATCCTGTCGCAACTAATAAGTCGGCTCCTGCCTTCTCTGCTTCTCTCATCATTGCTGGTGTTGGTGTTATTGGTCTAAATATGATTACTCCATTATTTTCTTTCACTTTATCAAATAGCGATTTATTTATTTCTCCACCAATAATTGCAAAGTATTTAATGTTTTCCTCAAAGGCTACTTTTAATATTTCATTAACATATGGATTATCTTTATCACTATTTTCTCCACCTGAAATGATATTTACTCCGAACGAATGATTGGTTAACTCTTTCGTCTTTCTTATTTCATTTCTCATTCTTTCTGCTGTTTCTATTGGGTCGCTTGTTAAAGTATGTTGTCCAGCATTTGGTCCTAAAATGCCTAATCCCCCTGCATTAGATACGGCTGCTACTAATTTTGCATCTGTTATCCAAGTCATCGGTGCTTGTATCAGTGGATATTTTGTATTTAAAATTTCTGTTACTCTATTTTTCATCTTGTCTTTCACTCTCCATATCGTTTATATGTAGAACTATCAAGTTCTGTAATTGGATTATAACAAACTTATTTACGAAACGCAATATTACCGTATTTATTTGTGACTGAAATTCTTTTGATATAGTGTTCACCACAAAGCCTTACTACAACAAATCGAGAATATTGATTTCTGTATTTATTTCTGTTATAGTCCAATTACGGAACTAATTAGTTCTATAATATAAATAAAGGAGTGATAAATGAGTATGTACGTATAATTTAATTTTTCATCAAGAATTTTCAGAGCATTTTTGTAAAGAATAATATCTGAAGATGTGCTCCACCTATAATGACGAACTCGTTAAATAACACTTGTGTTTGGAAGCAATCTTTCGACCTTTCTGTAATTTGAAATTGCCGATCTAATTGTTGTCCATCCCAAGTCTGATTATCTCACTGACTAAATAACAATTTGATTACTGCCATACCTTTACCATAATTAAATTTAGCAAACTAATATTAGGAGGAACCATATTATGTTAAACGAGAAAACCGAACACTCCAGAGAATTAGCAAAAAAGTTTTTTGAATATCTAAGTACGGGAAATGTTAAAGGTATTACTAACTTATTCGAAGGTAATGATGCCGGCTGGAGAGTATTAGGACAAAAAGAAGGGTTTCCTATTGCTCGTAAATATGGACCTGATGAGATTGGTGACTTGTTCATGGCAGTATCACCAGTAGCAAAAGGTGGAGAAGGAAAGGTTGAATTACTGGGTATTTTTGCGGATGGCGATAGAGCTTTTGTAGAGATTCATGCAAAGGCGACTAATTCTTCAACAAAGACATATGATAATCGATTACTTTTCTCGATTCATACAGGAAAAATTGGTATAACACTAGTCGAAGAATATATGGATACACGGCATCTTCATGAATTGTTGTTTGATACGAATATTAAATAATATATCAAAGTTGGAACATGACATTAGCCTCATTCCTTCGCTCGGTTCAAAAATTCAAGTTCTCAAATAAAAATTCTAATTTCAAAAAGATTTCCAACACCAAATTTTGAGTGATGGAAATCTTTTTGAATTTTACATTTTTCAGTATCTTTATGCTAGCAGTCTTTAAGGTAAATTCTATTTACTTATTTCTACTGTACAAGTTTTGTCTCATGCTCTTTTTTCTTATTAGTACAATGTATTTAAAGAGGACTGTGAGAACAGCTTAGCTTGCTCTAATTGACCATTCTTAAACTTTACTGCCCACTCTGGATCGGCTAAAAGTGCTCTTCCTACCGCTATCAGATCGAATTCATGATTTTGCATCTTCGAAATAACCTTATCAAGGTTTTCAAAAACAGTTTTTTCATTGGCTGCTTCACTTTCAAACATAAACGCATGGTCTAAACCTACGGAACCAACTGCGATCGTTGGTTTCCCAGTTAGTTTTTTGATCCAAGCAGCTAGATTCAGTGTATCTGATTCATCGGAAAACGCAGGCTCCCAAATCCGTCTGGTTGAAGCATGAAATACATCAACTCCTGCCTCCGAAATTGGTTGCAACAACTGCTGAAGCTCCCCAGAATGATAGGCAAGCTTTGCCTCATAATCTCCTAACTTCCATTGTGAGAACCTGAACACAATCATGAATTCCGGCCCTACAGCCTCTCGACAAGCTTCTACTATTTCTTTAGCAAAGGTGGTACGGCCAACAATATCCCCACCATAACGATCAGTTCTAAGATTTGTTTCCTTCCAGAAAAATTGATCAATAAGATATCCATGTGCGCCATGAATTTCTATACCATCAAATCCGATTTCTTTAGCATCTGATGCCGCTTTTGCATATGAGAAAATAATTTGACTGATTTCATTAGTGGATAGTGGCTCTGTCACTTTATTTCCAAACAAATCATAGCCAGATGGACTAACCGGTAATGCTTCCGCATTTGGGCGATCCCCCACTTTACGCGCACCACCGACATGCCATAACTGAGGAATAATCCTTCCGCCTGCTTCATGAACTTCATCTACCACTTTTTTCCAACCTTTAAGCGCCTCTTCTCCATAAAATTTGGGGATATCTTGATGACTTACAGCTGCTGGATGATCAATAGCTGTGCCTTCTGTAATAATTAATCCGACCCCATTTTCAGCTCTTCTGCGATAATAGGCAGCTACATTAGCATCAGGGATACCATTAGGAGAAAATTCTCTTGTCATAGGTGCCATAGCGATTCGAGTTGGTACAATTAAGTTGGCTAATGAAAAGGGTTTAAACAAAAAGTCTTTATTTTTCAATACATTCATTTAGAAAGCCTCCCTGTATGTTTTAAAACTCCATTACTATAACGCCAAGCGATTTACTTGTGCGAAGTACCCCCTTATAATCCCATTTTCTCTGAAATCGCGTGTCGATAAATCAGAAAGAATCTTAAATCAAGCCTACTTTATTTGCCAATAAACGATGACCTTTCTTGCGACTTTCTTGATTGGGATAGAAATCAGCGATAATGATTTCATCGACTAAACTTGCTTTTGCTAATTGATCAAGTTCCTCCGCAACGCTTTCAACACTTCCAATAACAAAACGTCCTTTATTTATTTCCTTTGCTCTTTCTTCGTCAAGTGTATACGTGTGATTTTTCGCTTCATCCAAAGTAAGGATCTTTATATCTTGTTTACCGAGTATTAACTGAGCCCACATTAACTGTATAGGTCCTGCTAAATATTCTGCCTCTTCTTTAGTTTCAGCTGTTATAACAATAATTGCCAACATGCTTTTGGGTTCACTTAAATATGACGAAGGTTTAAAATCTGAACGGTAAGCTGTTAACATGGGTACGGCCAGTTGCGGAGCCAAGTGACCTGCAAAAACAAAACCTAACCCCTTTTCAAGAGCAAATGGTAAACCACCTTTGCTCGCTCCTAATATATACAATTCGGGTATAAGGGTCCTGTCCCCAGGTGTATTAATCTTACTGAACGGATGACTTTTATCAAAACTACGTTCAAAAAATGAGAGTAGATCATCCAATTGTTGTGGAAAGTCATTTGCCACTAATAATTCTCTAGATCGTAGCAAAGCCATCATTGTTCTTCCATCTGCTCCGGATGCCCTTCCTATGCCAAGATCGATTCGCCCTGGATATAACCCTTCGAGAAGCGAAAAATTCTCCATTACTTTTAAAGGACTATGATTAGGCAACATAACCCCTCCAGAACCAACTCTAATTCTCTTGGTATGGGCAGCGGCGTGGATACTTAACAGATCTGGGGATGTACTCATCATGGATGGTACATTATGATGCTCTGTGAACCAATACCGGTTATAGCCTAACGCGTCTGCTAGCTGCACCATTTCTGTTACATTTTGGAGCGTTTCAATAGGTCTAGTATGATCATAAACATGGACAGAGTCCAAGATTGAAAGTTTTAGTTTAGGATTCTTAATAATCATGTTTCCTCCCTCAGTAATCCTTCTTTGTACTATGCGAGAACTCACTGGCATAGTAAATATTTTGGAGTTTGTTAAAAACTGAAGACAGACTTGAACTGTTTAATCCGATTGTTTTCCTTGTTTACTCTTACGTATAAAGAGAGCAATAATAATAGCCGCTATTGCCAAATAAAAACCGGTAGAAAAACTCTGTTGAGAACCATACGTGAGCGCATCCAATGACTCCTGTACACTAGGGTTAGTTACGCCGAGATCCGTCAAATAATTTTGTTGACCATTCTCCATAACACTTATAAATAATGCTGCCCCAATAGCACCAGAAATTTGCATCAATGTATTATAGATCGCGGTCCCATGAGGGTGGAGCTTTTCTGGAATTTGGTTTAATCCATTGGTTTGAGCAGGCATCATTATCATTGCGACAGCAATCATTAGAATTGCTTGTAATATAACCAAAAATACAGTTGAAACTCCTGGCACTGCAAAACGGTACATAAAGACTGTAATAGCAAGGATAATTGTGCCGGGTATTAATAAAGGACGGGGCCCCCATTTATCAAACAATCGTCCCATAACAGGTGAAATAGCACCGTTTATTAAACCTCCTGGAAGCATAACTAAACCTGTTGCCACAGCACTTAATAGAATGGCACCCTGCATGTATATAGGAAGTATTAACATCATTGCGAACATTGTCATCATGGTGAGCATGACAAGCAAAAGACCAAGTGAAAACATTGGATAACGGAGTACTCTAACATTTAGAAGGGGATTTTCCAATTTCAACTGTCTCCAAAAAAATAAAATCAATGAAGTCAGTCCAACCAGTAATGATGTAAGTACAAAAGGATCAGTAAAATTAGCATCTCCTTTTCCAGCTGCACTAAAGCCGTACACAATACCACCAAAACCAAGCGTGGATAATATAAAAGATAGAATGTCAAGTTTCGGCTTAGACGTCTCGGTCACGTTAACCAGCACTTTCATTCCTATTAGTAAAGAAACAGCAGCAATAGGAAAAGTCAAATAGAATAGCCACCGCCAAGACAAACTTTCTATGATCAATCCAGATAAAGTTGGACCTATAGCGGGAGCAAACATTATAACAAGCCCTACCATACCCATGGCTGCTCCACGACGTTGAATAGGAATCACAGCTAGAATGGTATTAGTCAATACAGGAAGCATTATTGCCGTCCCTACTGCTTGTGTTAATCTTCCAATTAATAGGATAGAAAATGTAGGACTAAACCCCGCAATAAGTGTTCCTAATGTAAAGAGAGACATTGCAGTTATGAATAACTGTCGCGTTGAAAAACGTCGCATAAAATAAGCTGAAATCGGAACAACTATACCAATAACTAGCATGTAACCAGTGACAAGCCACTGAGCAACACTTGAATTTATTTCAAAATTAGTCATTATTGCATTTATGGCAACATTTAAAATTGTTTCGCTTAAAATTGCGACAAATGCCCCTGAAAGCAAAACCGCTAAAAGTGGACCTATTTTCACCCCTTGTATATCTTTTGTTTTTTCTAAATCATCACTTATTAGTGCTACCATGTTCTCCTCCTCCAAACCCTCTATATATAGAACTTAATAGTTCTATTAAAAAGATCATAGCAAAATAAATTACAGAACACAACAGTATCGTATTTAATGCTAAATAGTTAGTTTTTTAAAGAAAGTCTTATAGCGGCAGTTTTTTTTGATCATATTAGTAAATTAAAAAAGTCGAGCACATAAAGGATATGTGCTCGACTTTTTTAATAATATCACTATTAAATTTATTTAAAGGTTTATGATTATTCCAGGCCATCTAATTGTAGTACAGGTTCCTATTGTGTCTAAGGCCCGGAAAGAGCAGCCATTTTACATTTTAAATGCTGTTAATCAGCAGGCCTAAGTTATTTACGTTATTTTGTTATTATGAGAGGCAACATTAATTTATCAACAATCCGCTCAACATAACGATCATCACTAGACTGATTTCTTGAGTAATTATAATACATTATTAATGCAGGACCAATATCTGAGAGCAACTCTAAATCTTCGAGAGTAATTTGATTTTCTGTGATATAAGATTGTAGAATCGTTTCTAACGCGCCTTTGTAACGCCAATTAAAAGCGTCACGTATAGCTTTATCTAATTGCTCATTGACAGCATTACAAATCGCAGTCATAGCTTTCTCATATTTTTTATTATCATGTCGAAAAAACAGTGTAAGCAAATCAATCAACTGTCCTCGCAAGGGTTGATTTGTATTCAGTTGCTTTACTGATATTTCAAAAGGACTCATTAACGTTGCAGCGTCAATAACAAGTTCCATTTTAGAAGACCAGCGTCTGTAAATGGTTCCCTTTCCCACTTTCGCTTTGATAGCAACCGCATCTACTGTTAAGGAATCATATCCGTTTTCAGCTAATAAATCTAAAGTGGTCTCAAGGATTACTTGATTAAGCGACATATCTAAAGGACGCCCTCTTTTTCCTTCTGCTTGGTGATGGTTTTCATCTGACATAAAATTTTTGGCCTCCTTTCCTGTAGGCAGACTCTTTTTCATTAATTATTATAATAACATTTGCTTAGGCATGCACACAATTTTCTTTTTAAAATCGATACTGTTGCGTTCTGTATTTTTTTTCGATATATTATTTACAGAACCCGAAATTTCCGTATAATAAACTTGGAGGAATATCAAATGACAAGATCGAGAATCTTGATAATAGGTGCATCTGGAACTGTTGGATCACATGTTGTGAAGGAATTTAACCTCAATGATGAGGGCGTAGTAGTTCGTCTAGCAACAAGCCGGCCTGATTTGGCAGAGAAGTGGCAGGCTGAGGGCCGGGACGCCGTTGTACTTGACCTAAATCGACCGGAGACCTTCGCTGGAGCTCTAACGGATATTGACCGTGTGTTTTTACTAACGGGTTATTCCTCAGATATGCTTTATCAAAGCAAAAAGTTTGTCGATGCATCTGTGGATGCAGGAGTACGTCATATCGTTCACCTCGGCGTGTTCAGTTCAGGTGAGGACTTGATACCGCACTTTGTCTGGCATGATCTCGTAGAAACTTATATTGAAGCAAGTGGTATCGCCTGGACGCACCTACATCCTAATGTCATTACTGACACGGTTTTGGCTCCGGTAAAGGACACAAATGCTTTCACAGTTAATTGGAGCGAAGCACCTCAAGGATGGGTGTCAGCTGGTGATATCGCTGCTGTTGCTGCTGCCGTGTTAAGAGAGGGACCCGAGAAACATGGTAGCTCCAATTACTGGTTAAGCACGGAAGTACTAACAAGTCCCGAGGTCGCTGAAATTCTAACTAAAGTGTCAGGAAAAGAAATCAAGTGTAATACTAACGATCCTGAAAACCTAGAAGCGTATGTATCTCAGATGAAAATGGCTCCAGAACGTGCCTACATGGAGAGTGCAGTTATAACGATGAAATTAGCAGTGACTGGCCAAATGAGCGCTCAGACTATTGTTCGCGATGATGTTTTAACGGTCTTGGGGCGTCCTGGAATGACCATGACCGAATGGGCTCAGAAGAATTTAATATCTTAAGAACAATCTGTTGTGGTAATTGTATGACCTATGGGAGAAACTATATTTCGACTTATTGAATATATGGCTACATGAATTTTTTCACTCATTATCCTTTTCACCCAGTCCATTTATCTTGTGTTAAATTAAAGAACAAATCAGAATCAGCTAATCGGTATTGTACCAGTATCTAAAGAATTAATGTTCTTCTTGAAGAAAGCAAGTACACTCCTGAAATCAGACGTCTTTTACCCAACGTGTCACATACTTGGACTGATTACGCTGATGCCTCAATAAGTTTAAATTCAATGATTGCGTTCGGCTTTTTTCCTTCGTCGGCAGCGTGTCGGTGATACTAAATCGGTTATGATTTGTGAATTTCCGGCACAAGCTTTTCCAGAAGAATGTTCGATTTATTTGGCTCAGGCAAACTGATTAATATTTGGTTAATATTTATGAAGAGTTACTACATTTGAAATGCATATAGAACCAAAGCCGAGTGTAAACGACTCGGCTTTGGTTCTATATATTAATCACTTGAATTTTGAACTACTTCAGATAATTGATCAGCTAACGTTTGCTCCCCCTATATTCATTCTTCAGGAGATTTCAATTATATATCCTCTAATTTCACGAAGTAGTTGACTTACCCGTACCCGCGATCTCATGTACTCGAAGCCCATCCGCAAATACCTTATTATTCCTTTTAGTGTCAGGCCTGCGGAGTATGCTATAAGAAGAAAATAAAGTATTAGACTGGAGCTTGCGAAGCAGGTGATCGACGTTTAGGACTTAGCTAACAGGGACATTAGTTAAGTGTTGTCACTCATGGTGCGCAATACGCGTCAAATGCCACATAAAACCTCTACTTATCTTGTTCGACTAAACTGTCCTTTAGTTGAATAAAAGCAGCCGATCACGTCGATCGGCTGCTTTTATAATTTCATTAGGTTATAGTTTCCCGTTAGAATTTAATTTTTTTCTTTTCTCGAACAGCATCAGAGTTAGCTCTAGTACTAAAAACGATCTTTAATAAAGGTGGAGCAATAAGCGTAGTAAGGATAATAGTTATAATAACGTTCGTAAAATATTCAGCAAGAAGCAATCCAGATTGCATGCCCGTTGCAGCAATGATTAATGCAACCTCACCTCTGGATACCATTCCCGAACCTATAGCAATCGACGAACGGCCATTGAACCCGGTTAACCTAGCACCCGCAGCACCACCTAAAAGTTTCGTCAATACAGCCACAACCGTCAGAACAAACAGAAGCCCGATCTGGTTCCCTACTCCATCGAAAGACACGTTAAGTCCGATGCTTACAAAGAAAACAGGGACAAAAATGGAGTATGATATGGCCTCGACTTTTCTCTCTATCTCATGCTTGTAAGTCGTTTGTGAGATCGCGAGCCCCGCTGCAAAAGCTCCGATAATTCCGGCGATCCCCATTTTTTCTCCAAAGTAGGCAAAAGCAAAACAGAAAACCAGGGCAATACTAACCAATGGTTCAGTAACTTTCATCCGGGATAATAACTTTAGCGTTCTCGGAACCAACAACCATCCAGCAAGGAAGACACCGGCAAAGAATATAAGTTTTTTACCAAGCAGCAGACCGATTGATATACCTCCTCCAGTGCCTGTCCCAAAGAAGCTAGTAAGAACAGCTAGAAGAACAACCACCAGTACATCATCTACAACCGCTGCACCTAATATTGTGGTGGCTTCCCTTGAATCAAGTCTGTTCATCTCCTTTAACACCTGCACAGTAATACTAACTGAGGTCGCACTCAGCAGCACTCCTAGGAATAAAGAATGGGCTGATGAGAATCCGAATAGTTGGCCTGCTCCGAACCCGCCAGCTAAAGGTAATATAATCCCGCCTACAGCTACCGCAAATGCAGACATCCAATTCTTTTTCAACTGATCCATATCCGTTTCAAGCCCGGCCATAAACATTAATAGCAGAACACCGGTTTCAGCAAAAAAATGAATGAACTCACCATCATGTATCCACCCTAAGATGGCAGGCCCTAAAATAATACCTATGATTAATTCGCCTAGAACAGATGGTTGCCCGAGGCGGACTGCAACATGACCGGCTAATTTGGTGCCTAACAGAATGAGAACAAGATATAATACAAACTCCATTGAGCAACCTCACTTTATGTTAAATGGTGTTTGATTCGAATCAACAAAACGATATTAACACATATTAGGTCTCAATAAAATATCGATTTTAAGACCTCTCATAGCTTTTCTTAACTATACAAAACACCAGTTTAATCCCTACATACACGAACGACATGAATTTTCTTTAAAAACGAAATTAGAAGCTCTTCTCAATTTATAACTTAGCAATATTAATTTGTTGAACATTGGACTATCCTGCCCGTTACTTTAATGAAAAAAAGCAGCTGCCAACCGGCAAACTGCTCCATGCTATTTTCAACTAACGCTTCCCGTTAGAGCGTAATGCATATTGAGTCAATTCCTCCAAATCATTAATAATTGCGTCTGCATCAACTTCTGATAAAAATTGTTTATTTCGTTTCCATACTGCTTTAATACCTACATCGCGACTCGCTCTTATATCGTTTTCCGGGTGGTCACCTACAAACAGTGCGTCTTCTGCTCTCACTCCCAGCTTTGACAGAGCTCGAATGAAAATCTCTGGGTTTGGCTTTCGAAGTCCTTCCCATTCAGATATCAATACCTCGTCGAATAAATGACTAATACCCAGTGCTTTAAAATTATCATACTGGAACTGTCCATAACCATTAGAGATTAGCGCTAACTTTACTCCGTTGTTCTTTAATTGAGTAAGCATAGTTATCATATTAGGAAAACCTATGCAATGCCTTTGAAAACTAATTAAATAATCACCTAGAAGCTCTGTCCACTCTATATCCTGAATGGAGAATTCATCAATAAGCTGCTGGTAAACCTTATCTTTCCAAACATATCCGTGATTATCAAGCTCGATAAACCGCCGTACAAAAATGTCTTTCTCAACTAATTGAAGCTGTGAAAACCGATCGTACTGGTCGCGAACAAAAAAGACAAGCGAGGCATCACGGTTCAATAACGTACCATCTAAATCAAAGAGCACCGCTTTAATATCCATGTCTTCAGCCCTCTCAGCATTAGAATACCTCGACGTGATCGGCTGCTTCCGTGATCTCATTGGGTTAACGTTTCCCGTTAACGGAGTTGTTATATAAAAGAAACCAAGAGGGCTGAGTTCTCTAACCACGACATCGGATTGTTCTTCAAAAAACTCCAAAGCAGCAGGCAAATCGGTAACTGTTAAACTATCTTCTCCACACGGCCGGATAATACCTTTCTTCGCCGATGACGGTCGGTTCACTGTTCTGATTGTAGCCTTCCGCCATCAATATCACCGTCTGCTCTGCCACCGTAGTGCTTGGATTTACGTTGAGGCTGTTGCCCTCCGCGTTGGCCGGCGCATAGACATTGAGGGTCACCGTCAAGGGTCCGCTGGCCGTTTTGATGCCTGCAGTGAGTACATCATCAAAAGCCGCATCAACAGAGGTGGTTCTAAAACCGATTTTTCCGGCTGTTAATTCGGTAACAGGATTGGTCCACTCCACTTTACGCTCCCCGTCGGCATACCCTTTTATTGTGTTCCCCTGAACGATGACCTTCAGCGTATACCATTGCTTCGCAACCGCCGCGAACGGCGTGCTGGACACATTGGTCAAAACGCCGTCCACCGCTTTGAACAGCTCCAGCTTCTGGTTCGCTCCATTCACGCGGTACATATAATAATTGTTGGAGTCCTTCAGCCTGAAAACTAGGCCGGCATTGGCATTGGTAATCGGAATTCTGACCTTGGCTTCATAAGCATAATCCTCCCATGCATCATCGCCGGCTGTAATGAGGCCTGTCGTGTTCGCCTTCTGGACCAGCGGCTTCGTTTCTTCAGCCGTTGCTGCCGACCATGTGCCGGAGGAGACGGCCCATAACGGTGTAACTCCGCCTTCAAAATCCTCGCTGAACAGGACGGCATCCCGATCCGCATCTACCGGGGTGTCATCCTTGTCGATGACATCAATCGTAAAGCTCTTTTCCACATAGAGACCGCCCGAGTCCGTGGCCCTTACGCGGATGGTATAGCTGTTCTTGGTTTCGTAGTCCGGGGAAGTACGAAGGAACAGCGTATTCCCCAGCACCGCGATGGAAAAGCTGCCGTTGTCGGTATCACCTGCTCCCGGAACCAGCGCATAGGAAAAGGTTTCTCCGGCATCCGGATCAGCTGCGCTTAGCGTTCCCACCATGCTTCCCGCTGTCGTATTTTCCGCTATGCTGTCCTGCGAGAGCACAATGTCTGTCGGCGCTTCATTGACTGCGGAAACAACGGCGTCGTCGAACAGAATTTTGGCCGAGGTTGTCCGGAAGCCAATGCCTCCCGAAGTTAACTCGTTTACGCTATTTGTCCATTCCGTCTTTAATTGGCCGTCCACATATCCTTTAACCGCGTTCCCTTTCACAACCACCTTTACAGTGTACCACTGCTTGGCAGGGGTGAAATCAACACTGTTCAGAACAGAGGACAATGTTCCGTCTACGGATTTAAACAGCTCCAGCTTTTTGCTCTTGGCATTGATCCGGTACATATAGAAATTTTTGTTGTCCTTCACCCTGAAGAGAAGCCCTGCGTTCTCCTCTCCGTTGATAAATGGAAGGTACAGCTTCGCCTCATAGGTATAATCCGTCCATGGGGCACTATCATTAACCGTAATGAGATAAGTCGTAGTCTGGCTTCCGGTAGCCAGAACCTGGTTTCCGGCTTCTTCCTTAACCGACCAGGTACCCGCCGCCGCTGTCCAGCCCGTGTGATTGCCGTCTTCAAAATGATCGCTGAAAAGAGAAGGGCTGGAATTGGCAATGACCACGCCGCTCACATTTTCATTTTTCACTGCCGCCTTCAGATCGCTCAGGCTTGTTGCCAGCTTGCCCTTCACATAAACATCCGTGAACGTCACTCCGTTCACCATTCCGCCCCGGACGACATTCCCCTGGATCGGAGACTCGCCTCCCGTTTCGCGGACATTGATGTTTTTGAGCACGACATTGCTTACATCGCCGGCTGTGCTGGTGGAAATCCGGAGCCAGTAATTCCCAAATTGGTTGATGCCGACCCGCTCGATATCAATATTTTCAAATGTAACGTCCTTGGCCCAGCCTTCCACCGGAAGCGGGTTTTCCGTATAAGCATGATCTACCAGCAGCGCCCGGGCACTCTGATACACATATGAATTGCGGATGGTAACGCCGACCTGCGGCGTGCATATGCCCATCCCCAGCTTGAAGGCTGCACAGCGGGTCCAGGCCAGACAGTCGTCAAAGACCACGTTGCTCAGGCTCTCAATGGCTCCCGGCCAGTCTTTGGACATCCCCTTCTGCGGCCACGTTTTAGTGGAAAACGTATCGTCGTCTGAAATGGCAATGGCATGCTTCACCAGCACGTTCTGGCTCTCGTTGATATCAATGGCGTCATCCTCAAGTACATGCAAGTCCTGGAAGCCCTTATAATTCGTAATCCTCACATTGTCGGAACGGACCACGAGGAACGCCCAGAACCCGCCATCCCGCAAGGTCAAGCCGTCAAACGTAAAATGGCTGGTTGCGATGGGAACGACCAGATTATTGATAAAGCCTTCCCCTTTTTTGTGGGTCGGCGGCGGATCGGTCATTTTCCGCTTCCGCATCTCGATCCCTTTCCCGTCGATGGTTCCGCGTCCGCGCATGGTGATATTCTCGGAATTTACGGCCGTGCGGATAAAATAAGTTCCGTCCGAGATAGAATCCTTCCGGAAGTCATTCCGGTAATCCTCACCCCTGCCTGTGCCGACAATGACGGCGCCTCCCGCCAGATAGAAGGTGACATTGCTTTTCAAGGTCAGGTTGCTGCTCTTGTAGACGCCGGCCGGGATATACACGATGCCGCCTCCGGCTTGATTGGCATCGTCAATGGCCTGCTGAATTGCATTCGACGTGATGGTCGTCCCGGAGCTGTCCGCGTTGTACGGCGCAGCGGTTACATTGTAAATTCCGGGACCTGTAGAGGCGGGAATATCCGTTTCGAGCGGATCGGCGGCGATGACAAGCCGTTTTCTCCGTTTTTCCGGGTCAGGCTCATCCGCCTTTTCATTGGGGGCTTGATTGATATCCACGATCACATAGGTTGAGGCAGAAAGGGTGAAGGTCAGTTTGTTTCCGTTGACTGTCCCCTGGATATTCTTGGCGAGCGGACTGATCGAATAATTGGTGATCGGCTGGTTCGCCGTAACCTCAAGGGTGACGGTTCCTGAAAATGAAAACTGCGCGTAATCATAGTCAGGCAAATATTTGATTACGGGGACTGCTTCTGAATCCGCTTTCAACGAAAAAATGGCGGATGCTTCATAAATGTCGGGCTTCGGATAGTTCTGAATGACTGCCGCCCCTTGCGCATTCTGCAGAGAAGCCGGGGATTCGGCTGCGCCTGCAGAATCTGTTGCCGTTAGCGAGTAGCTTGGATCGGCTTCGTCCGCCCCCGCTGTCTGCGGAATAAACCCGGTAAGCATGACGGCGAACGCTAATAAAAGAACCATTGCCTTTTTAATACGCATATTGGCCTCCTCAAAATAAATAATCTATATAGAACGTCATTAAGAGACTAACGAACCGTCTCCTGAAAGCGTTGAGCAGCGGATGGATCTCCCTTGCCAAAGCGCTAACCTTAGTCAGTCGGTTCGGAGCCAAATCAGTTTTAAGTGTAGTTTGTGCAATTAAAACAGGGGAATTTAGTCATTTTAAGAAGATAACTGTATTCTGTACATCTATTTTTCGCGAAAAAGCCGGTTCGGGGCGTTTTCGGCAAATATAAATGTATAGAGTGCAGTTAAAACCTGCTGCGAAGCTAATTAGCCTAGTTTAGTTGCAGAAAGTACAGTTATTTCAGCCCGTCTCATTCATGATGCCGTGCCATTACCTGCGAAACAGGGCAAGTGCATCACCCAGAAGAAGGAGAGGCGGACGCTGCCGCCTTTATTTAGTTTTACAGGATCTTCTCTCTGCTTCCCCCAGCAAAAAAATGGCTTTGATGTTGGACAACAGCCCGATTCATTACGCTACCGAGTTACAGCTGTTTCCCAAGGAGAATCCGTATTTGCAGCTCGGTTTTCTATCACCTTACAACCCAAACCGGAACCCTGCTGCTAAAGGACTTTAGCTGTGGAGGCGATAGATTATCTCCATGTGAGGTTATAAACGTAATTGCGGTTTATATAACCCTTACGCACGGGCACACCCGGTAGAACCTGACCCTTCCGGTACATCAGCTCCTTTCCTTCCTGCTTCTCCTTTTGGGCTCCGGGGATAGTAATCGCTTTCATTTTCCTTTGCACGGAGCTATTCATTTACTATAATGCCTGTCCAAAAAGAAAAGAGCGGGGTAAGCCCACTCTCCAGGGATAAAAATATACTGTTCTGAAATTCTGCGGATCGTTCGGGGCGCAAAGCAACCGGTGCTGGTCCCCGTTACTTATCTGCGGAGCGGTATACGCCCTCCAAAAGCCCCGGGAAGCGCCTGCCCATCAGCTTGTACCCATCGGCTCCGGGATGCAGACCGTCCGTAAGGAAGGCCTCCTCCTCCGCCCCGAGCCAATCCAGCCCGTCCCGGCAGTAAAGATAGCGGTCGCCCCGCTCCCGCAGCAGCTTCACTGTCTCGCGGATGGCTTCGCGCATCATCGGCAGAGTGAAGCCCAGCGGATTGAGCTCTGTTTCACGGATGGTGCCATAGACCGGAGTAATGACAAGCAGCGGAGTTTCCTTATGTCCGTCGCGGATGGTCTCCAGCAGTCCGATCAGCAGCGGCTTGAACATACGCGGGCTTAAGGTGGCTGCGCCGTAGATGTTCACCCCCGCACAAATGGAGATGAAATCAGCCGGCAGATCGCGGATCAGCCGCCCGATCATCGGCTCCATATGGCAGTTGCCGGAGAAGCCGAGGCTGGTCAGGTTGAAGCCGCAGGCCTCGGCTGCAATGGCAGGCCAGGTACGCGAAGGGCTGGATGCCGCGACGCATTGCGTAATGGAGCTGCCGTAGGTGACCCAGCGGGGCCGGCCGTCCGGCAGCGGGACGCCGAATGCACCGGCACTGATCCGCAGACCGGTGACAGTCATGCCCGTATTCTGCGGGAGCCAGATTTCTAAATCCTTGGTCCCGCCGGGCAATCCGCCGAAATGCGCTTCAGTCGCGCCGGCCGGCAGATGGAGCGTCCAGAGGAGCGCTCCTCCAGCCACGCAATCCATCGCGGCCTCCTCTGCAAGCGGCGCGAACGAAACCGCAACCTCCGCGGAATCCGTACGCAGCCGCAGGCGGACACCGGCGCAGATTTCCGCTTTCCCCTCGATCCCCCCGGGCGGATACAGCCCGTAATCCGGGAAAGGAATCCGCCAAGGCTTAATTCCGCCTTCAAGGTGCTCCAGCGAAACGGCGCCGTGAAACCATGCGTCCGTTAGAGAAAGCAGCCTCACGGCGTGTTCCCTTCCTTCTCCTTCTCCTTCTCGGCGGGTACCCGATCTTCACCCAGCCACACATCCTGCTCCAGCAGCCGCCGCTGAAGCTCAGCAACGGCTATGCCCCGTGAGCCGGTGCTGCCTTGCAGCGCAAGCACAGCCGCCGTGCCGGCTGCCTGGCCCATAGAGAAGCAGTTGGGCATAACCCGCAGAGAGCCCTGAACCGCCCGGTCCGAGGACACGGAGCGTCCGGCCACCCACAGGTTGTCGATGCCGACCGGCAGCATGATCCGGTAAGGCACGCCATGCGAAACTCCCGGAGGCAGATGGTTAAAGGTCATATCGCTTTTGCTGTTGGCGAGATGGATGTCAATATAATAGGCATTGCGGGCAATGTCGTCGGGGAAGGAACGGGCTGTAATGAAATCATCCACGGTCAGGATATAATCCCCTTCAATGCGGCGGGTCTCCCGGATGCCGAGCTGCTCTCCGCTCGCCACCATATGGGCGTGCTCAAAGCCCGGTACATACTTGCGGAAGAACTGCAGCTGGCGCTCCGCCGTGCGGCGCCCTTCAATCGCCCCGCGCGTCAGATCCTCGGCAAGGGTTCCGTCGATACCAAACACATGGCCGAAGTTGACCCCTACGAGATAGTCGCTCACCCAGGCAAGGCCGGAAATCGACTTACGGCCCTCCGGCAGCGCTCCTTCGGAAATCGCCAGCTCCACTGTTGTGTGCAGCTGGCCCGTATCTCCGCTCTCCTCCAGGAAACGGCTGAACTTCGGGCGGTCGACATTTGCCAGCAGGTAGCACATGCTGCCGGGCTGAAGCTCGCCCTCCTCTCCGCCCTTCTGGAAAGGAACGCCTGCCAGCGCGGCGATGTCTCCATCTCCGGTACAATCAATAATATACCGGCAGGAGATGAAGGAGCGTCCGGTTTTGTTGACGACAATGACGCCCTCAACCGTCTTGCGGTCCGGGGACAGCACCACATCGTAGACAAAAGTATGGTATAGCGGCGTCACACCGCTTTCCAGAACGGCATTGTCATAGACCCGTTTCAGCACCTCCGGATCAATCGGTACCCAATCCAGCATATCCTGATATTCCTTGCGGAAAGCAGGGTCGCAAGCCTCCTTCATCTGCTCCATCAGCTGAAGGCCAAGGCCGCGGACAATCGGCTTCTGTTTATCCGTAAAGGGGCAGAAGGCGGGGACGAGCGCAACCGTGCCCATGCCGCCGAGAAATCCCCTTTGCTCCACCAGCATAGTTGTGGCTCCCCCCCGCGCAGCGGCAATGGCTGCGGCGATGCCGGAAGCCCCGCCGCCGATAACCAGCACATCCACCTCGCGGGTAACCGGAATGACGGCGGAAGGCAGTGTAATATATCCGTTATTCATAGAAACCTCTCCAATCTATATAGGTTTACCTTTCCCTACGGCTAATTACTTGACCACGCCTTCAAGACAAAGACGCAGCAGATCGTCCACATGCGCAGTAGCCAGGCATTCCACCGTATCTGCGGCTCCGTAGTAGATTTTGACTTCCCCGGAATCCTCCAGAATCATGCCCCCCGGAAAAATAACGTCATTGCGGAAGCCTCCGCTGGTCTCATAAGCAGCCTCCGGGGCAAGCAGAGGCGCAGCCGCCCGGCCGATAATCCGGCTGGGATCTTCGAGATCCAGCAGCATAATCCCGGTGGTATAACGCTTCTTCCAGCTGTCCTCCCAGCCGTTCTTGCCGCGGCTGCGATCCAGGTCCACGGCGTGGAATAAGGTCAGCCAGCCTTTGTCCGTCTTGACGGGCGGGGCACCCGGGCCTACCTTGTCATTGGCATAGGCCACATCCTCCACCGCCAGCAGCAGCCTGGAGTTCCCCCAGTATTTCAGGTCCGGGGAGTCGCTCATCCACATGTCGAAGCGGTCTTTGCCGCCCCGGCTGTATACAGGCATGGGACGCTCCAGACGCACATAACGGCCTCCGATTGTCTCCGGGAACAGGACCATATTACGGTTGTCCGGCAGCGACAGGCTCAGCACCTCGAAGGAGCGGAAATCCTCCGTTACGGCAATGCCGCCGCGCAGTCCGTGCTTCGTATCGACCGCAAAGCACATGTAGCATTGCTCGCCGATTACCGTCAGCCGCGGGTCATACACGCGGATAACCTCCTCGTCATGCCAGGACCAGCAGGGCTGCGGCTGAACCTCCCACTTGATTCCGTCTTCACTGAAGGCCAGCCCGAGATTGGTTGTATGGTGAGGGGCAACAATCCCCTTGCGTTCATCGCCATAGTCATTGCGGAAAACCATCACATATTTGCCTTTGAATTTGGCGACCCCGGCGTTGAAGACCATCGCGGGACCGTAAGGCACATTGCCCGGCGACAGAATCGGGTTCGCAGGATGCCGGGTGATTACCGGACTGGAGAATAAAGGTCCAACTGTTAAATCGCTCATATCATAATGCTCCTTGTATATGGAATTGAATCTAACCTTTGACTGAGCCCGCCGTTACTTGGATAAACGTCTTGTTGGCCAAAATATAAGCGAGCAGCATCGGCAGGATCGACAGGCAGGCCCCCGCCATCATCAGATGGATCTGCATGGCCGCGGAAGAGCCGTAGCGGAGGTTGGCCAGACCGACGGTCAGCGTCTGCAGCTGCGGATTGGTCATTGTGAACACCAGCGGCAGGATATATTCGTTCCACGCATGGCGGAAGGCGAACAATCCGGCCACGCCCAGTCCCGGCGTCAAGAGCGGCAAAATAATGCGGAAGAACGTACGGATAAAGCCGGAGCCGTCCACCATAGCTGCTTCGTCCAGCTCCCTGGGAATAGCCTTGAAAAAGCCCTGCAGCATGAAAAACGTGCTGGAATGGGCACTGATCAGAATCAGGATGACACCCCATAGCGAGGTGTTCAGATGCAGCGCGACCATCAGGTCAAACTGCGGGCGCAGCACGATGGCGCCGACGGAAATGAACATCATTGAAGCCTGGACCGTCACGTATAGGGATTTGCCGGGAAAATCGCGCCTGTCGACCACATAAGCCGCCATAGCCGCGACCAGCAGGGTGCCTGCCGTAACCATAATGCTGACAAAAGCGCTGTTCCAGGTATAGCGCGCGAAGTTGGCCTGCTTCCAGGCTTCCGCGTAGTTGGAGAATTGCAGCTTGGCCGGCAGCAGACTGCCGCCGGTCATCATTTCGGCGCCGGTCTTGAGGGAGCCGGATAGCGTCATAAAAAGGGGGAACAGGGTCAGTACCGCCGTCGCCAATAAAAACAGCCACATGAGCGTACGGGCCACAATCCTGCCTGCATGGCCCGGAACCGGGCGGGCCGTGATGTTCCCGCGCCTGTCCGGCTGTTGGGATAACACTTGCTCGTTCATTGCTGGACCTCCCATGCGTTTAATATACCTTGCTCATTTTACGGCTCAGGAAGAAGTACAGGCCGGTGATGCCGCCGACGATAATGGCGCTTGCGAAGCCTACAGCACTGCCGTATCCAAGCTGCTGCACAACTGGCGATCCGGTGGATACCGGGAACAAAAGTTTGTACAGATAGAGGTACATGACCTCGGTTTTGCCGATCGGTCCGCCTTCCGTGATGACCATGATGCTCTCATAGCCCTTCAAGGAAGCGATAATCGCCAGCATAATGACCATCTGGGCTACCGGAGCCAGCATGGGAAGCGTGATATTCCAGAACCGCCTTCCGGCGTTCGCGCCGTCGATGGCCGCGCTCTCGTACAGATCCTGCGGAATGCTCTGCAGTCCGGCCAGGAACAGCAGCATATAGTTGCCGACCGCACCCCATACCGCGACCAGAATGACGGTGAGCATCGCATGCTTTGGACCGAGCCAGTCAATCGGCTGGGAGACCAGATGCAGCTTCATCAAAAGTGTGTTAACCATCCCGTTATAGGAATTAAAGATGTTATAAAAAACAACCGATATGACTGCGGTACTGATGACCGTCGGCATGAAATAGATCCCCCGCAGCAGATTTCCGCCGCGCAGCCGGCCGTTCAGGATGACTGCCAGCAGCAGGGACAAGGGCAGTGTCAGCAGCAGCTTCCCGCCGGCAAAGATAAAGGTGTTACCTACCGACTCCCAGAACAATTCATCGCGCAGCAGACGGCTGAAGTTGTCCAGGCCAACGAACAGCGCCTCGCCGTAGCCGGCATAATCATAGAACATATAGCGCAGCATCCAGATCAGGGGATAGATGCCCAGGGTTGCCGTTAAAATGATGCTTGGGATCAAAAAAAGAGTATTCTCCCCCAGCCGTTTCCACTTAAATTCCATCTTTCGTTCCTCCTTCGGGGAAAGAAAAGGGGCGGCCGCCAGGAAGTGCGCGGCAGTCCCATCTTTACCTGTTATTCTCCCTGAGGTTTGCTCGGGTCAAAGGCGGCATTCGGTGTTACGGTTACTTCGCCTTTCTCCACAGCCTTGGACAATGCGTCATTGTATCTGGTGTTCAAATCCGTCGTGATGGCTTGTGCATCCCCGCCGCTAAGCATGTACTTGAAGAATGCGTCGGCATAATTAGTGCCCTCCGGAGTAACGGTCGGCGAAGCCGGCCAGAGCGAGTCGTGTTCACCGACCAGGAAACCTTCCATACCCTTGATGTCCGGGTTTTGAGCTTGCTCCACAATATGTGGCACTACGGCGATGCCGAAGCCTTTTTCATGGTAGGTCTTCAGAACATCGTCGCCGTACATATACTCCATGAACTTCCAGGCTGCATCCTGATGCGCCGATTTGGCGCTGATACCGAGCCAGGTACCGGCGGATACAATTTCGGAGGTTCCTTTGATTTGACCGTCCAGCGTAGGGGCCAGTGCGCCCGCCCAGTTGATTTCCGTCGGGAATTGGTCCTTGTACACACCCGGTTCCGTCGAGAAGGAAAGGTACATGCCGATTTTGCCGGCCGCAAATTGGGCGCGCAGCGGATCAATGTCGAGCGTCTCCGCACCGGGAAGGATACTGCGGTCCTCATACATTTGCTTGAAATATTCAATAACCTGCGAATATGGCGCAAAGTCAAATTGTCCGGTCTTCATGTCAAAACCAAGCCCCTGATAGCCGCTCAGGGAGAGAATCTCCCGGATGGAACGGTCAAATGCCGATTTCGGGCTCTTGAAGTTCAATGCAAAGCCGTAAATGCCCTCGGATTTGCCGGCTTCGGTGATTTTTTTGGCGTCATCAACCATTTCCTGCAGCGAGGCGGGAGGGCTCTCAATGCCCGCTTTGGCGAAGAGGTCCTTGTTGTAAACCAGACGCAGGGTCAGGCCGGTATTGGCCAGCGAGTACAGCTTGCCGTCAAAACGGTTCACATTGTCAAGCTGCAGACTGCCGAATTTTGTTTTTATATCCTCGCTAAGATAGCCGTCGATCGGAGCAAGGTAGCCTTTTTTGACAAATTCGGAGGCGTTGCCGCTCTTCAGGCGAAGCACATCAGGCGCCTGGTTGCTGGAGAATGCAATATCAACGCTCTGCGCATAGTTCTCGGACATGACCGTCAGCTCTACCTGGATGTTTTCGCCGTTGGTTTCATTGAACTTATTGATCAGTTCCTTGATATACTCCTGGTCATGACGGTCGTCAGTCCAGTATTTAAGCTGTATAGGCTCGCCTGTCGCCGTGTTGCCGCCAGCATCGGCCGATGGAGCTGCTGTGCCAGGCGCTTCTGTTGCCGCACTGCTGTTGCCGCTGTTGTTGCCGCCGCAGCCTGCGATTCCCGCTGCCAGCATGATGCTCAGCCCGAGACCCAACCATTTTTTTTGCATACCTTCTACCCCTTTAATTAACGTTTGTATTGTGAGCTCGTTTTTATTATAGGCCCTGGTCCATGGAAAAGGAGTGCGGCAGACTCACTGTTCAGGGACAGAATCCTATGGTCTGCCGGTCCGTCTTCCATCCTCGCCATATTCCCGGATAAAAGCCACCAGTTCGTTAAAATTGACCCAGGAAATGCCGACCTTCTGATCGGCCGCCCCATACGACATGATCAGCTCTTCACCCAGGACGATTCCTCCGGTCGTAAACAGGCAGGGTGTAGGGTAGTCCTGCGGCATTTCCCACTCCCGCTCCGCGAACATCAGACGTTCAGAGCAGCGGTGAACAACCGCCGGGAAGTCGTCTTCCTGTTCCCGGACGATCATAAAGGATTGCGTGTACCCAACCTGCGCATCTTGCTTCGCATGGTACGATACCAGCCATTCCTTGTTCCCCAGGGAAATTGGCGGCCAGCTCGCACCGATGCGGTTCTCCTCCCAATCAAACACCGGCTGGGCCAGCAGCCTATGGGTGGCTTTGGATGAGGCAAAATCCTCCAGCGATTCGGCCGCCGCCAAATAGATGGAGGGCTTTCCGGCCTGCTCTCCCCCTTCAAAGGGCAGGACATTCATCGGGCGGTGCAGCATGAGATACTGCTGTTTGCCGGCAATCATCATTTTTTCGGGAAAGAAGAACACATCACGGTTGTCACTGACATGGCCTTCGGTAAGCGGGCCTACATACTGGAATGCGCTTTCATACTCCCTTTGCTTCAATTTGTCCAAATCCAGCCTGTAGAGAACGCTGACCGTATCGTTGGAACGGGCTGTCTTAATGAACGGGTCCTTACCGTCTCCTTCAAATATCCAATCCGGCACATATTCAAAGCGTGTCTGAACGGGGGGATGCTGGCTGCTGAGCCAATAGGGACCCGGGGGAAATGCGCGGCAGGCCACCGTTACATACAATTCATCCTCCAGATAAAAAATACGCGGGTCCTCCACGCAGCCGTTGGCGTAATTCCGCACTTTTTTTCCATGGATATCCGTAATGTACAGCTCGTGCTCTTCATACCCCAGTGCAGGAGCCAGGGCGGGCCGAGTAAAGTCTGCATCCCAGGTTTCCCCCCCGTCGGTGCTTTTGGCGTAACCCAGAAAAATCGGATAGGGATCATGGCAGCCTTCCCTTCGTTTTTGCGGCCACGGGCCCGTCGCCCGGAAAAGCATATGGATGTCGCCGGAGTCTGGGTCTTTGACAATGGCAGGGTTCAACACCATCTTGTCGGCCCAGTCACAGCCCGGGACAGGCTCAAGGGCCGGCTTGCTCAAATAGCGGAATTGGGGTTTCATAGTTCCTCCTAATTTAGATCATGGTATGGGATTAACGCGCTTGTCGGCGTCGTTCGGAAATCACCTTATCATAAGCCGATTCTGATTTCAAAAGCCTTTTCCCATAAAAACGGCATTCCAGAAAAACAGTAAGATTCATCAATTGAAAAAGGAAGATGCATCATTCTATAAGCACCGCTGAACGGTTTATAATCGTTTTTGCAGATGCAATACGAATGGAGGAGAACAGTGTGAATCAGGATAAAACGTATGACATTGTTATTTACGGAGGTACGGCCGCTGGCATCGCCGCAGCGGTTCAAGCCCGGAAAATGGGCAAAAGCGCGGTGGTGATTGAACCGGGCCGGCGGATCGGAGGGTTGACCAGCGGCGGGCTGGGCGATACGGATGTGGGGATGAAGGAAGCCGTTGGCGGCTTGTCCTTGGAGTTCTACCAGCGGGTGGCCCGGAAATATGCACAGGAAGAGGCCTGCTGGCTTTTTGAGCCCAAGGTTGCGCTGGAAGTGCTGCAGGATTGGGTGACGGAGTATGGCATCGAAGTGGTTTACGGAGAGCGGCTTGACTTGGCGGACGGTGTGACAAAGCAGGGGGATACCATCGTTTCCATCCGCATGGAATCCGGCAGCATCTTCAAGGGCGGCATGTTCATCGATGCCGGCTACGAAGGCGATCTGATGGGCAAAGCCGGCGTCTCCTATTTTGTTGGCCGGGAATCAAATGCTCAGTACGGCGAGACGCTGAATGGCATCCGTCCCGGCAATGAGCTGCCCGGCGGTATAGATCCTTATGTGGTGAAGGGTGTGCCTGCCAGCGGCCTGCTTAAGCGTGTCCTGCCGCACTGCGGCGGCGGTATCGGCGATGGGGATGACAAGCTCCAGGCTTACAATTTCCGCATGTGCCTGACCAACAATCCGGACAACCGCATAGACATTGAAAAGCCGGAAGGCTATAACGAAGCCGATTACGAGATTCTGTTCAGGGCCATCGAGCAAGGACAGGACTCCCGTTTCTTTAAGCTGAACCGGGTGACCCCGGACAAGACGGATTCCAACAACAACAGCGGCATTTCCACTGACTACAACGGGATGAACCATGACTATGCGGAGGCGGATTACCAGTCGCGGGAACAAATGTGGGAAGCTCATCGCATCTACCAGCAGGGCTATGTCTGGACTATTCAGAATCATCCCCGGGTGCCGGAGGAAATCCGGGCTGTCTACCGGCCGTGGGGCCTGCCGCTCGATGAATTTATCGAAAGCGGCCATTGGACCCCCCAGTTGTATATCCGGGAATCCCGCCGCATGATCGGCGATTATGTGGTGACTGAGCATGACGTCAGACTGGAAAATCGGGTGCCGGATTCCGTGGGTATGGGCTCCTTTGCCATGGATTCACACCATACCCAGTATTATGTGAATGAAGACGGGCATGTCAGCACGGAGGGAGGTTTTTATATCCGCCTGGCCGCCCCCTATCCGATAAGCTACCGGGCACTTATACCGAAGCGGAAGGAATGCGCCAACCTGCTCGTGCCGGTGTGTGTCTCCGCTACCCATGCGGCATACGGCTCCATCCGGATGGAGCCGGTCTTTATGATCCTGGGACAGTCAGCTGCGGCTGCGGCTGTATTGGCGCTTGAGGCGGACGGCGTTGTTCAGAATGTAAAGGCTGACGAGCTGCAGGCTATACTCGTTCAGGAGAATCAGGTTTTATATTCAGATATCTGATTGTTGCCTTTAATCAGGAGTAAAACCAAAGCCATACCTGCGGCGGTATTCTCCTGGAGGATGTCCGAACCGTTCACGGAACACCCGGCAGAAATGGGCGTAGCTCTGGAACCCCGTGTTTTCGGCAACCTGCTCCAGCGCCAGATTGCTGTAGAGCACCTGCTGCTCGGCAAGCTTTAACCGGACATCGATGCAGTAGGCGAACAACGATTGGCCAAAGGCTGCCTTGAACAGATAAGAGCAGCGGGAGACGCTTAATTCCGCAGAGGCTGCTATTTTTTCCAGACTGAGCGGCTCATGGGCATGATTTTCAATGAATCGTTTGAGCTGGTGTGCCGTATCCGATCCCTTGGTTCGCTTTCCGGCGCCGACCGCCTGCTCCAGTGTCAGACACAGCGCCCTCAGGAGGTAATCCATCATTTCGTCCTGGTTCTGCATCACCTTTTTCTTTTCGCCGATAATATGCTTCCACAAGGTAATGACCGTATCATCGTAGCCGATATTTGTTTTGGCCGGCAGGCTTCTGTCGTTCCACCAGGCATCCAGCCACTCCCCCCTGCCGGCCAAAAAATAATCTGCAACAGGCTGCACTGTTTCCGATTTCGGCAGCCCTCTGGGCTGTACGATCAGCTCATAGGGCTGGTCAGGCGGGTAAAGCAGCAGGTCCCCCGGGATGATCGTCTCGTATTTTCCCTCCACCAGCGCACGGCAGCTTCCCTCCGCCTGCAGACGGAACAGGTAGAAGGTCAGTCCGTCCCTAAACCGGGCGGAGTGGGGCTTCAGATGTGTGGAATAATTGGCATAAATCACGCAGGCTCCTTGCGGAGCGGAATGGTTCATTTGCAGGGCTCCTCCCGGGAATAGCGGTTATGCACCGATTACAGCTTTTTCTTCGTAATGATTGGCAGTAGAAAGAGATCCAGACCGGCGGCGGCGGATCTCTTTTACTGTTCTGCAGCACGGCTGATTTAGAGCACCATCCGGCTATACAATCTGCACAGTATTAGCGTTAGCCCCATCCATCCGGCCGGTCCGGGTGGTAGCCCGCCCTGAACTCCGAAGGTGTCTGGCCGGTGATCTTCTTGAACATCTCGCTGAAATACCGGCGCTCCTCATAGCCTACAGCTGAAGCCACCTCCTGCACCTGTACCCCCTCCACCAGCAGCAGCTTTGCCTTGTGGATCCGCTCCGCGGTCGTAAACTGGGTAACCGTCATACCCGTCACCCGTTTGAAGAGGCTGGAGAAATAGCTGGCGCTCAGATGCACATGGGCAGCGCATTCCCCGACCGTGATATCCTTGGACAAGCGGCTCCTGATATAATCAATAGCTTCATAGATCACCTTCTGCCCTTCGGACAAGCTGTTGCGGCGCACCATCTCGGCCCCATCCGTGCACAGGGCGAGCAGCTGGCGCTGCAGAGAGGCCAGCGGCAGCCCCGCGGTTCCCTGCACGGCCCGGAAACGCTGGATCAGCGGGTGAATATCCGGATAGGGCACCATTTCGTAAAAGGTGCGGATCGCTGAAGCGGCCAGCTCATCGTACAGGCTAAGGAGATAATCGGGATTGTGCCGGGAAATCCCCTTCTGCAGCGTTTGCGATATGGCGGACAAAATAGCCTCCGTCCGCCCGGCATTCCCGGAGCGCAGGGCCAGCAGCAGCTCATCCTTATACTCAAGCGCCAGCGGCTCCTGGCTTCCTTCCTGCTGGATATCCTCGTACTTGATTGCCGCATTCCCTTCGGTGAACAGATGATGGGAGAGCGCACGCTGAGCCTGGCGGTAGGAATCGGGCAGCTCGCTGATTTCCTCCACCGGGCCGCCGACTCCAACCGAAACCGTAAATTTCGTATACTGCTCTATATTCCGGCAGCACTGCTCAGCTATTTCTATGGGACTGCTCGTTCCTGTTTCGTTCATTACGGCCAGGAAACGGTCATGACGGGCCCGGAAAACCACGCTCTGTGCATGGTCTGCCAGCGTCTCCTGCATAATGTTCAGCAGGGAGAAGCGGATCAGCTCCATCTCGCGGATGGACCGCTCGGCAAGCTGCTCCCGGAAGCGGTCGATCTCAATCAGCATCACCACAAAGCCTCTCGGTTCAAGCCTGATATTTAAAAAATCCCACCGTCCTGCAGCTTCCTCCCATGTAGTACGGTGGCTCACAAGCAGCGCAAAATATTCCTGCCGCAGCACCGGCATGCTCTCCCGCAGCTTATTCTCCATTTCCTGCAGGCTTAAGCGCTTGGAGCGCTCCTCCATAATCTCCGCCTTGGCCCGCAGCACCGCCGACATGATGTCCTCCTGCGAAAACGGCTTTACCACAAAATCAAATGCCCCCAGCTGCACCGCCTGCTGTGCATACTCGAAATCGGCATAGCCGCTGATCAGAATCACCTTGCAACCCCTGTTCTCTTCCAGCACCGCCCGCAGCATGCTCAGCCCGTCCATTCTCGGCATACGGATGTCGGTAATGACGAGATCCGGCCGCTGCGCCTGAATGAGCCGGAGCCCCTCTTCCCCGTTGCTTGAAACGCCCGCGACGTGAATTCCCTGCTCCTCCCAGTTCATCGCGGTCAGCCCGTCCACCACGCTTTTGATATCGTCGATAATGCAGAGACTGACCGGCTCATGCTGGCTCATCTGAATGCTCCCCTTTCTTCGGTAAAGAAATCCGTATTTCCGTTCCGCGCTCGGGTGCGCTGTCGACCTGAAACTCCGCACTGCCCCCGTAATACAGCTGGAGCCGCCGGATCATATTAGACACGGCATAGCCCTTATCCGACTCCAGCCAAAAGAGGGCGCGCACCTGGTCCTCCTCCATACCGCTGCCGTTATCACGTACGCAAATCGTCCATCGTTCCCCATCCGCGGCAATTTCGATCCCGATGCTTCCGCCGCTCTCCCGGTCCCGGAAGCCGTGAAGAATACTGTTCTCTACCAGCGGCTGGAGAATGATGCGCGGAATCGAAAGCCCGGACAGCTCCGGCCCCTGCACCTGGATTTCATAAGTGAACAAGCCTTCGTAGCAGCTGGATTGCAGCTCCAGATACTGGCGCACATGCTCCAGCTCTTTGGACAGGGTTGTAATCTCCCGGCCGTTGTTCAGCCCAAGCTGGAAGAGGCGGGAGAGCGAAAGGACCATTTTCTGCGACGGTTCGACCTGCTTTAAATTCAGCTTCCAGTAGATGGTGTTGAGGGTATTGTACAAAAAATGCGGGTCCATCTGCGCCGACAGCGCCTTAATCTCCGCGGCCCGCTTATGCGACTGCGCCTCTGTAACCTCGTCGATCAGCACCACAATCTGCTCCAGCATCCGGTTGAACCGGAAGCCCACCTGTCCAAGCTCATCCCCGCTGGCGCTCTCGAAGCGGGCAGACAGATCATTGTTCTCCACCCGCTTCATCACCTTCAGCAGCCCCTGAAGCGGCTTCAGCAGATAGCGTGTAAAGGCGCCGGAAATCAGCGAGGTCACGGTAAACGCCGCCAGCGCAATCCCGGCGATGAGCCATTTAACATACACCATATCCTTCAGCACCCCGGCCTGAGACTGGATGGTCGTCATCGTCCAATCCGCAATCCCAAGCTTGGCATAGTTCAGTAAATACGCCTTGCCGTCCAGATCAAAGGATTGGCTGCCCTCCGGCCGGCCCATGATTTCCCGTAAATTCCCGGCATCCACCGCCTGCCGGACCAGCGGGTCCTTCGCGGGGTAGACCGTCTCTCCCGCCGTATTCAGCAAAAAGCTCGATGCCCCTTGTCCGGTGTCTCCCTGCACCAGCTTGCGGAAGCCGTCTTCGCGGATGTTCACCACGATGTAAACATCGTTAACCGGTGTGTCAAAGATCGGCTCCAGAATCAGCGAGATTACGCGCTCCTTGCCGGAGAAGAGCATATCCTCGTGGCCCTCCACCCAGATGTTCTTTTTTTCCTGCTCAATCCGGTCGTAAAGAAAAGTATCTTTAAAAGCGTTAAGCCGGTTGCGGTTCATGGACGACGGGTAAAACTCCCCGATCGGGGTCGTCACATAAATGGACTGGATCAGCGGCTCGGCGATCCGCGCCTGGGAGAACACATTGTCCAAATCGTTCAAATGCGTGTAATATTCCTGTGTGTCCCCGGAGGCGGCATCCTTCAGCATATCGTAAAAGGGCTGGCTGATCATAAACGTCATCATAATGAGCATCAGCTTGTTCAGCTTCTCATCTACAATCTGCGCAGACCGCACTACCGTATCCTGCGTCAGCTTCAGAGCGTTCTTCTCCAGGGTAGCGGCCGAAATATAGTAAGACAGCCCTCCGGTCATCAGCACCGAAAGGAGGATAACGGCCAGAAATGCGACTTTGAGCTTGTTGCGGAACGATTGCCTGCGCAGATACTCCAAGCTTTTTCACGCCTTTCCTTCTAAAAATCTATGTCCTTCAATTATGTCCTTCCAGTCACGATTCCACAAGAAGCACCGCTGAAGACAGTGGACTCACCGTACGCCGACCGTCGATTCACCGCAGGTCGCCTGTTCCAAAATAATGAAGGAAAAGTTCCATCGCCACATAGGGGTTTACGGAATATGTATAGTTAACGAGAAAATTTTAGTTATTCGAAAGAGCTTAGGCCCTTACACGGGTCAATTTGACTTGCCTGGTGGACGGCTAGAAGGATCAGAGTCCTTAGAGCAAGGCTTAAAAAGGGAATTTAGCGAAGAAACAGGACACTCGGTTAAAGAACTCTACAATATTGGCGTTTGTGATTTTTCTGTACTATGGACTCTACCGGATGACTCGACTGAATTCTTGCATCATATTGCAATTTTGTATGAAGTTATTGGTGCCGAAAAAATGGGTGTTTCCGTAGTTCAATTCGAGGGACAAGACTCTGATGGCTATGACTGGATTTCAATCGATAAGGTTACACCCTTAAATTCTTCACCGCTGGTGCAGCAAGCGGCCGAATGGTTCCGTACGAAGACCCTCCCGGTTAAAAGAAGTTTATATGACTACAGGTCTTCAAGCTAACGGGGGACGATAGTTCAATAATACCAAGAAAGCAGCCGATTCATGTGATGGGCTGCTTTTGTTCGATTAAAGGGCAGGGATATTTACAAGATAAGTGGAGGTTTTATGTCGCATTTGACGCAAACTGTGCGGTAAGGGCGGGCAGAACGTTAGTCAAAAATTATAATCGAAGGCAGCTCTGAACGAGAAAATTGAGTCTTTGGCTGTCACTGTTTTGTTGAACTAACGTTTCCTGTTAGCTTCATGCATTATTTAGACTCATGCTGCTGAATGACAAGGCGGTTTTCGGGCTCTGTCGGGAGGTGCGCATAAAATAAGCTTCTACCTTAGATAAGATAATAATTTAACTTTAATGTTTTCTTTACTTTTGCTGTTCAAACCATTGGTGTTCCACCATATAGGCAACACTCTCTTCTATGGTTTCCAAAAGTGTATATCTTGGATTGTATTCAAGTAGGCGTTTTGCTTTTTCAATACTAAAATAACCGCTACGAACGATATGATGGTAGGTTCGGTCGATAAAATCCTCATTTTCTGTATATTTATACCATTCTTCCCAAGGAAGAAAATTGATTTTTTCCTCCTGTTCGAAATAACGGTACATAGCTTGTGCATAACCCAGTAACGTAATGGATTCTGCACCAACAGCATGAAAACTCTCGCCTAACGCTGATTTTCGATGAGTAATTGCATTGAAGAAAAGCATCGCGACATCGTCTGCATGCACATGATGTAATGTCTCCATACCAAAGTTCGGAAGTGCTATTTCTTCTCCACGGCGGATTTTGTTAAAAATCCAATAATCATGATTAGCAACTGGATTCATAATAACCCACCCTGGACCTGAAATCTGTCCTGGCATGATAACAGTTTCTGGGAAGCTCTCTTGTCGGTAAAGATTGTGTAGGTAATCTTCACTTTTTGCTTTTTGTCTGCCATATTCGTCTAAAGGAAATTTAGGCTGGTTCTCAATTATCGGCAAAACGGTTGGCTTTCCATGCGCCCAAATAGAAGAGCAGAAAATATAGTGCGAAAGATTTGTATTCTTCAAAGCTTCTGTCATGCGTTTTGTGTCATCAAGTGAAAAGTTAATTAAATCAACAACAACATCTGCATTTAATTTAGCTATTTTTTTTTCAAATTCACCTTCGGCTTCTTTGTCTCGGTCAATAATTAAATGTTCTACATTTATCCAAGCTGCATCTTCCTTATAGGGCTTGCTTTGTCCACGAGTAATGCTAATTACATCATTTCCAGCCTTGACCAATAAAGGAACAAGATATGTTCCAATATGACCAGTTCCACCGATTACCACAATTTTCATCCCAATTCCTCCTGATATGCTTAATTATAAAAATCCTTAAAACATCATATAATCCCCTTGTAAGCAAAACTTAATTTACAATTGATGTATATACAATATGTGTCTATAATTTAAATTATAAATTAAAACATAACAAGCCATGAAACTCGTTAATTTTACTGGATTCGTTGATTACACGACAAACATAAAAAAATTGATGATTATCTCAATAAAGAAAGGTGTTTATAAAATGGTAAAAGTCGATAGAAGAGTTGCACGTACCCAAGAAGCAATTAAAAAGGCTTTTCTTGAATTAATGTCTGAAAAAAATTTCAATAACATTTCCATTCAGGATATTTCTGACAGGGCAAATATTAATCGTGCAACCGTTTATCTTCATTACTTAGATAAATTTGATCTGTTAGATAAAATTATGGAAGAGCATATCTATAACATGGGTAACCTTTGTAATCCTGACGGTGATTGGATAGAAGAGACTATGCACTGTATGGAATATTTCGAAAGGAATTATTTATTTTTTTCTACGATGTTAGCGAGTGAAGGAGCACCGTATTTTCGTAATCGGTTTGTTCAACTTAATATTGAAGGATTTAAGAAAGAAGTGGATGTAACTAAAGGTAAAAATCTTGGTCAGAGCGCAGATGTAGTTGCTGAATTCGTAGCAAATGCTTTTGTCGGTGTAGTTGAATGGTGGATAAAAAACGGCATGCCTTATTCCACACAAGAAATGGCAGAAAAAGTAGGTGAACTATTAGAAAGAAACCTATCACACTAGTAAGCAGCCGTTACGAGAAGCACAGTTTGCTCTTCTGGTGCTTTGAACGAAGCCAGATTTAAGGTTTAGGGCGGCCTGACAACGGCGCACGGCACAAGTTAAAGCAGCCAATCAGGTTGATTGGCTGCCTTCATATCTTTATTGAGCTAACGTTTCCAGTTAGTTTAATGGCATTTTTAAAATTTAATGAATAACATCGTGATTCCCTTCTTTAGGGTCATTGATAACAAGCCACTGTTCCTGTTTGACATTGAATTCTTGAAGGCAATGCTCGACAGCATCACCGAGTGTTTCAAACCATAAGTCAGCAATACAACTCTTATCTTCCTGTGTATTAAACAAAAAGACATACGCACCACTCTCAGATTCATAAACCATAACTTTTCTAACTTCACCCACTTGCTCCTCAAGTAGAGCATACATTCGCACTTCTATCCCACCTTATTTGTAATATTCAATACCCTCTTATTAAGCGATCCTGCCTGTTAACTTAACGAGAAGCAGCCATCCTCAAGCCGGCTGCTTCTGTCTGTATTGAGCTATCGTTTCCCTGTAGTTGAATAAGCACGCTTTAATTTATTGCACAATATCTTCGTACTACGCATCATCCAACGGAATCAATCCTTTCAAAAAGGATATAAAGCATTAGACTACCGAGGTCCTCAAAACAAATAAAAGGCAGGTTAGTTTCATCACATTAAAACATCAAGCATCATTAGAAGTTGAATTAGGTAGTAGAAATTGACCTTGAAAATAGTATGTGTAATGATGAAATCAGGTGATGAATTATGATAGAAAACAAATTAACAACAAGTAACTGTGAGCTCTCAAAAAAACACGGTGGAGCTCGTGTTGGCGCTGGCCGCAAGCCCATAGGCGTTACTCGTAAAATCTCTCTAACCTTACCAGAAGAATACTGGGATGAAATAGACCGTTGCTGTGGCAAAGGGGATTATTCCGTCTCCGAGGTACTGCGCTCCATTATTGAAGACAATTTACATAAGTCAGACTTACTATAAAAGGAGCTGATGTTACTTTGAATGAAGGCTACATTGATGTTATTGACGGAGTCCTGTTCTATAAAAGCTACGGCGTAGGCGAACCGATCGTATTTATCCATGGTAATTTTAATGATCATCAGATATGGGAAGAGCAAATAAGTGCATTTTCGGCTAACAATCACGTTATTAGCTATGATTTACGTGGCTATGGGCTTTCTTCCACTCCTCGAAGTTTATTCTCTAATGTGGAGGATCTTAAGTTGCTCATTGATACGCTCGGACTGGAAAAAGTAAACTTAGTTGGCTCTTCCATGGGAGGCAGCGTTGCTATTGATTTTACATTGGCCTATCCAGGGCGTGTTAACCGCATCATCTTAGCAGCACCCTCTATCAGCGGCCGTAACTATCCTGTAAGTATGCTATGGCAGGGAATTAAACAGCATTTTCAGGTACGATTGAGGGGTCATGAGAGAGCAATCGAAACATTTATAAATAATCCATTTTGGCAATATTATTTTCCTGCTTCTAAAAAAGAACAGGCTTTACAAAAAACTGTTGCTAACGTTCGAAAACCTGTTAACTTCTGCCGTTTTTATCCAGGTCTTTCGCGCGGCTCCAATCTATATGCCATCAACCGATTAGAGAAGCTATATCAACCAGTCCTAATTCTCATTGGCGAACTTGATCACCCATTTAATAGAGAGACATCCAACATCCTTCAGACTAAATTAAATAAATCAACAATAATAGTGATGCAGAATTGTGGTCACCTCCCGTTTATTGAGGAGCCCGAAATATTCAATTTCAATTTAACAGAATTTCTTACAACTGGAACCACTGCATAGGAAATATACCTTCACTAAAATCGAAAAATTTGTAGGGACGAGTTATCCAGCCAGTTAAGGCAACTGTTGTTTTTTATTGGAACCCTTAAAACGAACTCTCTTTGAATTTACTAGTGCACTGTTTGTGTCAAATACGACATAAAACCTCTACTCATCTTATTCGACTAAACTGCCCGTTAGCTTAATACATGTTCTCCATCGAGAATTATAATACTGTTGTGTAGTAAAAGAATGCGTCTTGTTCGACTAACGGGAAACGTTAGTTCAATGATCCAACCTTCACTAATCTTGTTCAACTAAACTGCCTGTCAGATGAACAAAAGCAACCGGTCGACATGATCGGCTGCTTGCGTAATTTCATTGGTTTATCGTTTCCTGTTAGTTCAAAAATTGGCAGCATTACTCAGATTCCATCCGCAATAATGTCAAGAGATCATCGAAGATCCCAGGTGTCGTGAATACGACCTCTTCACCATAGAGTTCATTAGGGATGCCGTCTGGCACCGCATGTACATGGCAGCTCATGGCTCCCGCCTCACGTGCAATCAAGCCTGCAGCGGCTACATCCCACGGTGAAAGACTTTCCGTATGGGCATCTAATTTTCCGGATGCCACATAACAAATGTCTACTGTCGGTGCGGCAAAACGCCTAATGTCACGGCAGCTTCTTCGGAGCCGGTTCACTCTTTCAATGGCCGGCTGGACTTTTGCTGGATCATGCGGAAAACCTGTGCCGATGATGGCATCTAATAGTGAAGTACATTTACGGATTTGTAAACGTTCCCCATTGCAATAAGAGCCTTCCCCTTTAATTCCAACATAAGTACAGTTCAAATCCGGGGCATACACGGCTCCTGCGAGCACTACACCATCAAGGGCAAAAGCCAATGAAACACCGTAATGCGGCAGATTCCGGGAAAAATTAACGGTTCCATCTAAGGGATCCATTACCCAAACCGGACCGTCGAACTTGAACTGATCCCAGCTATGTACTCCATCTTCCTCCGAAAGAATTCGATGACCTTGAAATGTCCCCATTATGGCTTCTTGAAGGATTCTTTCCGACAGCAAGTCAGCAGATGTGACCAGCTCACCCGCATCCTTGTAATTCACTTCAACTTTTTCCTGGCTGCGCAGTTCGGAAATCCTGTTACCCGCTTTTGTTACAGCCTGTTCTGCAAACAACGCCAATTCACGAAGATCGAACTTCATTTCGTTCCCATTCCTCCTTTTATTTGCTTTACTATACCTTCTTTATACTCGAATAGATGATCACTTTCTTTTTCTAACAAAACAGGTAAGTACTGAACGACCATTTCAGCAATCCCTAAGTTGCCTGGATTCATGATCCAATCGATTTTCTTCCAATCGAGAATTCCTTCTCTAGTTTTTTTTAGTGGTGTATTTCCCAATTTCGAGTCTACTTCGAATAAGTACACATATAATCCATCCTTTTCTCCACCATCCTTATTCCACTTAATTAGAGCTTTTGAGTAATACTTGTTTACTTTGATACCCGTTTCTTCAAACACTTCACGAATCGCACCCTCATCCGGTGTTTCACCTGCTTCATATTTACCACCGACGCCGTTCCACACCCCCATAATTGGGGGCTTTTCACGATTCAACATTAATATCCGGTCATAACTTTTCAGAAAACATACATTATATTTGAACACTGAATCATCTCCGCATAAATTATAGTCATATCCTATTTCTATGATCCCTTAGACTTCTTTTACTGGCTATACATTACAGTCTGCTTCTTAATGTCCTACGCAGACCATTTCGTTAGAACCTCCTTTAAAGGCTGTTCAACCTTGGTATAAAAACTCAACTTCACCATCTAACAAATAACGATATTCCAATAATTGCATTGTTCTTTCCCTGATTCTCTCCATTCTAACCGTGTCTAGGCTTACTGATCCTTGTGTTCCAAGGTAACCGTTATTAATAAATGTCTTCTCTACAAATTCTGTTTCCCTCAAGTGATACTTTAACCATTCTCTTTGCGATTTAATTAGTGCTTCTTTTGGTTCTCCATCCAACTTAGAAAGAAGCATGTTATATATGTGATTCAACTCTTTATCCCAATCCTCTGAATATTTGCTTACCAACGCCCTCCATCCAAATGTTGTAAACTCTTCAGAATTATGAAAATCATTAAATTCCACTTCATAGTCATGGTCTATAGGATTTCGGAGCATTTCCTCATAAAATTCCCCAGTCAAATCATAGGTCCCAATACTCATGGATAACACTTCATTATTACTTGTTTCTGATTGATCTTCAGTTATTTCTTTCGATTCTGTTCTTATTGATTTCGTTTCGCTGTTCAAGGTAGTCGACTGATTAATATTTTGACAAGCTGAAAACAGCATCGCTATAAAAAATAATAAGAGCATCTTACCTTTCATAAATTATCTCCTTAAAATTTTCTTTGATATTTATCAGTAATGGCGCAAATCCTACTTGTCTACGAACTTCGCAGAGGCTCCATACCTGAAGTATTCGCGAAGTGATTAAACTATCCTGCCCGTTGAATAGACCTGCACTTTGTTTTTTACTCTGCTTCCTCTATTGATCAAATATATGATGCAATCGATGATAAGTAATTATAAAAAAAAGATAGCTTTAGTAGCCATCTTAGGATTGAAAAGGTATCAGGATTTCCCGGCATCCTCAAGCCATTGCTGCAGTTCGTTGAAATCCTGAATTTCACCAAAAATAATCTTCTGTATCTCACCCTTGGTATTAATGATGTAGGTAGAAGGAAGTGCAGTGACGCCATACAACGCAGATATTTTGCCGGTAACATCAATCACTACAGGAAAAGAAAATTGCTGCTCCTCCATATATTCAGACACTGTCCCTTTGGACTCACCAACATTAATAAATAAGGTTTCAATCTGCATATCCGACGATTTATGGATTTCACTTAGCAGCGGCATTTCCTGCATACACGGCTTGCACCAGGTAGCCCAGAAGTTGAGCAGAACCACTTTACCCTTGTAATCAGCCAAGTTTACCTTTTCTCCGGTTAATGAAGTTGCTTCAAACACAGGGGCAGGAGCACCTGCTGCAATTCTTTCAGCTGGAGCTTTGTTCGAATGCTGAAAGTATACCCATACGATGGCCGCCACTGCTGCAACAACAACCAGCCAGGTTACAATTTTGCGCATCCTCATTGCAGCCCCAAACTGTGGTTAAAGGCCTCATATAATGAACCATGTTTTGTCCGGAACTCTTCCGTTGTACCTGATCCTACATTTCTTCCCTGGCTTAAGAATACGATCTGGTCAGCAACCTTATCGGCAATTTCCAACTGATGTGTAGAAAAAATAACGGTATGCCCCTCTTCCCTGATTCCTTGAAGCAGCTTTACAAATTCATTCATCCAGAACGGATCAAGCCCATTCGTCGGCTCATCCATAATCAGCAGCGGCGGTTTAGCCAGCAGCGCTTGAGCGAACAGGACACGCTGGCGCATCCCTTTGGAGAAGGTATTCACCAGACTGTTGCGCTTATCCTGAAGCCCGACCAGAGTAAGCACTTCCTCAACCCGTTCTTTGCGTTTAGGAATCTTCCTTAGGGCTGCCCAGAACGTGAGTGTCTCTTCTGCCGATAAGCCATGATTAAACTGAAAATCATCCGGCATATACCCGATTTGCATCGAAAACGGCTTGCGTGACTTGCTCCAGTAAAGCCCGCTCACCGATACTTCACCTGTTGTCGGCTGGAGAATACCGGCGATCAGCCGCAGAACAGTGCTTTTACCCGCCCCATTGCCTCCACATAGCGCAAGAATGCTGCCGTTAGAAATCTGAAAACTGATTTCATCTACAAGCGTCTGCTTTTTAATAACCTTGGATATTCCTTTCACTTGAACTAACGGGTTATCCACGGGAACGCCCCCTTTCCCATAGCACGTAGACCGAAAGAAGGGAGAGTGCGATCCAGACCAGACAGACCCCGAGAAACAGCATACTGCCATTTGGCCTGCTAATCCATTCAACCCATTGATAATATTCAGGTCCCAGCACGGAGCCTCCACCCAGCTTGACCACAACAAACAGCCGTACAAGCTCTGCCGGGTTGAGGATCGTTAAGATAATAAGCAATGGTTTGATCCAGAGATACGGCAGCAGCCCCAAACCGGCAATCAGAAAAGTCGGCCAGCCGATTACCAGGAAGAACCATACCGCCACAGAGACAGTCAACGCTTGCCAGCGGTTGCGTGACAATGAGCCTATAAACAGGGCGATAGTCAGAAACAGCAGTACAAGCCCCGCCGAAAATGCCAGAAACAAAAAATAAGTACTTGAATCAAAGGCCGTACCGAGAAAGCCGCTGATCAGCCCCATGAGTCCGTAACCAAACGCTACAATAATAAGCAGCACAGCTGCCAGCCCTATATATTTGCCTAAGACAAAGGATAATGTACCCATGGGATAAGTGGACAGCAGCTGCCAGCTGCCGTCCTCCTTTTCTGATGTCAGTGAGAATGAGCCCAGAAACAAAGTCATCAGCGGTAAAAGATAAAGAATCAGGCTTAGCATGGAACCTGTGACGGCAGTGTAGCCCTCCACGACATTTTGCGCATTAATCAGCAGTAAACCAAGGCTAAACGCGCAGAATAAGGTCAAGAAGGAATATGCCCAGGGGTTCCGGAAGCCCATTTTGAGTTCTCTGCGTGCTATTTGCAGGATGTCGCCCATGCTTACATATCCATTTCTTTTGAATCTGCATCTTCCTCAGACATATGCTCATCCATATGACCTTCCCCGCCATGCATATCCATGTTCATCATATCTGTGTTTTGCTTCCATTCATGGGAAGACAGATCTCCGGCCGTCAGAACTGCTCCCACACCTTGCTCTTCCACAAATGCTTCAGCTGCTGCCTTATCCTTAAAGCTGACTACACCATAAGCCATCGGCGTGCGCAGAGATTCATCATACACATAGCTGGCCTTGCTATACTCAACCCACTCTTTGTCGTTATAGTCACGCACGTAATCCATACCAATATTCTCTGTTCCGTTCTGTTCCTTCCACTCGTTCATACAACCGATGTCATCAAACTTATAATTCTTCCCATCCTTGGTTGTCAGCTGTGTGGCGAATGCATCATCCTTAACCTGCATGTTACAGATTACACAGATATCCGTTTCTTCATTGATCGCTACCGGCTCATATTTCTTCTGCCCGCAAGCAGCCAGGATTACCAGACTTATGACTACCATTAATGCTACGCTCCATTTTTTCATAACCTCAATACCCCCAGATATATTATTGTAATGACCGACAAAAACATTAGCAGCCAGCCTGCCACCATTACCGTTCCTTGACCTCCGCCTGCTTGACCTTGAGTGACCGCACCCACTTCCAGTTGCATCAAAGGTGCCGGATCAGCAGACCACTGTGCCTTCCCGCTTGTATACATATCACTTAAAAATGTCATACCCGGTGACTGAAAAAATAACTGATAGGCTGCATTATCAGACACTAATTGCTGATAGAAAGGATTGATCGCATAACGAAGATCACTGATCCCGTCACCTGTAAGGTCCAGTCCTTCAAATGAGTCCCAGTAATTACCGTTTAGCTCGTTATCTTTACTGCCTGTTGCCTGTGCTTCAATCACATTCGCAACAAAGCCGTTACGCTGAAAGCGGTTGCCCTCCGCATCCTCAAATTGAATGCCGATATAGTTCCTGAGAACAAGGTTATTCTGCAGGACGTTATCCGAAGATCGCTGCATATAAATCCCTACACGGTTTCCCTCTACCACGTTGTTCACCACACTTGAAGTCCGGACATCATAGAGCAGTATCCCTTGAGAGTGAACATTCTGGCTTTGCTTGCGAAAGGAATTTCCGGATACAACCACATCTGTTACTCCCATCACCATTGCGCCGGTTATGTTATATTCGCCGGTATTATTAGTGACCCTCGATCCATTTATGTACATACAATGCACACCGTAGCGCAGATAAGATAGCTTGTTCTGATCTACCACAGTGTTGCGGCTGTTTTCCAGATAGATCCCATCCCGCAGATAAGAGATCTCATTCTCTCTAATTTCAGTCCCGTGAGCGTTATACAGGTCAATACCATTTCCTCTTGTTCCCGGGGCTTCTCCTTTAGGAATAAACCAGCGTATCTTGTTCGTTGTAATCACTCCGCCGTTAGCTTCACGGAGCACAATTCCAAAGCCTGCTGTATGAATGGCGAGCCCATTCAGTTTAACCCTATCAGCCTCAACCCTCACCGCAGCGGCTTCTCCGCCGTTATTCTGCTGAATATTCAGATTCTCCAGTTGTACATCATCTGCCCGAATTAGAACAGCAACCTGTCCATCTGGAGAAGTATTCAGGATCGTAGCCTCGCCGTTTCCGGTTATGACAAGTCTTTTGTCAATGCGGACAGGTCCCAGATAAGTTCCCGGAGCCAATGTGAGGGTCTCTCCGATAGTAGCCGAATCAATAATGGGCTGCAGCGGGATAGCCTCCGCATTTGTTTCGGCACCCGCCACATTTTTAAAGCCCAGGCATAACAATACACAGATAGTTAAAAATACAATTACTAATTTTAAACCTCCCGAAAGGGGGTACCCTCTATTTAGTGCCATTGTTCACCTCCTAAAAGTGAGAGCGTATTTATACTCTATCTTTACCAATTCAATGAGGAGATAAAACTAGATCCTATGGTTGCAACATTCCTCAAAATATCTGTTGAATTGGCAGGAATGCATTTTAATCTAAATGCAGTCTTAGTGTAAATAAAAGGAAGACTGGTGAACATAGCCCGATATAGCTATCCGCTAGTGGAGACTGTGTCTAATTTGTGATTTATGTCATATGTACGATATTTATCCATCACTATAACTGCATCCCCATTTCGCTAATGTCTTTTTGCTAATACGGAGTTATCAGCCAGCTAACCTATAAGCCTGCCTACCTTTCCCACGCAAAAAAAGCCGCCCCAAGCCACTTACATGACTTTGGGACAGCCTCTCAAGCTCCATTACTTCTTTAAATGATAAGGCACCGTAGTAACAATCACATCGCTGCGGAATAGCAGACGGGCGCGGATCAGCAGGCTCGACTGGTTATGCAGGATGTTGTGCCAGCCTTTTTTCGGAATAAACTGTGGAATAATGACTGTGACTCTATGATTGAGCTCTGCCGCTTTCCAGTTGATTGTATCAATAAACTTAGTCAACGGATGGATGATGCTTCTGTATGGAGTATAGAGGGTCACCAGGCGTACGTCCGGCTGCCACTTCTTCCATTTTTCCTCGAATGCGGCTTCGTCCTCCCGTTCAAAAGGAACGTATACCGCAATAATCTGCTGCGGTGACAGCGATTTGGCGTATTCCAGCGAGTTCTCCACGACATGGGTGATTCCGGCAACCGGCACGATAATGACATTGCCTTCAATTTTAACCGTGGCTTCACAGGTTGTAATTCTAAGCTGGTCGGCAACCGCCTCGTAATGCTTATGAATTCTATGGAAGACGTACAGCAGGATCGGCAGGAAGACAAAAACAGGCCATACCTGTGTGAACTTGGTCAGGAAGAACATCATCGTAACGATGAAGCTGATCAGCGCGCCTACGGTGTTAATCACGAATTTCGGCATCCAGCCTGCCGGCTTTTCGCGGAGCCATTTTACCATCATCCCGGATTGGGATAACGTAAAGGGAATGAATACCCCTACCGCATACAGAGGAATTAACTGCTCCGTCTCCCCTTCAAATACATAAATGAGCAGCATCGATAGCACACCCAGAATGATAATCCCGTTGGAATATCCCAGTCTGTCCCCGCGCATCGTAAACATACGTGGTATAAATTTGTCCTTAGCCAGATTTACTGCCAGCAGAGGAAAAGCAGAATAGCCGGTATTAGCCGCCAGAATCAGAATGAGTGCAGTTGTACCCTGTATAAAAAAGTACATCGCATTTCGTCCGAAGGTCTGCTCCGCAATCTGCGACACGACAGTAACGTCAGCACGGGGCGCAACTCCATAGTAATAGGCCAGCGTAACAATTCCGGAGAACAGGACCGCTAATAAAATCCCCATTGCCGCCAGCGTTTTGGCTGCATTGGAGGCCTCAGGGCTTTTAAAATTCGGAATGGCATTAGAAATCGCCTCTACCCCGGTTAACGCCGAGCTCCCCGAAGAAAAAGCGCGCAGCAGCAGGAACAGACTGATCCCGGCCACCGGAGTACCGATTGAAGTATGCAGTTCTGCCGGAACATTACCCGTTAAGATGTTATAAAGACCGGTACCGATCAGAATGAACAGGGCCAGCACGAACAGGTAAACCGGATAGGCGAGAACGGAAGCAGATTCCGTAACGCCTCTTAAATTCAATAATGTAATGAGAAATACAAAGATAATGGCAATCAGCACTTTATGATCATGCAGGCTTGGAAAAGCCGATGTAATCGCATCTGTTCCGGCCGATACACTTACCGCCACCGTCAGAATATAATCCACCAGCAGCGAACCGCCTGCAATCAGGCCGGGATATTTGCCCAGGTTTTCCTTAGAGACAACATAGGCTCCCCCGCCATGTGAATAAGCAAAAATAATCTGCCGGTAGGACAGGATCAGTGCAGTCAGCAGCACCAGCACCCCGATTGCGATCGGTATGGAGTACCAGAAAGCCATCGTACCGACTGTAACCAGTACTATCAGGATTTGCTCAGGACCATAGGCAACTGAAGATAAGGCATCTGATGATAAAATCGCCAGTGCTTTCTTTTTATTTAACTTTTGCTCCCCCAGCTCAGTGGACTTCAAGGGCCTGCCAATCAAAAACCTTTTTAAAAAGGAAATCACGGGTTTCACGCTCGCTTTGTACGTAGTCTTATTGTCCTGAAAGCATATCACCTGCCGTATTAATCTGGTGTTAGGATTTCGCCTTAAGTATTAAGATTGCATTAAGATCAGCCCGTTTTTCTTCATTAAAAAAAGCCCCTTGCGGGGCTTACTTCGACGGCTCATAGTGCACATGAACCTCTAAGACTTCGGCAGATTTTTTCAGCTCATTCTCCACATTGGTTGCAACGTTATGGGCTTCCTGAAAGCCAAGTCCGCCTTTGATCGACAGGACGACATCCACCACAGCATTGCTGCCATAGTTTCTGGCCCGCAGCTCCTTAACCTCTTCCACGCCTTCAACCTGCTCGACAGTCTCCCTGAACGTATGGATAATGGTCTCGTCAAACCCGTCCGATAAGTGGTGGGAGGCATCACGGAAGATGTCCCACGCTGTCTTGCAGATAATCAGCCCGACCAGAACCGCTGTTACAGGATCAAGCCACGGAAGGTTGAACTGGGAGCCGATAATCCCGATTACCGCACCGATACTGACCAGGGCGTCCGAATAGTTATCCTTGGCGGCAGCCATTACGGCCTGGCTTTTGATTGCAAGCGCAAGCCGCTTATTGTACCGGTAGACAAAATACATTACGACTGCGCAAAATAGCCCTGTCCACACCGAGATCAGATCCGGCGCTTCTCCTCTGCCCTTAAAGACAGAAGCAACCGCCGTAATCAGAACCTGCAGGCCGACCGCCATCATAATAAAGGAAGCTACTAATGAAGCTATCGTTTCCGATTTCCAGTGGCCGTAAGGATGGTCTGCATCAGCCGGCCGCTGCGCCAGCTTCAGTCCTATCAGCACCGCGTTCGCCCATTTTTAAATTCTCATAACACTGCTGCTGCTCCATGTTTCCAGATTCTCCCCTCGCCTTACATTGCATTGTTTCATACTAGCAGACGCAATTTGAGTGGGTCTAGAGAAACGTTTTTCGACGCGGGACCAATAATGTCACCGGGCAAAGAAGCTTGCCCTGGCGCAAAAGGGTTGCAGCGGCGCATGCTTCAACCAAACTTTAACCGCGATGTAAAAACAACACAGCCCAGCGTTAGAGCCGCCGCTATAAAGTAGGCTCCCATCAGATCGAGCTGAGCCACGATAAAACCGGAGGAGGCGCTGCCAAGCAGCATCCCTCCCATCATAAGCGGAATGATGATCCCGTTGGTCCTGCCGATATACTCCTCTCTGATCTCCTGAATCATCATGGCGCTGAAGGAGACCTGGAAGCAGGCTGTGGCTATACCGGACAGCACTCTCGCGCTTCCTGTCAGCATAGGCCAGACGGACAGCACCTCAATGACGGTAATTGCCGCCCATATAATCATGATTACTGTAATGACCCCGCGTCTGTAGCGGGTTATTTGTGCTGTAAGCATGGCGGCCAAGAGGCCGCCCGCAAGCATCCCCACACCCTCAGCAGCGGCAAACCACTGCACACTTTCCTTTGGCAGGCCCAGCCGGCTCATCGTAACAAAGACATCCAGCGGCTGGGTCACTCCCATCGCCAGACCCGAGATAAGAAACATAACCGCAATCAGCTTCAGGTTGGCATGGCCCAGCACATAACGGAAGCCTTCCTTGATATCCTTGAGCGGTGAAGTCCTCTCTGCCCGCTGCTCTCTGCCCGATGACGGCAGGAACAGCTGGATTCCGGCGGCCAGCGTGAAGATCAGGAACAAGGCAATAATCGATGACTGTATGCCGAGCTGGGTATAGACAAGGGTTCCGAGCATCGGTCCAAAGATCGTGAATAAGGCCATCAGGCTCTGGTTGATACCGACGGCTGTTCCTACCTCCTCCGCAGGGATATGCTTTTTGAAAAGCACTGCAGAAGACGGCTGGGAAAACTGGCTTACAATCGCCGAGATTACAGTGGCCGCGAACACTGCCTGCCATACCCCGCCGGCAATCAGCCCAAGAATCAGCAGCATCGATAACGCGCTTAGGGCATCGCCGAGGATGACTGTTTTTTTCGGATTCCAGCGGTCGGCAAAGGTCCCTCCGATTAGCGAGAATACAAAGATGGGCAGATACTCTAAGGCAGTAAGCATGGATACAGCGGTCGGATTGTTCCCGGTCTGATCCATAATATAGAACAGCAACACCATATTCCGGATCCATATTCCTGTCTGCTGCAGCAGATCGGCTGTGGCGACAATAAGAAATACTCTATTTCTGATAAGTTTGTTCATGAGGCACCCCTGGCTGGTTTTTGACATTTGCTTTGTCAGTATAACGACTTTAAACTATAGGGTAACCCGATAGTCAAGACCATCAAACCAGGGAAAGGGAGCGCTGCTATGTCAGTTATGCCGTCCAAACTTTTTACAACGAGCGAAATGGCCAGGACCTGCGGGGTGACCAAGCATACGCTTTTTCACTATGATGAAATCGGTCTGCTGAAGCCGGAATTCGTTAACGCAAAGGGGTACCGCTACTACTCGCTCCAGCAGTGCTACACACTCGAAATGATCAGCGTGCTCAAGAAGGCCGGCAGTTCGCTAAAGGAGATCAGGGATTTCCTCGACAATCAGAATACCGACCGGTTTGTCAGCCTCATCCGCCAGAAGCAGCGCGAGCTTGAACTGGAGCTGAACCGGATGCAGCGGATACAGAGCTTTCTTGACGGTGCCCTGCAAATGGCCGAAAACGCACAGAAGGCGCCACGGAATACACCGGCAATTGAAGAGCAGCAGGCTGCTTACTTCATAACTACACCCGTCCGCCCGGACATCAGCGATCATGAATACGCCCGCAAAATCAGTGAACACCGCAGCTACTGCGAAGAGCATCTCATCATACATGAGCTGCCGTACTGGTCCATCGTTGACCAGCAGCAGCTTCAGTCAGGAGAATATTATCCAAGCCATATTGCCAGCAAACTGCCTGCACCCGCCCAGGGCGACAATATCATGATGAAGCCGCTTGGGCTATACGCAGTCATGGACCATAAGGGATCATATGAGACTTTAGAACACACCTATGCAGCATTAAAAGCGTTCATCCAGAGCGAAGGGCTGGCCGTATGCGGCGCCGCTTACGAGATGGATCTGTACAATTATTTCACCGAGGATAATCCGGAGCAGTTCGTGATCCGGATTTCGGTTCATGTGAGCTACATGCGTCCGAGTATTACTATTGCAGGCCGTCCAGGCGCCTGAGGAATCAGGCGTGGCGTGGGATGTGCGCCGGCCTTCGCCCCACCTCCCCCGGCCAAAGCAAACAACCTTGATTCACTCAAGGTTGTCTGCCATGCGTATGCTATTTCGGCTTATACCCGAAATCCGGGATCGCCGTCCATCTCCGGCGCAGCTCGTGCGCCGCGGCTTTCGGCTTGCGCTCCCGGGTGAACACGCCCTTCTTATTGCCCTGCACCCGGATAATGCCCTGGCTGGTAGCGAAGTCGGCAAAGTTCCAGACCTGCTCGCCCACAAAATCAGCGAACTCATCAAACACCTGGTGATTCGCCCTGTAGAACTCCACCTGATATTCCTCAGTGAACATGATTGGCTCCACATCATGCAGTCCGGCCACGGTATCGGTGCCGTATTCGGTGAACATCATCGGCTTGCCGGGGCAGCGCCGGGTCCAGCCTCCAAGCTCCAGCCGCAGCTTGTCCTTGGCAGATTCCAGATCACCCCCGTCCACATACCAGCCGTAGTAACGGTTGAAGGCCAGCACATCGATCAGCTCGGAGATTTTATCGTTTTCAGGTGAGGCCTCAATATGTGTTACCAGCGTAACCGGACGGTGCTGCGGATCTTCCTCGCGCATCTGCTCAATCAGCGGTTTGAAGTATTCATACGCTCCCTCCTCGTAAGAAGCGGGCTCATTGGCCACGTTCCACATCACCACGCACGGATGGTTTTTGTCCCGGTTAATCAGCTCCGAGATAACCTGCTGGTGGTGTTCGAAGGTCTGCACCTCTTTCCATGTGTCCTTTTTGCCGCCGCCCGACAGCATAACCAGAAAGTTCAGATCCAGTCCGACTGCCGGAGTTTCATCAATAACGACAAAGCCCTCACGGTCGGCAAGACGCATCACTTCCTCAGCATACGGGTAATGCGCGGTCCGGAAGGAGTTGGCTCCGGTCCATTTCATCAGGTTGAAGTCCATGACATTCGCCGCTTCATCCAGCCCCCGGCCATGAAACGGGGTGTCCTCATGTTTGCCGTAGCCTTTGAAGTAAAACGGCTTGCCGTTAATCAGGAATTGGCCGTCCTTTACCTCTACCGTCCGTACGCCAAACGGCTGATCATAGACATCTACTACCCGGGCGTCCTGCAGAAGCTCTATTTTCAAAGTATACAAATAGGCCTTTAAAGGCTGCCAGAGCTTAACCTGCGGAATGTCCAGCTTCCCTGAGGCACCTTGCCCGCCCGAGACTGCATTCCCCTCCTCATCCAGCACTGTTACCCGGACGTCCGTTTCCCCGCTAACCTCAACGCTGTATCGAACAATTCCTTTATCTCCCTCATAATCCGTTACAACCGTAACATCCTGAATGAAGGTATGCGGAGTAGAGTAGATTTTCACCGGCCGCTGCAGGCCCGCAAAGTTAAAGAAATCGAAGTTTGGCTGATTCTTCAGCTTTTTGTTCCCGTCAGGCCCCACAGTCTCCGTATACAGACCTACAGGCAGAGTGGTGTAATCCACGATATTGTTAACGGCCACCGTCAGGCGGTTCGTTCCCGTCTGAATATAATCATTCACCACAGCCTCAAAAGGCAGGAAGCCGCCGGAATGCTCCATTACCAGCTGACCGTTCAGATAGACCCTCGCTTTATGTGTGGCCGATCCGAACCGGAGCACAAGCCGCTCGTTACTCACGTTTCGCGGAAGCGTGATTTCTCTTTCGTACCAGACATCGCCGACATGATTGCGGATCTCCGGGCTGACGCCAAGATCATTGTAGGCTGAAGGAACCGCCATGGGAATGGCGTCCTTCACTCCTGCTTCGTACCATTTTTCCTCAAAGCCTGAACCGTGGTCCAGTTTGAAATTCCAGATGCCGCTAAGCTCAATTAAACTGCGGGTTTCCGTCATAATCGGATAAAGCACAGGGCAGCACTCCTTGGTTAAAGTTTTGCAGAAGCTTTTTCAGAATTACTAACAACGATCTTCCGGATCTTAGAATTCACCACCGGCGTCCTTCTGCTCTCAGGACTTGGAATCAATAATCTTCTGAATCCTGGTCTGGGCATTCTGAATAGTCGTCTCCATGTCCTGGTCTGCCAGCATCATTTTATCGAATTCTTCAAGCAGGATCTTCTCGAGCTCTGCATGATAAGGTACAGCTACGGCAGCGCTTGGGGTTGCGGTATTTTCCAGCACGTACATCAGCGATGCTTTATCGATCATCTCCGGATTTTTGCTGCCAGCGATAATGTTATCGACAACCTCATTCATATCTGCCTTTTTCCAGGAGGGGATATTCTTGCCCTGAAGCACAATCCCTTCGGTAGTAAACCAGCGGATAAAGGTATACGCCTCATCTTTATGCTTGGATTTGCTGTAGATGGACAGTACGTCACCGCTGACGTTCGCCGAAATCGGATCATCCGCATTCATGGTCGGAACAGGAGCAAATACGGTCTTGAAGCTGGCCGGAATCGTGTCTGTACCGCCTGCTTCGGGAACAAGGAAGGAGCCTGAAATCAGCATGCTTGTATCCTGATTGAAATATTGCGGACGGTAGTTCAGCTTCTGGCTGACCACCTCAGCATACGGGGTTGCCGAGCCCTCCTGCTCACCCTGCAGACGCAGCTCCAGCGACTTGCGTATATAAGGATTGTCTATATTCGCCTTCAGTCCGTCATCAGTGGTCAAATTGGCGTTCACGGACTGGGTAAAGTTCTGCACAAGGTAGCCGTATTGAATCCAGCTGTGGAAGTAAGTACCGTAACGGGTTTTGCCGTTCTCTGCTTTGGTCAAGGCCTTGGCATATTCCATATACTCATCCCAGGTCCAGTTCTTTGGTAGCTCCAGCCCGGCTTCCTTCAGATGATTCTCATTGATAAAGACCATCCCCTGGGACGACTTGCCGGGAAGCCCGTATACCTTGCCGCCGATCCGGGTATCTGCCGTATATTCATCCGCGAAGCTGATGCCGTCCTTCTCCAGATAAGCATCGATCGGCTCAACCATGCCAAGCTCCGCCCGCTGGGAGAGATAGTTCATGTTACTGAACATGATAATGTCCAGATCATCACCACCGGCGACGGCCAGATCGAGCTTTTTGTAATATTCATTGGAGTTGTTATCCTCAGCGGAAGCAAATTCCACTTTAATATCCGGATGCTGCTTCTCAAATTCTTCAATGACAACATTCCATTTGTCCATCTCTTTGGTATACCAGTTACTTAGCTTAATCGTGACTACATCCGCATTTTCTCCGCTGTTAGCAGTACTATTCTCCTCTTTGCCTGCCCCTCCGCATCCGGTAACCAGCAAGGACAGCACCGGTACGGTGATCAACCATTTTGCTTTAGCTTTGAACATTGTAATACCCCCTGTAATAGAATTGGCCTAGCCCTTAACGCCGCCCATAGCGACACCCTCGATGACCTGCTTCTGCCCTATAATGAAAATGATCAGCAGAGGCACAATAGCGGACACCGCGCCTGCCATCATCAAGGAATAGAACTCACCGCTGAAATCAGCAAATCTGCGGATTCCCAGTTGCAAGGTGAACAGTGAATCAGAACGGAGAAAAATCAGCGGATTCTGGTAATCATTCCACGTCCAGATAAACCGCAGAATCATATATGTGGCCAGCGCGGGCTGCACAAGCGGCAGGGCAATCCGGCTGAAGATGGTCCAGTGGCCGGCTGCGTCAATGCGGGCCGATTCAATAATCTCATCATGAATGCCTAAGAAAAACTGTCTGAGCAGGAACGTTCCGAGCACACCGGATGCGGCAAGCAGCACCAGTCCGAAATGACTGTCAAACAGTCCGAGCCAGCGGAACATAATAAACTGCGGAACAAGAATCGCCTGTGTCGGAATCATGTAGGTGGCGAGCACCAGCAGAAACATCGCATCACGGCCTTTAAACTTCACTTTAGAGAAGCCATAGGCGGCCATGGCGGAAATAAGCAGCGACAAGGCCGTTGACATTAGTGTTACCTTGATGCTGTTCCAGTAATAAAGGCCAAACGGCACAACGCCCGCCCACACCTGCCTGTAGTTCTCCGCCGCATTCCATTTCTCCGGAATCCACTGGATCGGATATTTCATGACATCCAGCTCTGGCTTGAAGGACGCGGACAGCATCCATAGGAAGGGCATCACAAAGAGAATGCCGGCAGCCCCCATACCGACTGTTACAAGAACGCGGTTTAACTTGATAGAATGCATTGCTTTCCCTCCTAGTAATTGACCCATTTCTTTTGTCCAAGCCACTGAACAAGCGTCACCAGCAGGATAAGAATCAGCAGCACAATGCCCATTGCCGACGCATACCCCGACTCCAGGTTGACAAAGGCAACCTCGTACAGATAGTAGACAATAACGGAGGTCGAGCCGGCCGGTCCGCCGCCCGTCAGCACCATAATTAGATCAAATACCTTAAAGGAACCGACAATTCCCGTAATCAGCAGGAAAAAGGAGGTCGGTGACAGCAGCGGCAGCGTGATGCGGAAAAATTGCCTTAGCGGAGATGCACCGTCCACATCGGCTGCCTCATACAGATCCTTAGAGATATTTTGCAGCCCGGCCATGTATATGACCATGTTGAAGCCCAGTGAAGTCCAGACCATAATAATCATGACCGAAATCAGGGCAAACTTTGGATCAGCCAGCCACAACGGCGGGTTCTCCACTCCTATGGACCGGAGGAAGCCGTTGATCGGCCCGTTAGTCGGGTGATACAGCACTCTCCATAATAGCGCAATCGCCACGAAACTAGAAATAAACGGCATGAAATAAATAACCTTGAACAATGATTTGAAATAAGTGGCTTTATTAATCAGCACGGCCAGCACCAATGCCAAAAATATCGCTACCGGCACTACGGCAATCATGATCAGATTGTTCATCAGCGAGCGGTGAAACGCCTCATCCTGGAACAGCCGTGTGTAATTATCAAGCCCGACCGGCTGAAAGCCCTCAAGCCCGGTTACAAAATTCCAGTCCGAAAAGCTGATCACGCCGGATAACAGAATTGGAATAATGACCAGCGTTACCGTCAGCACGAGCATCGGCGCAATAAACAGGTAGCCCGCAATATTGTCGTAAAAGGACTGCTTTCGCACGCCGCGTGCTGTCAGCTTCACGGACTGCTTAGGTGCTCCTTTTTCGGGAATGTACTCCATCTCTTCACCTCAATTTCAGTTTGTATCCTTAGTATAGAAGCCGCCTGGGGCCTCACGCATGCAACGGAATTATCTATATTGAAAAGTTTGTATACTATTATTTTTTCCAAAGTGAAAAAATTGTTGGATGAGGTTTGCCTGCAAATGAAGTACCATGATCATGTGAATATCCAGTAACGGGGGACAGTAATGAAGAAGAAACAAAGACAGCACCAGTTATCCTTCCGGCAAAAGCTTATTCTGACCTCTATCGCATGTCTGGTTATACCAACGATAGGGATGCTTTATATTACGAATAGTTATTCCAAGCTTATTATCCGGGAGCATTCTCTGGAAAAATCCACCCAGTCCCTGATGATTGTGCAGTCGCAGATTAATGCGGTCTTTGAAGAGATGGTCTCCGTCTCCAACTTTGTCCATTTTGATCCTGAAATTAAAAACCTGCTGGAGGATGCCAAAACCAACCCGGTCTCGGCCAGAACCTTAACGAGCCGGCTGGAGCAGGTGGCCGGTGAAACCGCCGATCTACGGATTACGCTGCTGGACAGAGACGGCAATGCATATTCCGATTATTCCTTTTATGATTTTGATCCGCGTGATTTCACCAGGGAAGGCTGGTTTACCAGGCTGGAGCAGCTCTCACCGTATGACACTTTATTTATGGGGGCGGAAGCCAATTACCTGACCTCCCAGCCGGACAAGCCATATGTATTTATGACCGCACGGGCTCTAAGAGAAGGAACCGATACCGGCCCCTATGCTTATCTTATTGTCAGCCGGAGTGAAGCTTCCATCCGGGAGCACTTCGGTTCTCTTGAGGAGGATGTCTATCTGCTGAATGGAGCCCATCATATTCTATCGAACCGCAACGAGGCTCTGATCGGATCAAGCTTCAATACGGTAATCCCTGTTGACGAGCCCGTCTATCCTGATATTGTGGAGTTCAATCACGAGAACCAGCTCCTCCTCTCCCTGCCGCTGAAATATGCGGATTGGAGTCTGGTCAGCGTAGCCCCATATGAGCAGCTGACGGAGCGGCTGAACGGAATTAACCGGACAGGCTTGCTGCTGCAGGCCATTTTTGCCATCAGCTTCCTGTTTGCCCTGACCTATCTGCTGCGCAGATTCACCAAGCCCGTGCTTATTCTCGGAAAAGTAGCCCGCAGAGTAGAGGCCGGTGATCTGATGGTACGCTCCAAAATCCGGGGAAGGGATGAAATCGGCAGCCTGGGCCACTCCTTTGACGAAATGCTTGACCGGATTCAGCTCATGCTCAAGCAGGTGGAGCTGGAGCAGCAGCTAAAACGCCAGGCGGAAATCGCCATGCTGCAGGCCCAGATTAATCCGCATTTTCTGTTTAACGTGCTAAGCTCGATCCGGCTGCGGCTGCTCATGAAGCAGGATGAAGAGAACGCTTTTATTGTAGGCTCCTTATCCTCGCTGCTGAGAGCCAGCTTTTCCAGCCAGGAGGAATTCGTGTCCATCTCCCATGAGCTTGAATCTGCCAAGCAGTATATGGAGCTGATGCGGTTCACCATGCGGTACCCGACCGAATCCGTGGTGAACGCGGATGTAGACTTACTGCTGGAGCTTGTGCCGCGGTTCATCCTGCAGCCTGTCATCGAGAACGCTTATAAACACGGCTTCGCCAGGGGCGGAGGCAGAATCCTTATTTCGATTGAGAAAATAAATACGGTGCTCCGCATCAGGGTTGAGGATAACGGAACGGGGATGGAGGAGGACACGCTGAATATCCTGCTTCTCCATATCAAACAGCAGGACGCAGCGCTTGAAAATCTGAAAACAGCAGAATCAGCGGATGATAAGATCCCCTCGCACGGCATCGGGCTGGTCAATGTCTATCAGCGGCTGAAGCTGATCTACGGGGACAGCTTTACAATGAATATTGAGAGTATTAACGGCTGCCGGACCACCGTCGAGCTGATTCTGCCTTACAGAGAGACAGGAGGACATTAAATGAGATACAAAGTGGTGTTAGCCGATGATCATTTTCCTGTACTGGAATATTTGAGCGGGGGCATCCCCTGGGAAACGCTGGGGCTTGAATTGTCTGCCGCATGCTCAGACGGCAAGCAGGCCTGGGAGGCCTGCCAGCTGCACCAGCCGGATATTCTGCTTACCGATATCGGCATGCCGGGGATGGACGGGCTGGAGTTAATCCGTAAGACACGGGAGCTCAATCCGCAGCTGCAGTCGGTCATCCTGTCCTGCCACGGGGAATTTGAGTATGCGCAGAAGGCGGTCAAGCTCAATGTTGCCGAGTATATATTGAAGGAGAGTATGGAAATCCGGCAGGTCATTTCTGTACTGGCTGAGGCGGTCTCGCGTCTGGAGGTGAAGCAGCTCTCCCGTAACCATTACCTCAAGCTGGAGCAGCTGGTTACGCAGAATCACTCCGCTATCCGGACCCGGTACATCCGCATGCTGCTTGAGCAGCCGGTCGGGGATGAAGCCGGCTGGTTTAAGCAGGCTGAGGCGATGGGGATTCCGCTGCAAAAGGATGTACCGTACCTGCCGGTATTGGCGATGCCGGAACGCAGCTACGAGCTGGAGCGGCGCTTCGGCGGCATTGTGAACATGCAGTTCGTTATAGATAATGTGCTGGCGGAAATCCTGGAGATTGACGGATTGCTCCAGTTCGCGTTGACGGAACGGCAGTTCATCCTGTTCATTCCGTTACCGCGGACCCTGATCCGCAATCTGCATGAGGAATTCCGCAGCCGGATGCTGCAGGTCCAAAAAAGGATGAAGCCGCACCGCATGGGCATTTCATTCTTTTACGGTGAAGCCAGCCCGAGCCTGATCGAACTCAAAAAGCAAATTCTGGCGCTGCTGGATGCCCAGGCTCTGCGCTTCTACTCTGCCGAAGGAGCGATTATGAAGCTGGAACCCGTGAGGATGACAGGCGAGGATCTGTTCATGCACTACTCTCAAACACTGCAGCAGCTGAGAGACTGCATCCAGCATGAGGATCATGCCCGCATCAGTTCTGCAGTCGATCATATCAGGGAGCATATCGGAGATAACAAATACCCGGTAGAAGCCGTGAAGAGCTGGCTGCTTAAAATGGTGATGGAGCTGGAATTAAAATATATCGTGATGCAGAATTTCACCAACAATTTCAACAGCGAAATGCTCCAGCGCTCGGTCCGGGAATTTGAAACGCTTGACAGGCTGATGGAATGGCTGGAAGGCTTCCTGAATGAAAAAATCCTGATGCTAAGCTCCATCTGGAAGCAGAACATCAGGAAAGAGGTGGCTGAAGCGAAGCGATATGTCATGAATCATATCAGTGAGAAAATAGGTATGGAGGAGATGGCTATCCGGCTCGGGCTGAATCCCACCCATTTCAGCCGTTTATTCAAGCTGGATACCGGCCTTACCTTCATTGAGTTTGTGACCCGCTCAAAGATGGAGCGGGCACGGGAGCTGCTGAATCAGTCCAATCTCAGCATTGTCGAGATTGCGGAGCAGCTCGGCTACGACAACACCAGCTACTTCATCAAGCTCTTCCGCAACTTCTCCGGCATGACTCCTGCCGAGTTCAGGAAGTCAATTTGATTATACTGTGTACCTCTCCAGTGACGGCCGGTCCTTTACGATCAGCTGCTTGTTGCCGACCAGCTCAATCAGGCCCAGGTCCTCGAAGCGGGCAAATTTGCGGCTGATCGTTTCCCGGGTGACGCCCACATAGCTCGCCAGCTCCTCGCGGGAGAGCGGCAGCTTGATCGCAAGGCCGCTGCTGCGCGGCTTGCCGTACTTGTCGCCCAGCTCCAGAATCATATGGGCGATCCGGATTTCCGGGTCCTTGGTCGCCAGACTCTGCGCCAGATTCTCGGTATGGGCCAGCCGCTTGGCGACGGTCTTCAGCAGCTTGATCGTAATGTCCGGATTCTCCGCCATCAGCTGCTCCATATCTGTCCGGGTCAGCAGGCAGATGGCCGTCTCAGTCAGCGCGTAGGCGCTGAAGTTACTCAGCTCCTCGCTGCTCAGGATATTCAGCTCGCCGAAAAATTCCCCGCTGCTCAGCACATGCAGAATCTGCTCTTTGCCCTGCGGTGTCATTTTGGACAGCTTCACCTGTCCCTGCTGGATAATAAACAGCGTGTCTGTCGGCTGCTCCTCCAGAATCAGCGCCTGGCCTTTGGCGTATTTGCGGTGTCTGATCATCGCGCTGATCCGCGAGAGCTCGCCGCCGCTGAGCGAGGCGAAGATCGGCACCTTGCGGGTGCACGGCTCCGCAGCGTTCTTACAGGAATGTTCCGGCATTTCTGTATCCCTCCTTGTTTTTTAGGAAACGATCTTTTTCTGTGCCACCGGTTCAAAATGCGTGGTGTCTTCCCCGCACACCGGGCAGACCCAATCCTCCGGCAAATCCTCAAACGTCGTACCCGGCTCTACATCCTCATCGGGATCTCCGAGCGCCGGATCGTAAATATAGCCGCATGGCTTGCAAATGTATTTAGTCATTGTCTATTCCTCCTGTGAATTTTATTATATAGATTGAACTAATAATATTGCTGTTTTGGGATTGCATGTGACTCCAGAGAATGTTTGGACTTCCAGCCGCTGTTGTCTGCAGATTTCTTGATTTATACCGTTTTTAACGGTTGAAATCCGCAGACAAAGGCGGTCGCTACCGCTCCTCCAGTTCCAAAATTCCCCTCCGCCACTTTTCCCTTAACGTAAATTCTTAAGTTCAATCTATATAGTTGGATTTACGTCACTTAATTCCATCATTTCTCAAACTTTATAATCATTAGTTGGAAAAAGGTTACTTATTTCGAGCGAAAACCACCATTTAGAGCGGTAACCGCTAATTAGATAACCTTTTTCCACTTAATCTCTTTAAACTGGCGGATTTACCGAAATTAGGTACCGTTTTTCCACTTATTTTGCTCAGCAACCGCCTGCAGGGTTCATTCCCGCACATCCGGTTGAACCCGCTACTCCACCAGCGCCGCAATCCCGGCAATAACCGCCTCAAGACTGCCGCCCGCCACATCAAGCCCCTCCAGGCTCACGCCCCGCTCCACCGCTGACTTATACAGCAGCGATGCTGCCGCACCGTCCCAGGCAAGCGCCCCGGCCAGCCGGTTGTCCTTGACGTAAATCCGCGTGTACACGCCGTTTACTTCGCCGGCGGCTGACACGTCACACTGCCGCTCATCCGTGTTCCCGATTGAGAACAGCGAGCTGCCAAAAGCGTTAAACAGCGTCACCGGAACCGGCCGGCGGTAATCGGCCGGGTCTGCCGCAGCCATATTCATCCCGGCTACTTTGCCCTGCTCAATGGCTCCGCCCCATAGCCCCTCAACCAGGCCATCCAGCTCGGCTATGTCGCCGGCGGCATAAATATGGGGAGCACTCGTCTCCAGATGACGGTTCACCAGTACACCGGACCGGACATGTATTCCGGTCTCCCGCACAAGCTCCGTATTCGGTACGATGCCGATTGAATATACCACATGCTGACAAGGAACTTCTGTTCCGTCATCCAGCGTTACGCCGGAGACTGCTGCATCTCCGTTAATCGCAGTGACTCCGGCATGAAGCTTAACCTCTACACCAGCCTGCTCCAGAATCTGGCACAGCCGCTCCGATGAAGTCTCATCCAGCTGCCTTGCCATCAGGCGCGGGGCTGCTTCAATAATCGTCACCGGATAACCGGCCTCATGCAACGCCCAGGCTGTCTCCAGCCCCTGCACCCCGCCGCCGATGACAACGGTGCGCTGCCCGGCGGTCAGCTCTGCCTTTAACCGGTCGGCATCGCCCAGATCCCGGATCGTATGCACGTTCTGCAGTCCGGCACCGCCTACAGCCAGCGCCCGGTTCCGGGCACCCATGCAGAGCAGCAGCTTATGGTACGTTACCCGCTGTCCGTCTGCCGTCTCTACCTCCCGCGCCTCCGGGTGGATTGCAGCAATCCGGCTGGCAGTGTGCAATGTGATCCGGTTATCGCGGTACCACTTCTCCTTCTTGATCAGTACCTTGTCGCTGTGCAGGTCGCTGAACAAGCCCTTGGTCAGCTTAATCCGGTTATAGGGCAGGTGAGTCTCCTCACCAAAAATCGTAATCTCCGAGTCCGCATCCTGATCCCGGATCGCCTTCGCGGCATGAACCGCCGCTACACCGCTGCCGACAATAACATAATGTTTATTCATCCCGGTCCGCCCCCCTTAGATTGCGCTCAGCAGCAGGTCGGAGACGAATTCAGCGGCATTTTTGATCTTCTGTGTCTTCTCGGCCTCTTTCGGGGAGAAGCGGACACGGATCGGGAATTCCACATGCGTCATGCCGGTGGACTTGATTACGTCCGACGTGCTCTGTACGGTCATATTGGTTCCGTTCAGGTAATCCTGGATAACCTCGATTGCTTCACCGCTCCAGCCGTAGGAGCCGAAGGCCGCTGCCAGCTTGCCTTTCAGATTCAGGAGCTGCAGCTCCTTGAGCAGCGGCTCCAGATTGCCGATCATATCGGCGTAACGGGTGGAGCTGCCGATGAAGACAGCGTCCGCCGCCTCGATGCTCTCGATAATGTCGTTCATATCGCTTTTATCCGCATCCCATACCGTTGCTTCTATTCCGTTCTCCTGCAGCGTAGCCTGCAGAATGCCGGCCATTTTCTTCGTATTGTTCTTGATGGTGGTGTAGACGATTGCCGCTTTTTTCCCCTGGGTCGTTTCCCGGCTTAGCTCGGCATACAGATCAATATACTTGCGGACGTCCTCGCGGATCAGGAACCCGTGCGAAGGGGCGATCATGTCAATCTCCAGATCCTTGACCGCTTCCATCAGCGTTCTTACATATCTTCTGTGCGGGTGGATAATGGCGCTGTAATAGCCTTTGAAATCCTCTGTGATATCAAAACCCGCCTCGTCGCTGAACAGCTTCTCCACAGCAACATGCGTGCTGAAAATGTCGCACGGATACAATATTTTATCCTCTATACAATAAGTAATCATCGTTTCAGCGGTATGCAGGTAAGGGGTCTCCTTGAACAGCAGCGTTTTGCCGCCGATATCCAGCGTATCCCCGTCCCGGACCACCAGGTAATTACGGCTGTGCAGCTTGTACATTTCCTGAATTTCCGGCACCGCAATCTCAGTGCATACAATAGTAGCGTTAGTCGCCCGCATAGCCAGCGCAGCCAGCCCGCCGGAGTGATCCGGCTCGGTATGATTGATTACGATATATGCAATATCCAGCGGATCAATCAGCTCCGCCATCCGGTCGGCATATTCACGGCCAAACTCCATATCCACGGTATCAATAACGGTCGGCTTGCCGGTTTTCAGCAAATAGGAATTGTAGGTCGTGCCCTTCGCCAGAATCAGCCGGTGGAACGGCACCTCACGGTTATCGATTTTTCCTACCCAGTACGTATCCTTGGCAATCTTTATATCTGAAATATTCATCTCTCTTCGCCCTCCAATTTGATCTTGTTTCTCTATCAGCACCCTCATTCTATAACGGGCACCGGGGTCAAAAGGAGGACTCTAATCAAATTTTTGAAAAATTAAAAAAGCGGAGATTACAAGTTTGAATATACACGGTTTACGGGCGGACGTTGTGTCTGAGGTCACGTTAGAAGGGGGAACATATAAAATTTAATATTTCCGAAAAATCTATCTTTTCTATTTGGTTAAAGCGGAGTATACTGATTGAGGAAAATTGGTCATGCGCGTTCCTGCACACTGAAATTCCCTATCTACTATATAAAAAAGGAAGCGTGTTAAGTTGAACAAGTATAAGGCCAATCTTCTCGTTTTGCTCATTACCCTGGGATGGGGCTCCTCCTATCTTTTTATGAAAATGGGCCTGGATTCCATGGAAGAATTCAATCTGCTTGCATTGCGCTTTGGGATCGCTTTTCTGGTGACCGGACTGGTGTTCTGGAGGCGGCTGCGCAAAATAGATAAAACGACAATCGGGTATGGTGCAGTGCTCGGAGCCATATTGCTCTGGGTGTGCGTATCCATTCTATTCGGCCTCAAAACAACAAGCACCTCAAACGCCGGCTTTCTCGTCGGGCTTACCGTTGTTTTTGTACCTATATTAAGCGTCTTTCTTTTCCGTAAAAAGCTCGAGCTGAGCCACATCGTCGGCGCACTGATTGCAATGACCGGCATTGGGATGCTGACCCTGAACAGCAAGCTGCAGATGCACCCGGGCGATATTCTCTGTATTTCCAGCGGAATCAGCAATGCATTGTTCATTCTGATCTCCGGCGCGGCAGTCAAAAAGACCGATTCCATAAATGTCGGCATTGTGTCCCTTGGCTTCACTGCGTTGTTTGCCCTGATCCTTTCTTTTATCTTCGAGTCCCCGGTTCTTCCCGGAACCTTTAGCGGATGGACTTCGATCCTGGCGCTAAGCCTGGTCTGCAGTGCCTTCTGCTTTATCGCCCAGTCCGTGTCTTTGAAATATATCCCGCCTGTACAGCTAGGCTTAATGTATGCACTGGAGCCGATTTTCGCCGCAGTAATTGCGTTTATGTTTGCCGGTGAGCGTCTGACCCTGCAAGGATACATCGGGGCGATGCTGGTGGTAGGCGGCATTCTGGTATCCCAGTGGCTGGAGCAGCGGAAAAAGCTTCTTACCGGCGCAGCCCAGCCTGTTTCACATTAGAATACCTGATTATAGGCCAAGAGACGGGATATCCCGTCTCTTTTTGTGTTCCGTCCTATGGCTTCCATTTAAAGGTCACCGCCGAACGCGCTTTTAAAGTAAAGGTAAAAGCACGCTCTCCCCACTGCACGCTGAACGCACGGTCCTCATCCGCCGGATTGAGCGCGATCAGCACAAGGGAACCGCCCGGATTACGGTAGGCGACATTTTCGATTCCGCCGGCCTGCGGCGAGTCGATGCGGACCGCTCCTGGATCAGTGAACCGGCTGGCATGTCCCAGCGCATAATATTCCACATTCCGTGAATAGCCTGACTCCCCTTGACCGTCTACGGTTACAACACCGCGGCAATTCGTGCAGCCTCCGTTCGCTGGTCCGCTTTCAGCATCAAGCGCCAGGTTCCACAGCAGCACGCTCTTTGCCCAGTTGCGCGGCCCGCCGATGATCAGCTTGGACATCAGCCAGGTCAGGTTATCGCTGAAATTCTCACTCCAAGCGCCTCCGCTGCACTCCGTTACATAGATCTCTTTTTCGGGATAGGCTTCGTGTATCTTGCTCATCACTTCCGGAGAACCCGCATAACAATGATATGCCGTACCGTCGGTGTAGGCGTTAGCTTTTGCATCACCCAGTACGGTTTGCGTATAGCTCTCCGCGGTGTCCCAGTTATGATCGAACGCCACAATTTTGGATGTAATTCCTTGCCTGCTGAACTCCGGTCCCAGATAATCCCCGATAAAAAGGGCCTGCTCTTCCGCACCCATGCTCATACTCGGATAATCCGCAGTCGTAAATTCAGGCTCGTTCTGTATAGTCAGTGCATAGATAGGGATACCCAGCTTCTCATATTCCTTAATGTAGCGTGCCAAATACTGCGCATAGGCAGCATACACACGCGGCTCCGCATAGTTTAAATACCAGCCGTTATGAATCTGCTCCCCGAATTTCATCCAGGGCGGGGCAGTCCAGGGTGTCCCCATAACCTTAATAGAGTTGTTCTCGTCCAGAATACGCTGGAGCAGCCCCGTCACATCCCCGTCTTTGGCGATGGAGAACTGCTCCAGCCCGTAATCCTCACCGGCTTCTGTGTCATCATAGGTATAGCTTGCCGGATTGCCGTCTGCATCGACAGAGAAGTCGGACGCGCCGACAGAATGGCGGACAAAGCTCAGACGTATCCCTTCGGGTGAGAACAGATCCTTCATTAGTGCATCCCGCTGATCACCAGACATCCGTTTATTGACCAGAAAAGCGGAAGACCCGGTAACAGAAGCGCCAAAGCCGTCCATCGTCTGATATTCCCGGTCCGGATTTACTGTGATAACGGGCTGGCCGGAAGTAGACATTGGCGTTTCACCGCCGGAGCTATCAGCCTCCTCGAAAAAGAACGGCTCCTGCAGAGCAAGCAGACTGGACTGATCCCCCGTTGTTACCCAGGCCTTCACCTCTACCGGGGGCAGCTTGCTCTGTCCGGGCTTATCAATATAGAGCTTAGCAGCGATCCATACCGCCAGTACGGCTGCCGCTCCGGCAATCGTTAACAGGAGCTTACGTCTGCGCATATTTAACACCCCTTCGTTAGTAATAAAAAAAGAAGCCGGGGGCTTTGCTTCCCCTGGCTCCAACCGTTCATAGTATATCTATTTAACCGTCAGGCTGGTCTTCAGGCGGATATCATCCGAGGCGCTGCCGACATAAACCGGCACCTTACCGGATGGCATCACCCACTTGTCCGCTTTTTCATCCCAATAGGATAGCACTGAAGGATCTAGCTCGATTTGAACGCGCTGCTGCTTGCCCGGCTTCAGCTCTACCTTAGCCCAACCAGCCAGCTGCTTCGGTGCGGTCTCAACCTTGCCCGGCAATTGGCCGACATACACCTGCACCACCTCAGAGCCTGTAACTTTACCAGTATTCCGCAGATTGAGAGATACCGTCATTTTGCGGTTAGCCCCTTTGCCGCTTACGTTCGCATGAACATTACGGTAGTCGAAGGTTGTATAGGACAAGCCGTGGCCGAACGCGAACGCCGGCTTAATGCCGGAATTCTCGTAACCGCGGTACCCGACCATAACGCCTTCGCTGTACTCACCCTTGCCGTTTACCCCAGGGAATTGTGCAACAGCCGATACCGGCGTACTGTCCTCATTGACCGGGAACGTAACCGGCAGCTTGCCGGACGGATTCACGTCTCCGAACAGTACTCTGGCAATGGCGTCACCCTGCTCCTGTCCGGTGAACCAGGCCTGGACGATCGACTTGACCTTGTTCTGCCATCCGTCCATCTCGACCGCTCTTCCGCTCATGGATACCACAACCGTATTCGGGTTGGCCGCAGCCACCTCGGAGATCAGGCGGTCCTGGTTATTGGGCAGATCCAGATCCGAACGGTCGTAGTAGCCTTCACTTTCATAGGTGCGGACAACAACTACGGCAACATCGGATTTTTGGGCCAGATTAACGGCTTCCTGCATTTTGCTGTCTACAGCCCCAGCCGGCGGCTCCCAGCCGAGCCGGACGGTACCGCCGAAGTCCGTGGAGGCACCTTCCTTGTAGTAAGTTTTATATTCAATTTTGATTTCATGACGTTCACCCTTGGTCAGGGTTACTGCAGCCTTTTCTGTCTTCAGTGTGGTTCCGTCGCTGTCGATCAGCAGCTTGCCGTCCAGATACAGCTTGCCGGTACCGACACTGGTCAGGCTAAGATTGTACTCACCTGTCATTGGAGCGGTCAAGTAACCGTTCCAGCGTGCGGACATCATGCTGTTCAGATTGCCCGGTGTCTGCGGCAGCTTGGAGGATTGGCCGTTCAGTCCGTCAAAGTTATAAAAACCAAGATTCAGATTGACCTGACCATCAGTCCGGGTAAGCGTAGGCTCGCCTTCCATTTTGTTGTTAGGCCAGTATTCCCCGCTAAGACCGGTGCCTTCCCCGTCTCCCGCAGGAGTAAGAACCGAGGATGGGATCGCGGACGGACCGTTAACGATATCGCCGGTCGAAACCGGATCTGTGCCCGGTGCATAGCTGACTTTAACACCGCTGCCGGCACGGTCGCGGATGGCATCCAGCGGAGTGACTGTGTACGTCGGAGTTACCAGAGAGCTTCCCCCGACGGTAGCATAGGTGTCGGCGTCCGGACCGATGACAGCAATGGACTTCAGCTTGTCTTCGTTCAGCGGCAGCGCCTTGTTCTTATTCTGGAGCAGCACCAGGCTGTCCTCGGCAATATCCAGCGCGGCTTTACCGTGCTCCTCAGCCGGAATCTGGACATTCACCGGCTTGCTGTCAAACAGGCCCTTGTCGAACATCTGTGTCAGCGTTCTTCCGGCCATAAGGTCGAGCTGTTCCTCACTGACCTCTCCGTTCTGAACAGCGGTCAGCAGCTGATTTCCCCACTTGCCGTATGGCTCGCCCGGTGTTTCAAGATCAAGCCCGGCCAGCGCCGATTTGGCGGTGCTGAGATTGGCGCCGTAGTCGCTCATGACAAAGCCATCGAAGTTCAGCTTGTCTCTCAGGATATCGGTCAGCGCATATTCGCTTTCACAAGCGGGAGTGCCGTTGATTTTATTGAACGAGCACATTACGGAGGCAAGGCCTGCATCCTTAATCGCCGCTGCGAACGGTTTGGCATAAATTTCCATAATCGCCCTTTCACTGGCTACGGAATCGACCGTAAAACGGTCCGTCTCCTGGTTGTTGAGCAGGTAATGCTTGGCCGTTGCCATCACCGGATGGCTCTGTACAGCATTCACATAAGCTACGCCCAGCTTGGACTGCAGCAGCGGGTCCTCTCCGAGAGACTCGAAGTTACGTGAGCCCCATGGCAGCCGGGCAATGTCGAGGCCAGGTCCCAGCAGCACATTATGCGTTGTATTGAACGCTTCTTCACCAACCAGATCGCCGTAAAGAGCTGCGGCCTTGGTATCCCAGGTTGCAGCAAGCGCGATCGGCGCCGGGAAAGCGGTAGATTTCTTGTTTTGAATTTCAGGGTTGGCAATGCGCACACCTGTCGGCCCGTCGGCCATCGTCAATGCGGGAATGCCCAGCCGCTCCAGCGAATTGTTATAAAAGCCATAGTAGTTGTTCACATTACCTGTGACAAAATCAACCTTTTCCTTCTCGGTCATTTGCTGCAGCAGCAGCTCCGTACGGTCTTCCGGCGAACGCGAGGCGTCCATCCATGGCCTGGAAGTATAGGCCCCCGCCATCTGCAGAGGTGCGAGTATAGATATGCTCAATGCTGCGGCGGCAATCACCGCATGTACTTTTAAAGATACTTTCATGTTGTGTAGTTCCTCCTGATGTCTCTGTCTAATGACCCGTCCGCACATTCCAGTCTGTCCAGCTGCCGGACAGTCCTTGTTAATCGGCAATCCGAGTTATGCACTCCCCTCCTTCCGTCGTTTATTTCTGGAATATGTATAGGCTTCGCGCTTAAATGTGCCTATGTCTTGCGTGAGCACAGGCAGCTTTGAATCGCCGGGTCTAACCATAGCTTAGTTTTTCATGTTACGCATCCGTCATATTTTGGTAACGGGAAGCCTCCTGTACCCTGTTTTACTGAAAATTACCTGAAATTTTCCTGAAAGTTAGCTGAAAACAGGCGAAAACTAGGACTATATTCCCTTGCAGCTTCGTAACCTTATTGTAACCTTTTTGTAACTTTTAAGACAGAAGTATTACGAAAATAGGACCTCCTAAAATATCCAATATAGGGTTACTTTGAGTAAGTTACATCATATTACCGCATATGCACCCAGGTATTTACAGACGCAACATGCTGAAATTACGTTACACTATGCTGGAATGGATTGTAAAACCACAACGGAAGTGCATACTTAAGCTCATACTAGAATGAATAATAAAACTTATACTGAAATGAATGCTTAAACTCAGAAATGCTTGCTGTAGTCCGGGCTGATACTCTAGATGCATACGGGTCCGGGCTGATACTCATACATGCTTGCTGTGGCCCAGTCTGAGAATAGTTGTATCCGCCCACGCGCGCAGCCTCTTAGCACTTAATAGAAGCTCTCTTAATCAAATTAAGTGTAAAATCGTCACCTAATTTCTCCCTAAATCCCGCCACGGAGCAATTAGATGGAAAAACGTCACTTAATTTCATCCAATTAGCTCCAGAGCGGTAAATCGGCTGAATTAGATATCCTTTTTCCATCTAATAGCCGTAAAAGCCGAGGATTACCGGAATTAAGTGACCAAAATCAAACTAAATTCAGCGCGCCCCTTGCATCGACAAGTGATCCATTGTAAGTAGCTGCCTCAAACCCTCCGCCTTCGTTCAAACAACACAAAAAAACGGCGTTCCTGTAAGGAACAGCCGCTTCTTACATTAAAATATATTCAATCCGCTCACGAAAGCACCTAGCTAACAGCGTCCTTGCTGGTAGGCAGCTCCAGCCATACAACAGCCTGCATATAGTTATATCCGCCCACGCGCGCGCAGCCTTTTAGCACTTAATAGAAGCTCTTAATCAAATTAAGTGTAAAATCGTCACCTAATTCCTCCCTAAACCCCGCCAAAGGGCAATTAGATGGAAAAACGTCACTTAATTTCGTCCAATTAGCTCTAGATCGGTAAATAGGCTGAATTAGATATCCTTTTTCCACCTAATAGCCGTAAAAGCCGAGGATTACCAAAATTAAGTGACCAAAATCAAACTAAATTCTCAAACCCCCTTGCCGTTTTACTCACAACTCATTCGAAACATTCAAGATTATCATCCACAAACTTCTGAAACGTTCTCGGCGCCCGCCCTGTCAGCTGCTGAAACTCTCCGCTCACCCGCTGAGCCGTCCCCATTCTGGTCATAAAATACAGGGCTACTGTTACATTGACATAGGCTTTATCGAGCCCCCGCTCTTTGATGTAATACCGTCTATATTTCAAAAACCCAGGCTTGGCATATGTAATCTCCCGTCCTGTCGCCTCACTGAGGATCTGCGCCACCTGATAATAATCAAGCGACTCCGGTCCGGTTAGCGTGTGGGCGGTATTGGCATATTTCTCAGGATCGCCAAGCAGCACAGCGGCAGCAAGCCCTATATCCGCCGCATCAATAAAGCTCGTTTTGCTGTTGCCCGCCGGTATATAAATCTGGTTCATCCCTCGAATCTCGGCAGCATGAATGCCCGAAACATTCTGCATGAAAAACCCGGGACGGATGTGCGCATAGGGTATTCCTGCAGCTTCTATGCATTTTTCAATTTTGTAGTGGGGCGGAATAGTGTTCTTCTCGATTCCCATCAGCGACAGAAAGGCGACCAGCCGGATGCCGTGAGCCTTCAACGCGCCGATAAAAGGATACAAATCCTCCGGTTTCCCCAAATGCGGAGGGCGCATCAGAAATACCCGGTCCACCCCTTCAAGCGCCGAAGCAAACGTAGACGGTTCTGTAAAATCCATCTTCACACATGCTGCCCGGCCGTGAAACCGTTGCTCCAGTCTGTAAACATCCGTCCCGGCGGCCACCACCTGCTCACCTCTGTCCATAAGCTCATCCGCCAGATAGCTGCCCACATTGCCCGAAGCGCCTGTAACTAATATTTTCATGACCGTACATTCTCCCGGCCGATGATTTCCGTCGCCTGCTGCATTAACTCTATAAATCTGGTGAATTCGGCGCTGCCCATCTGCTCCTCCAGCAGCTCCATGCTGCGGTAGTACTCCGTTGCGGTGGACTCTACGAGCTCCCTCCCCTCCGCTGTCAGAGAGACGGTATAGCTTCTCCCGTCTGTGGCTGATGCAGCCTTATGCAGGTACTTCTGGCGGAGCAGGGAGTTGATCATAACCGTAACGGACGGCTTGGATATCCTGAAAAAGCTGCTGAGCATCAGCGGCGTAACCGGCTCCTCCTGCTTCTCCACAAAGATAAGCACGCCCATCTCGCTGGACCTGACCGGAATATCCTTCTTCACATTCATCTGCTGCCGGCAAAATAAGCCGATAATCTCAGCGCTTCTTACCGTACTCTCCTTCACACATACACCTCATTTAGTTAGTCTGGTTAACTACATTTTCACATAGCGGCTCCCTGCTGTCAATTTGATATAAAAAAACCTCTCCGTCACCGGGAAATACCCGGTACCGGAAAGGCTGCCGTTCCTCTAAATCCGCACATGTTCTACCAAGGCAGCGTCTCCCCGGCATAATCAATCAGAGCCAGTCCTTCCCCGGTATAACCGGGATCAAGCCGCTGCTCCACAAGCTTCAAGATGCCCCCGGCGGACTCGTCCGGTGTCAGCCTTCCCGCTGTATCCAGCTTACCCTGCATATAAGTCTGGACATGGCCGGGATGAATGACCATCACCTTGCCGCCCTTAGGGGCAATCTGGTTGTGGATCAGCTGGGACTGCATATTGAGCGCCGCCTTGGACATGCAGTAGGCATACCAGGCGTTCCGCCAGCAGCTGCCGATGCTGCCTGCCTCGGAGGAGATGTTGACGATGAGCTTGCTCCCGCTTTTTAATATAGGCCGGATCAGCCCGTTCGATATTCTCAGCGCCCCCAGCGCATTCACACGGAACACCTGGTCCATCTCCTCAAAATCCAGCTCATCCTCAATCGTCGCCTGCATATCACCCAGAATCGCCCCGTTATTGATCAGGATGTCCAGCCGGTCGGTGGCCGCCGCCACGGCTTCCAGTGCTTCACGGACACTAGCCGCATTACTGATATCAAGCGGAACCCGCTTTAGCCGTCCCTCATTTAGCTCCTCCAGCCGCTCCAGCTCACCTCCTGCTTCAGCTCCCGCATATTGTCCGGCAAATACATGATAGCCCTTTTCCAGTAAACCCTTGACCAGGCTCAGCCCGACTCCCCGGTCTGCTCCTGTAACGAATGCCCACTGTATCATCAGCTTCTCCTCCTTATGCTCATACCTGTCATACCCCTTATATAAAAGGACGCCGGTCCAGCACTTTGTTCAGCACACGGTCCGCCTGTACCTGCTCCGGCAGCACCGACTGCACGATTGCCAGGGCGCAGACGCTGCCGCATAAGGTGTGCAGGTCCTCATACACCTCATCAGCCGGTTCTGCTGCACGTCCGGCAATAAACGCCAGCAGATGTCCGCCGATGGCCTGGACCATTTCCTTAAGCTCCTCCGCCCTGTGGCTGGTCTGTCCCATTACGCTCACTACAAGATACAGTACATCCAGTTCCACAAATGAGAAACTTCCCTCCGAAAGCGGGATCTGTCCGGATTGGAACAGCGTCAGGCAGGTATCTGCCAGCTGCTCCGGATAACGGAGCCTGCGCTTACGGCAATCCTGGTTGAACAGGTAATGGAAGGAGCCGGCCAGATGATGGAACAGAGGCGCTCCGTCATCAGAAGCTCCATCCCCCCGGCCCGTTATTGCTCCTTGCCGCCACAGCCCCGTCTCCGGATCTGCCTCCTTCCAGAGCCAGTCGAAATACCAGTCCTCCCACTCATTATCCGCTTCCTCAGCCAGCACCAGCGCAGCATAGACGCCTGCGCCCTTGGTTGACTCCCCCCATGGCTGATGCTTCCAGTCCAGCCCGTCCAGAAAAGCAGCCAGCCCAGAGCGCTCCTTCAGAGGATGCAGCGCTTTCAACGGGTGCAGCGGCTTGGCATCCAGCAGCTCCAGCGCCGAGACAGCAAACGCTGTGCTGTGAATAGCATGATGTCCTGCACCGGGGAACAGCCCGTCCTCCGGCTGCTGGAAGCCCTGCAGTGTCCGGCTCAGTCCCTCGTGCTCTGCACTTCCCGCGGCCGGCAGCTCCCCGAGTGTATACAGCAGAATTGCTGCATCTGCTGTTCCATACAGCTCGGCTGCCTCCGGTGGGTCTGCCAGCATTCTCCGGTATCCGCCCTCCTGTTCAGAACGGTGGGCATCAAGCGTGCGAAGCACCTTTTGTATAAAGGGCTCTATATTAATCATGTCTGGTTATACCTCCTTGTACTAGCTTCATCTCTTCTATTGTAGAGGAATGAACCGGAGGCAGATATACTATAATGGCAGTTGTTTATGGCATAATGACAGATTACGGGAAAAGCTGATAAAACAAAAAAACCTTGATTGCTCAAGGTCTTTTAGGCTTGTTCTTATTTACTGCCTGCGGCTGGCGCAAGCCTTGAATGCTTATCACTTTTTTTTGTTGGCAGCCTTACCCGTAACGGCATTCTGAACATCTGTAGGACACAGATTGCATTCGCTGCACCCGGTGCATTTGACACCGTTTTTCTTATCCTTCACGATTTTATAGACGGCCAGCGAGACGATGGCTGCGATTACGGCAATGACAACAATATCGACGGTACTCATAGCTTCACCGACTGCAATCCGCCGTGGACTTGGGCATCTCTGGTTCCTTTTCGCATCAGGTACACAACATAGCCTACAATAACCGCCACAGCAATCAGTCCTCCTGCAAATCCCTTACCTAATGTGCCTTCGGTTACAAGTGTACCTATCTGGTAGACCAGGAAAGCGGCTGTATAGCCCATCCCCATCTGAAAGCCTATAGCGCCCCACAGCCACTTGCGTGACTCCAGCTCGGAGTTCATCGCGCCGATAGCGGCAAAGCAAGGCGGTGTGAACAGGTTAAATACCAGATAAGACAGTCCGGCGACAGCCCCGATACCGAACACTGTACTGACATCCGTACTGCTTCCGACCAGCGCCAATTCATCTGTATCGATAAAGTTGGTGATTGCGAAGCATACGGCCAGGGTTCCTACAACATTTTCTTTGGCAATAAAGCCTGTTATAGCCGCTGCCGCAAACTGCCACAGCCCAAAGCCAAGCGGAATGAACAGAAAGGCAACCGGCGATGCCAGGCTGGCCAGAATACTGCTATCCGGTGCTCCCTCAGCAACCACACGGAATTTCCAGTCAAAGGTCTGCAGAATCTGGACCACTGCGTTACAGATCAGAATAATCGTTCCTGCTTTAATAATAAACGCCTTAGCTCTCGTCAGCATGGATACTGCTGCACGCTTCAGGCTCGGAAATCTGTATTCAGGCAGCTCCATGATGAAGAAGGATCTGGAGAAGTCACCGGTGATTCGTCTTACTATCAGTGCTCCTATGATGATTATAAAGATGCCAAGGAAATACATCGAGGTTCCTACCCAGCTGTTATCACCGAAGAAAACACCGGCAAACAGGGCAATGATAGGGAGCTTGGCCCCGCACGGCATAAAGGTGGTCAGCATAGCGGTGGTGCGTCTTTGTCTCTCCACTTTAATTGTTCTTGTTGCCATAACGCCCGGTATCCCGCAGCCGGTACCGACGATCATTGGAATAATCGATCTGCCGGACAAACCGACCAGTTTAAAAAACCTGTCCATAATGACCGCTACACGGGCCATATAACCGCAGTCCTCCAGCAAAGCCATACAGAAGAACAAAACCATAATCAGCGGCAAAAATCCGATTACTGCGCCAACGCCGCCGATGATCCCGTCCAGCAGCAGGGTGCCGAGAACCGGGTTCACATTGTCACCGAGCAGGGAGGCTACCTGTGCATACAGCAGATCGATCCAGCCGACAAAGGTATCCGCGATCCAAGGACCGACCCAGCTCTGGGAAATCGAAAAAATGATATAGACAATAACGGCGAAGATCGGAATGCCTAGCCATTTGTGGGCAACGATCCGGTCCACCCTATCCTGTACCGTCTGCTTATCCGAGCTGACCTTCCTTCTCTCTACTTCCGCCACTACTTCATTTACAAATGCATAACGCTTCCTGTCGTTCCGTTCGAACTCATCCTTGGTAGAGACCTTCCGGGCTCCGCCAATGGCCGGTGCAAGCTGCTTCTTACCAGATTTGCCGGCCGTTACCACAGCTTCAATCAGCTCAGGCAGACCGTTATTGGAGGCTTTGGTGGATACAGTAGAAATAACCGGACATTTCAGCGCATCGCTCAAGGCTGTAATGTCGATGGTGTTGCCCTTTTTCTCCATTAAATCACATTTGTTCAGAGCAACGATGACAGGTATGCCCAATTCTAATAGCTGGGTAGTAAAATACAGGCCTCTGCTTAGACTGGTAGAGTCTACAATGTTGATGATCACATCGGGATGCTCATTCTGGACGAAGTCTTTCGTTATGGACTCTTCACTGGTATACGGTGACATGGAATACGCACCCGGCAAATCCGCCACAATCAGATTTTCATTCCTCGGGTTAAGATTTGGTTTGACGCGTGCTTCCTTCTTCTCTACTGTAACCCCGGCCCAGTTCCCGACCTGCTCAACCTTCCCTGTAATTGCGTTGAACAAGGTAGTCTTCCCGCTATTGGGATTACCCGCTAATGCAATTTTCATAACCGTCACGCCTCCCCCGTCATTCTACTTGAATCTCCTTTGCTTTGCAGCTGAAGCTTCCATCCGGTCCGCTATTATAATCGCGTTTGCCAAATCCGAATCTATACTGTATCTGGCATCTTTGATGCTGATGATGTAGTTGGAGCCGAGCTTGGAAATAATCGTAATTTTTTCACCGGGATAACAGCCCAGTGTGAACAAAAATTTGCGGATATCCTCCTGATCCGTTTTCACAGCATCCACAATGTAGGGCGTATTGAGCTTTCCTTTGGCTAATGATGTCATTCCATACTCCCCTAACAATAGGTTTAGGTCAGATAATGAGAATCATTATCGTCTTGATACACGTAGAATACTTGTATTGGTAATGAAAGTCAGTGACTTAACGCATATGAACACCGCTTTCTCCCCTATAAGCGCAAAAAATAACCGGCCCCTTTCCATTACGGAATGGCCGGTTATTCGGGCTACCTTCTAGCGTTCCTCTTTTTAGTCGTCCGTGCTGGTCTTCCTGAAACAAACATACGTAACAATTGCAGCACCGGTTACCCATAGACCGATAATCCCCAGCGGCTTCCAGGAGGTGCTGTCATGAACCTCTATTGCCTGCATCACAGGAAACCTGGCAAGAATTTGTGCTATTATACCGTCTTTACTTACAATGCCAAGGGTGCCGATCATCGGCGTGAATCCAAACACAAACGTGAACGGCATCAGGTATGCGGTGGTTCCGGCAACTGATTTGGAGTATAACGCAACCGCTGTGCCAAATAGCAGAAAGAACAGAAGCAGCAGAACCAGCCCAAGCAGCGCCTTCAGGTTCAAGAACGGCTCAATGCCGGTGATAAGCAAGGTTATTATCAGGGAAAACAATGTTGCCAGGATTGTGACCAGACTTTTCCCGATGAGGATATCGACCAGTGAAGCCGGAGACTGAATCAATCCGCGCAGGGTTTTCTTTTCATTCTCCTCTGCCATCATGCTCATAATGGTACCGGATGTAACTACAGCAAATAATCCGCCGATAATGACATAGGTCATCGCAACCGGAAGGTCTGCCTCCGCACTAACCCGCTTTAATACCAGCGCTATTATAATAGGTACTATCACGGTAATGATCAGCGACAGGTTTTTCATAAGATCCTTGATGTCTTTCTCAAAAATGGCACTTATACGCCGCACACTCATCACTCCAGCTCCTTTCCGGTCACTTTTAGAAAAATCTGCCCCAGCGTCGGATCATCCGTATGCATTGTTTTAATTTGTCCGCCTGCCACCAGCTCTTTGATCTGCTCCGCCTGAGCCGGTTCATTGGGAATGATCAGCTTATCGCCTGTGTAGGTCTCCACATGAAAAGCATGTGTCGAATATTTGTAGCGCAGCGCAGCCGGGCTATCCAGCTCCTGAAGCCCCCCGTCATGTAAAAAAGCAACCCGGTCACATAAAGCCGTCGCTTCCTCCATATTATGCGTGGTCAGAAAAATCGTCGTTCCCGCATCATTCAGCCTCTGAAGTCCGCGGTGAATGTGAGCCATATTTCCGGGGTCCAGCGCCGAGGTCGGCTCATCCAGAAAGACCAGCTCCGGCCTGTGAATGAGCGCCTTAGCCAGCAGCACACGCTGCTTCATCCCCTTTGACAGCCTTGAAACGGTTTTGGCACCCTCATTCTGCAGATTAACGTCACTTAGAATTTCACCGATCCGGTTCAGCGGCACATCATACAATTTACAGAACAGCTTCAGGTTATCATAGATGCTCAGACGCTCATACAGGGCGCTGTTATCGGATAGTATCCCGATTCTGGATTTGAATGCTGCCGTTCCAAACTGCGCAGGTTCAAAGCCGAGCACGTTCACATCACCGGCCGAGGCCGTGAGCTCTCCGGTCAGGATTTTGATTGTAGTTGTTTTGCCGGATCCGCTTGGACCAAGCAGTCCGAATATCTCACCTCTTTTTACATTAAAGCTAAGCTGCCTGACCGCCGCTGTTGTCCCGAACACCTTCTGCAGCCCAGTTACTTCTATAGAATTCTGCAATACCCTTCCTCCTTCGCTCAACTTGCTCCAAGCATAGCGGAAGAAGCAGGAAGCGTCAGCCGTAACAGGCCGGAATGTACCGTACGGACAGCTGAACTGTACCTATTCCAGGCTGAATTTATCCATAACCTCCTGCAGCTTGGTGCGTGAGAGCGGAATGGTTGACTGCACTTTGTTGTCGATCCGGAGGGAGTATGTATTCTTGGACCATGTAATAATCTCCCGGACCTTTTGCAGGTTTACGATATAGGAGCGGTGGCAGCGGTAGAATCCGTAGACCTCCAGCTTCTTTTCGATGTCAGCAAGTGTGGAATCCATCGCATACGATTCATTGTTAATGACAATAACAGCCTTCCCGTCCCGGCTTTCAACGTAGTCAATCTCCGGGGGATTGAACAAGATGATTTTATCATCCACCTTGGCCGGAATTTTGAACAGCTTCGCAGTCTTGGGTATCGGGCTGTCCGCTTCCGCTTCTTCCATCTCCTCTTCAACAACCTCAATCCGGCGCATACCGGCCGGCTGAAGCTTATATGCCGTATCCCCGAGAAGCAGCGCATGCTCCATACCCGATACCAGAACAAGTACAGCGCATTGCTGCTCCTTCAGCTTTTGCAGCATATTGATGAACGTCTGGATGGTCCGGACATCCACACCCAGTACCGGCTCGCAGAACACCATGGTTTGGGCGCCGCTCATGAAATATTTAGCATAGGAGACCCGCCGGACCTCAGACTCCGAGCACTTATGCAGCGGACGCCGGGCACAGTGCTGCAGCTCGAACTGTACTATCATTTCAGACAGCGGAATGCTGCAGCCGAACCATTTATGAAAAAAAGCAATATTGCCCTCCACCGTCAGACGCGTATATAGTCCATCCTCAAAATCAAACACCTGGATACCGGATTTGCTGCGCAGGACCTTTATCAGCTCAGCCTGCAGATCCGTATCACTGTAAATACTTACCGCCTCAGAGCCGCTGATATCCAGTGTAAATAACGGAAGCGGTCCGTTATCTAACCCTTCATGGATAATTGTGAACCCGGCCATTCCCTTCACTTCCTCTACTGTGTCAAGATGTAAGGCAACCGGAGGAATCCGGCCCACTTTTTATACGTACAAGACAGCCTGTAGTTTTAAAAAACGCAGGAAATAAAAAAACAGCCCGGTTATGGGCTGTAATTCGTGCGGTATAAACCTGTTTATTTCGGCTCATAGATCAAGCACCGCAGTGTCTGATCCGGATACCGGAGCTCTGCGGTATAGCTGCTTCCGTCCTCCAGCAGCAGCTTCACAGCTACCATCCCCCGCTTGTTGTTAACCTCAGTATCGGTCAGGCTCGCTTTGACGATGGCCCGCTTCTCTCCCTGCTTGTTCATCACAATCTGGGTAGCCTTGTGAATCCAGCCGGCATCCTTCCCAATGCCGCCGGCAGCGGCTGCATCAATGGGGGTTCTTTTGAGTGTCCCGTTTATAACGGTTGTATCCAGCACATCGCCGGTCCCGGCATCAATAATGACATGATACTCCCGGAATTCCTTCCCCTGCCCGCGCAGCGTGCCGGCTTTGTATGGAGCCGAATGAACAGTCCAGGACGGCTGCTTGTCCGGTCCAAGCTCAGCCAGGACAGCCTTGGTCTCCAGCTTGGACACGTCGGCGCCGAACAGCTTGTTCACACTTTCTGCAGCCAGCGATTTCGCTTCAGCCTCGCTGATGTCCTGCGCCAGGGGCGGTGCAGTCACATTATGCCGGGCAGCGATGTAATTCAGCCGGTAGGACCAGTCAATCAGCTGCAGCAGCTCTTCGTCGGTCATCGTCCGCTCCGGGTAAGTGTACGTATGAGTTGCCAAGTCCACATACACCTCCGCTTGTCCGGCATTAAGCGGCAGCGGCTGCTCCGGGCGAAGTCCTTCATACACATATCTATCTTCCAGCACCAGTCTGCGGTTCACCTCTGCTTCGGTTATTTCACGGCCGGAGATACCGGGTTCAAGCCCGGGCTGATTCACGTAATCATAAATCTGCTGAATCTGCGCCTCGCTCATATCTTTAAGCAGGTCAGCTGTCACAGTAGATACCGGGGCCGGCGCTTCCACCTTCAGCACAGGAATTGCGCTACCGCCTGCAGCAGGCTGAAGCTTGGCCTGAACAGCCGGACCATTCCCTGCTATGACCTCCGAATTTACAATACCGGGAACCAGAAAAGCACTTAGCGTAAGCACGCCTCCTGAGAATAAAACAACAGCTCCAGCGTACATTTTCTTCTTGTTCAATTGCATTACCTCCATCGGGATCTGGGTTGTTAAATCTGTCTTCAGCTTAATCCCGGGATGTTATAGAGTAGGAGGCCAAGTTGTTAGGAAGTTGTAAAATAAGGCGGATGCCTGTCCCTTGCCCGGGCACCGATTCCAGTTCAACGCGGGCCTGATGCGCCTCGGCAATCTGGCGGCACAGGGACAAGCCGAGGCCGGCATTGCCGTACAGGCGCGAGCGCGCCGGGTCTGCCCGGTAGAAGGGCTCGAAGGCGCGTTTGCTCTGCTCCGCCGTCATTCCGCTGCCGCAGTCACGCACCTCCAGCACAGCTTCTCCATTCTGCTCATAGGCGAGCAGGCGTATCGGGCTGCCCGGCCTGGAAGCATGAACCGCATTCTCGATGAGGTTCACCAGAAAGGATGCCAGCAGATCGGCATCCCCCCGTACAGCAGGGATGGAGCTGTCTATCTCCAGCGGAATACCGCTCTCTTTTAACTTAAGCTCCTCTGTCTGCCTCACCGCCTCAAACAGGGCGGACACCTCCACCTCAGACAGCTCCAGGGGCTGGTGCCGGAGAATGGAAAGATCGAGCAGCTTAAAGGCGAGATTCTTCAGCCGGACCGTTTCGCTTAAGATGTAATGGCCGGCCTTGATCTGCTCTTCCTTGCCGATGTTGGCTGAGGTAAGAAACTCTGCAAAGCCCTGCATGCTGGTAAGCGGCGTACGCAGCTCATGGGCCAGATTATCAACCATCCGCTGCTTCTCCCCGGCCATATCGGAGAGCTCGGTCATTCGCTGCTCCACTGCAGCAGCCATCCGGTTAAAATGAACCGCGAGCTCTCCGAATTCATCCCTGCTGCGCAGTTCTATCCGGTTCGAATAATCCCCTCCGGCGATGGTCCGGGTGGTCTCCGACAGCTGCTTGAGCGGCTTGGTCAATCTGCGGATCAGCAGATAGAGCAGCAGCGCCAGCACCGGTCCGGCTATCCAGTTAATCATCACGAAGAAACGGTTCAGCTCCTGCTGCTGGGCATACAGCCCGCTGATATCCCGGCTATAGGTTAGCTCCATAGCCTGATACGGGGCAGGCAGCGGCATCGACAACCGGATGGTCTGCGCACTCTGCCCCTCACTCCCGTCAGCCTGACCACTGCCCGTATTCGGATAGATTAACCGTCCATTCTCGCGCAGCTCAAGGCCGATTCCCTGATTGCGGTAATAATCCCCGTACGACTGGGCCACACTGGCCAAAAGGACTGGGGTAAGCGTGTTCCCCCGTGCACGGATTGAATCGAGATTTTCAAAAATATTGTTTGCGATTAACGTCTGCTCGCTCGCTGCCCGCCTGGTTTCACTGTCCATATTCAGCTGCCAGCTTTTTTTCATCACCATAATGACACTGATATCAAGTGCGGCAATGAAAAGAATCAGCACGGCAAGCAGATTCTTATGCCAGAAGCGCATGGTCAGACCTCAACCTCCAGACGGTAGCCAAGCTTGAATACGGTTCTGATCCGCTCTTCCCAGCCCAGCTTTTTGCGTAATTGGCGGATATGGACATCTACAGTGCGGGTATCACCGGCAAAATCATAGCCCCAGGCCAGCTCCAGCAGCTTTTCTCTGGATAGGGCAATATTCCGGTTACGGATCAATACTTCGAGCAGTTCAAATTCCCTGGCAGTCAGATCGACCGCCTGCGAGTCCACCTTGACCTGCCGCTCCGCGAACCGCACCTCCACCCCGCCGCAGACAAACGCCGGCACCGCCTGCTCATTCCTGCGCAGTACAACATTGATGCGGGCCAGCAGCTCCAGCATTTCAAACGGCTTGATGATATAATCCTCTGCACCCAGCTCGAACCCTTTGATCCGGTCAGCCAGCGCATGTTTGGCCGTAATCAGAATAACCGGAATCTGCAGATGCGCAATCTGCTGCATTACTGCAAACCCGTCCAGTCCCGGAAGCATCACATCAAGCAGGATCAGATCGGTACGCTCCTGTTCCAGCATTCCGGCTACCTCCGAGCCGCTATACGCTTTGGAATAGGTATGACCGACCAGCTTTAGGTTCATTGTTATCAAATCGCTGATCGGCTGTTCATCTTCAACTACCAATATATGAGCCATTTAGTGAATATCCTCCTGAGTAAATCGTTAAGAATAACATCATGTTGAGTCTAGCACACCAGTACAGTATTTTCTAAAAAGATATTGTCTGAACCAAAATCACGTTATACTAATGTAACGCATTCTCTTTAAAAATCTCAATTATCTTATAAGCAACGGGGGCGACTAGCCATCAATAAGCAGGATCAGGTCATGCTGCAGTTCCGGGACCTATTTAATAAGCTGGCTTGGATTAATAAAGGGAAGATGGAGGAGAATCTTAGAGGCTGTAAGCCGTCGGAGGTCCACTGTATCGAATATATCGAAAAAAATGCGGACTCCAATGTGACCAAGCTCGCTGAATCTCTCTATATGACCAAAGGGGCCATCAGCAAATTAACCAAAAAGCTTACTGACAGAGGCCTTATCGAAAGCTATCAGAAGCCGGATAACAAGAAAGAGATCTATTTCAGGCTGACCGGGCAGGGCAGGGATATCTTTAATATTCATGAGGAGCTCCACAACGAGTTCCGCGAGCGGGATCAGGTGGTATTCGAGCAGGTAACCGGGGGGCAATACGACAGTATGCTCCATTTTATTGAGAAGTACAGCCGGCATCTGGATGCAGAAATCAGGAAACAGGGTCTGGATATCCATAAGTCAGACAGCTTTGATTGATGATTAACACAACTAACAGAAGCTCATTTCTATAGAAGCAGCCCAATTCCATTGAGAACGGGCTGTTTTTTTATTCTCCATTTTTTGTTGACAAGGAAACTATAACGGTTTATTGTTTTGTTGACAAGGAAACTAAACTACTTTTAAGGAGAACACATATCATGGCAAAAGAAAACGTACCGGTAACAGCCTTACCCAAAGAAATCCTCATGGCAGCCTGGGCCATTGCCCTTGGAGCGATCGCCCCGATGCTTGACTCCACGATGGTGAATATCGCTATAGATCAGCTAACCAGGGATTTTAACACAACTCTCCATATCATTCAGTGGGCGATTACAGGCTATGTTCTGGCCCTCGCGGTTGCGGTCCCCGTGTCCGGCTGGCTGATGAATCAATTCAACGGTAAAAGAGTATTCGTCGGCGCCGTTATCGCCTTTGGCATCATTTCTGTTCTGGTCGGCATTAGCTGGGACATCTCCAGCTTTATCTGCTTCCGTCTGCTGCAGGGCTTCAGCGCCGGAGTCATTACCACCCTCATGTTCACCCTCCTGGTTAAAACCGCCGGTCAGGACAATCTGGGCCGGGTCATGGCTATCGTAAGCACCCCGATGATCTTCGGGCCCATTCTGGGACCGGTAATAGGCGGCTTCATCGTGCAAGGGGCCTCCTGGCACTGGATTTTCTTCATCAACGTGTTCGTTGTTATCCTTGCTGCACCGCTTATGATGAAAAAGATCCCTGAATTCGAGCCCTTCAACAAAGAAAGCAAGCTCGATCTGTTCGGGATCATTGTTTTGTCTTCTATGAGTGCGGCGCTGATCTACGGTATTACCAAGGCAGCCGACCATGCCTCCTTCAACAACAGCGAAACCATACTTTGGAGCAGTATCGGCCTTGCATTGGCCGTCATCTATCTGGCTTACAACCGGATCAGAAGGAATCAGACTGTACTGCCCCTGAATCTGTTTACTCACACAAGCTTCACGGCCTCCAGCATCGGCTTATTCCTCGCTAATATTGCCATCATGGGCCCCATGCTGATCCTGCCCCTGTTCTTTCAGAACTTCCGTCATTTCACGGCGATTGAAACAGCTGTTGCGCTTATTCCGCAGGGTATCGGGATGCTCATTACCCGGCCTTTCCTCGGCAAAATGATCGATAGAATCGGCGCCAAATACGTCGTTCTAGTCAGCCTGGTTCTGGCCCTGATCGGATCGGTTCCGCTAATCTTCATTACCGATACAACTAGTATGGTCTGGATCTCCGTTGTCCTGTTCATCCGCGGTGCCAGCATCGGGGGCATCAGCCTTCCGTTAACAAGCGAGGCCTATACCGGACTTGACGGCAAGCAGCTTCCGGAAGCCGGCGTAGGGATTAACATTATCGAGAATCTTGGCGCAAGCTTCGGCTCAGCCGTGATCGCCACTGTTGTCGCCACAGTCATCCAAGGCCTGCAGCCGACGGTTGCCAGCGGGTTAAAGGGGTACCATGCCGGGTTCCTGATTTCTACTGTTGTACTTGCGTTTATTTTGATTCCAGGCTTGTTTTTGACGGACAAGAGAAGGGCTGGATGAATGCCCCTTTCACAGCTCAACCGGCTCAGGAGCCAAGCAAAATTTATGTCAAACGATTGACATGTCAAACCTTTGACATATACAATTAGGCTAATCTTCTACTATTTCTTCAGGGAGGAGCTATATGCTCAATTTAGATGAAACAGTCAATTTCCAGCCGAAAAGTTATGACCTGTTAGCCATTGGAGAGATTCTTGTTGATCTCATATCAACTGAGTATGATGAGGATTCTTCAGGCGGCACTTATCAAAGATTCTTTGGCGGATCCCCCTCTAACATTGCCATGAATACAACAAAGCTCGGAATCCGTTCGGCAGTAGCATCAGCAGTCGGAGAGGACAGCCTGGGCACTTTTCTCAAGTCGCAGCTGCAAAGGGCAGGAATGAACACCGACTCCATTCAAACCGTACAAGAGGCTACAAGTATGGTAATGCTGACAAAGAGCACATCAACACCCGTACCTATTTTCTACAGGGGGGCGGATTATAAGCTTGCCTACACCACAGAACTTGAACAACAGCTTGAAAATTCTAAGATCCTGCATTTTTCCTGCTGGCCGATCTCCAGGGCTCCTGCCCGCCAGACCCTTGAAAAAGCGATTGGCATTGCACAGGATAACGGGATGCTCATTTGCTTTGACCCTAATTATCATGAAAAGCTGTGGGAAGCAGGAGAAGACGGGATCAGCTATGTAAAATCTTTTATAGCAAAAAGCGATATTATTAAACCCTCTGAGGATGATGCTGAGCGTTTGTTCGGTAAACATTCGCCTGAAACGTATATTGAGAAATTTCTTGAGCTGGGAGCCAGACTAGTGATTTTGACCTTGGGCAAAGACGGTGCGGTGGTGTCTAACGGCAGAACTAGCGAAGCATTCCCTTCATTAGCTACAGAAGTGGTGGATACCACCGGAGCCGGAGATGCTTTTTGGTCAGGATTGTATGCCGGCATGATAAAGGGATTGACCCTTCGTGAATCTGTTAGTATGGGACTTGCTGTGAGTGCCTTTAAATTACAATACGCAGGGGCTGTAGTCGATTTGCCCGGGCTTGAGGTCATCGGCTCTTTATACCGAATTTAGGAGGAATAATCATGCCATTAAAAAACCAGGTTCAATTGATAACTTATCCCGACTCACTGGGCGGAGATTTAAAAGGGCTGAAGGAGGTTCTCTATTCCCGGTTCGCTGACCTCTTTAAAGGCGGCGTGCATATTCTCCCTCCATTCCCTTCTTCGGGCGACAGAGGTTTTGCCCCGCTTACTTACCTCGAAATTGATCCCAAATTCGGAACATGGGATGATATCCGGGAGATCGGAGAACAATTTGATGTCCTCGTTGATTTGATGGTCAATCATATTTCACAGAAATCAGAATACTTCCAGGACTTCCTGAAGTCCGGCCGCAGCTCACAATATGCAGACCTGTTCCTCACCCTGGATAAGCTCTGGGAAGACGGAAAGCCAGTGCAGCAAGATATAGACAAGATGTTTTTGCGCAGACCCTTGCCCTACTCTACCTTCCAGATTGGGGATAATGGTACAGAGGAAAGCGTATGGACCACTTTTGGAAAAACAGACCCTTCAGAGCAGATTGACCTGGACATCGGCTCTGAAATGACAAAACAGCTCCTGGCCTCCTTCTTCCGTAATTTCAAAAAATATAATATCAAAATTGTCCGTCTGGATGCGGTGGGATACGTTATTAAGAAGCTGGGAACCAGCTGTTTCTTTGTTGAGCCGGAGGTTTATGATTTTCTTGACTGGATCATGGAGCTTGCCCAATCCCTGGACATTGAGCTGCTTCCAGAGGTGCACTCCCATCACTCCATCCAGTATAAATTGGCAGAGCACGGTTACTGGATTTATGATTTTATATTACCGTACCGCATTCTGGAGGCCATCACCAACCGTTCCAGCGCAGCGCTATGTGATTATTTGCAGACCCGGCCTGCTAAACAATTCACAATGCTAGATTGTCATGACGGTATCCCTGTCAAACCGGATTTGGACGGCCTGCTGGATACGGGGGAGGCGAAAAAGCTCGTAGATACCTGTATTGAGAGGGGCTCTAATCTGAGCCTGATTCTGTCGGAAGAGCATAAGGGTGAGGATGGCTTCGATGTTCATCAAATCCGCTGTACCTATTATTCCGTACTTGATAGCGATGATGATTCCTACCTTGCTGCAAGAGCCATTCAATTTTTCGCTCCGGGTATTCCGCAGATATATTATGTAGGACTGCTTGCCGGTGAAAATGATTATGAACGGGCAGAAGAAAGCGGAGACGGCCGTGAGATTAACCGTCAGAACTATACCCTTGAAGAAATCGACCAATCCTTGCAAAAACCTGTCGTACAGCGTCTTCTAAAGCTTATCCGGTTCCGTAACAGCTATGCGGCATTTGACGGTAAGTTTGAAGTTAAGGTATCATCAACGGAAGAAGTCAGGCTGCGCTGGGATAATAATGACCAATACTGCGAACTGCTCATTGACCTTAATACCAAGCGAACCACTATTCAATACATTGATGATCATAACAGCGTGATTGAATATACTGTCTGATTAACAATCAGAAATGTAGAGGACAATATATGGCAACCATACACGATGTAGCAAAGAGAGCGGGAGTGTCTGTCACTACCGTCTCCCGGGTACTGAACAACCGGGGATACATCAGTCAGAAAACCCGGCAGATTGTTTATGATACGATGGAGGAGCTTAACTACCAGCCCAATGATCTTGCCCGCTCCCTGCTGAGCAAACAATCTAACGTCATCGGCTTAATCATACCCAATGTTTCTCATCCCTTTTTTGCAGAGTTCGCCTACGCAGTAGAGCAATATGCATATGAACAAGGCTGTAAACTGCTTCTGTGCAACTCACAGCTGGATCCGGTCAAGGAGCGGGAATACCTGAAAATGATGAAAGGCAACCAGGTCAACGGGATCATCATGGGGAGCCATACATTGGATACAGAAAGCTACCTTAATCTTAATTATCCGATTGTGACCGTTGACCGCCTGATCACAGGATTTCCGTATGTTGCATCGGATAATGAGCTGGGAGGCCGCCTGGCAGCTGAATTGCTGATCAGCAAAGGCTGCCGGAAGCTTGTCCATATTTGCGGGAACCAGTCTCTGGATATGCTATCCAATCTCAGAACTGCAGGCTTCCTGTCGGCTGCAAAAAAGGCGGGAATCGAAACGGTCATTCTTGAAACTAAGATGAATGTTTTTGACCGTGAGGAGTACGAATATCTGATAACTACTATGTTTGCGGACCACCCTGATCTGGACGGTGTATTCGCCACCAGTGACATTATTGCCGGACATGTAATCAGTAAATGCAGACAGCTGGGCAAAACCGTTCCCGGCCAAATAAAAATTGTCGGCTACGACGATATCAGTCTTGCATCCTGGTTCTCCCCTGGGATCACTACCATTAAACAGCCTATCGAAGATATGGGACGTATGGCAGTAAATCTAATACAGCAGCAGATGAGTTCCGGGCCGATTGTTCACGAGAATATTCTTCCGGTCGAGCTGATTGAGCGGGAAACAACTTAGCTTTATCTGAAAGGTGCGCAGCCAGCGCACTTTTTTTGTTTGTAAATGACAAACAGCCAAGGCATCCTGAGCCCTTGGCTGTCTACAAAATCTTGTTGTTATACGAAAAAGTTATTGATTATCAAAAGCCGGCAGCCATTCTCCGTGCGCTTCTATCAAATCATCACACAGGGAAACGATATCATCCATTGATAACTCTGCTGCTGTATGCGGATCAAGCAGCGCAGCCTGGTATACATGCTCCTTTTTCCGGGTAACAGCCGCTTCAATCGTAAGAAGCTGGGTATTAATATTACTCCGGTTTAATGCAGCCAGCTGCTCTGGCAAGTCTCCGATATAGCCTGGGGTGATTCCGCTGCGTTCAGCGGTACAGGGTACTTCTACAACGGCTTTAATAGGCAAATTGCTGATAAGACCGCCTGTATTCAGTACGTTGCCTCCAAACTTAAATGCAACATCAGTTTCCATAGCTTCAATAATTCTGGAGCCGTATTCGTTGGAACGCTCGTGAGTCAGATTCGCGTCGGTTAAAAGATTCACCCGCATCTGTTCCCAATCCCGGATCTGCTGCTCACAGCGGCGGGGATATTCATCCAGCGGTATGTTTAATTTGTCTATCAGCTCCGGATAATTGCGCTTAATAAAATAAGGATGGTATTCAGCATTATGCTCGGAGGATTCTGTAACATAATATCCGAATTTATTCATTAGTTCAAAACGGACCATATCATCATGTACAGACAATTGCTTCTGCTGCGCCCGCCGTTTGATTTCCGGATATAAATCCTGTCCATTCCGCTTCACTTCCAGCAGCCAGGCCATATGGTTAATGCCTGCAATCTTTTCTTCCAGATTGTCAGTCTCCATGTCCAATGCCTTAAAAAGATCTCTGGTACAGGATTGGACACTGTGGCATAAACCAACGGTTTTGACATTCGTATATCTAAGCATTGCACCCGTTAACGAGGCCATCGGATTCGTATAATTTAAGAACCAGGCATCAGGGCATACTTCCTCAATATCTTTAGAAATGTCAAATAGGACAGGGATGGTCCGAAGCGCTCTGAAAATGCCGCCGATTCCCACGGTATCGGCAATCGTCTGGCGGAGACCGTATTTCTTGGGGATCTCAAAATCGATCACAGTGCTTGGTTTATATCCGCCCACTTGGATCGCATTAATGACATACTTAGCTCCCTCCAATGCTTCTCTCCTGTTTACATAGGCTTTAATTGTAATGGCCGGATTGTAACGGTCTCTTAAACGGGTCAGCATGCTCTCCGATTCTTTCAGGCGTATTTCGTCGATGTCGTATAAGGAAAATTCAAATCCGTCCAGGGCAGGAACCATCATGCAATCTCCTAGAACATTCTTCGCAAAAATGGTACTTCCCGCTCCAATAAATGTAATCTTGTTCATTAATGAATCCTCCTGATATTCTTCATTTAATTCCGGTTAACGTGACACCTTCAATAATTTGTTTTTGGGCTACAATATAAATAAGAAGTACCGGAATAACAGAAATGGTTGTTCCGGCCATCATCAAGGCCCAATCTGCGATGTAAAGACCCTTAAACGTATTCAGTAACAGGGGTACCGTAAATTTCTCTGGTGTGTTTAGAAAAATCAGCGCATCAAGGAAATTGTTCCATGAGCCAAGGAAAACAAAGATTCCAACAGCAGCCAGAGCCGGACGAATCAACGGCAGGATGATTTTCCAGTAGATTCTGAAGCTTCCTGCTCCATCGATGAACGCCGCCTCTTCCAGCTCTTTCGGAATACTCATAATAAACTGCCGTAATAGAAATACAGCAAAAGCATTGAATAAAGCGCCCGGAACAATCAGTGACAGGTGAGAATCAAGCCATCCGATCTTTGACATAATCAAATACAAAGGAATCATTGTTACTTGCCGGGGGATCATCATCGTTGCCAAAAATAGAATAAATAGAAAATTGGCACCCGGAAAACGGATCTTGGCAAAGGCATAGGCCGCCATTGAGGCTGTCAGTAAAGTAGCTGTCACTGATACGGCTGTAATATAAAAGCTATTCCAATAAGCTGCGCCAAACGGCATTGCCGTTAACGAGTCGATATAATTTGACCATTTAACCGGATTAGGAAGCCATGTCGGCGGGACTAGAAAAATTTGTGAAAGGTCTTTTAAAGAGCTGCTCACCGTCCAAAGAAACGGGAAAACCATGAGAATTGCACCAAGGGCCATAATAAGATGAAGCAATATCTGCGCCGGCTTTACACCAATCACGTTTTTTTCCTGTTTGAGCGGTATACGCTTCTTATCAGCTGTCCGTACGCTGCTATTCGCCATAATGCACCCACCTTTTTGAAACCTTAAACTGAATTAAAGTGAACACCAGGATGATAAAGAACAGAATCATGGCTGATGCAGCACTCTGGCCCATCCTAAAGTCAATAAAGCCCTGCTGATATATATGGTATACAATTGTATAACTGGCTTTGGCGGGTCCACCGTTGGTCATTACGAATGCCTGATCAAAGACTTGAAAGGAATTGATAATCGCCATAATCGCAATGAAAAAGGTAGTAGGAGATAGCAGCGGCAAAGTAATGCTCAAAAACTGCCTGAAGCGCGAAGCGCCGTCAATCTCAGCCGCTTCATAATAGCTTCTGGATATCCCCTGCAAGCCGGCAAGGAAAATAACCATATTATTACCAAGCCCCCACCAGATACTTAGCATAGCGATTGAAGGAATGACCCAGTTGGTATCGGTCAGCCAGTCAGGACCCTGTATTCCGAGATAGCCCAGAAATGAATTTAAAATCCCAAAGTCCCCGTTCAGAATCCACATCCAGATGACCCCGATGGATACCGAACTGGTGACTACCGGCATGAAGTAAAATACACGGTACAATCCTTTGCCGGTAATCTTGTTCAGCCCGACTGCAACAAGCAGGGACAGGGAGATGTTAAAGGGAATAACTAATACCATATAATAAATCGTGTTTCTCATCGCGGTCCAAAAATCCGGGTTATTGAACTGGTCAACGAAATTTGCGAAACCAACAAATGTCCTCGCCCCAAAACCATCCCAGTCCATAAAGCTTAATACCAGCGCATACATTACAGGGAATAAAGAAAATACCAGGAGGCCTATTAATTGTGGTGTAATAAATAGAAATCCCGCTAACTGCCTTCGCTGATTTTGCATAACTCACCCTCCATAAAAAACTAAAGCCTGATCAGGTAATGCCTGGACATCCCCCGTCTTTCCAACAGCCGTATTACTTTGCCGCGCCGGATTGCAGTGTTAATTTTTCGGTTTGTTTAGTAATGTTTTCAATGGTCTTGTCCACATTTTGTTTGCCCAGGAGCAGTAAATCATACTGTTCATTAATTCTTTCACTTAAGCCGGGTACACGGCCTTTAAATTGTCTTAAGGAACCGTTGGCATATCCCTTTTCCCTGGCGTCAATGAAATACCGGGCATGCCCGACAGTTTTATCGTTCGTTATGATATCGTCAATTCCGGCGACCGACGGTACCGAGCTGCCGTTTCCGGATAGACGCGCCTTTTGACCCTCTTTTGAAACATAGAATGTCAAGAACTTCATCGCTTCTTCCTGTTGCTTAGATTCTTTATTTACAGAAACAAAGGCGATAGGCACCTGCACGGGTTCCATTTTGTTGCCGGTGTTGGATGGCCAGTAGATGTAGTCAAAATCAAGGTTGTTCGCCGTGAACATTGGAGTTAACCAGCGTCCTGCCGCTATAATGCCTACTTGATTGGACATGAACATGGCATCAAGCCCCTGCCCCTTTGGAAGGGAGCCTGCATATTTCATCTGTCCCTTCTCCGTCAAATCGCTTATGAATTGAATGGCTTCACGTGCTCTTGGGTCCTGATCCATAACATAATTTCCTTCATCGTCATTGGTAAGGCCCCCATTGGACCAGATCCAAGTATCCATTGTCCATGTTTCCCCGATATACCCTTGCTTGCCGGCGTCCTTCAGCTGCTTCGTTACCTCGTCAAAGGCCTCCCAGTTCCAGCTGTCCTCATCAAAATATTCCTGGGGTGTCTTTATCCCCAAATCACTGAACATCTTCTTGTTGTAATACATGACTAAGGGATTGCAGTCCATGGTAATCCCATAAATGTTGTCGCCGTCTTTTGCGGCTCCCCATAGGCCTTCTGCATACTCATCCGCCTTGGCGTAGCTGCTGTCTGTTTTCATAAATCCGCTTAAATCGGCCAAAGAGTTGTTCTGCACTAATTTGATCATCGTAGAATCTGAGATATAGAAAACGTCCGGCGCATTTCCTCCCTGCAGCTGTGTCAACAGCTTTTGCTCGTATCCGTCACTTGCAACCGGTACCAATTTAATGTTTACGTTTGGATTTATTTTGCTATAAGCATCTATGCCTTTCTGATAAATTTTCAGTTCATCCGGGTTGCCCCAGGCAGACATTGTAAGATTAACAGTTTTACCGGATGAATCCTCTCCAGATCCCGAAGATGTAGAGGTATTGCTGCTGCATCCGGAAAGAGCAATTAAGCCTGCAAGAAGGGCAGGAGCAGTCTTCAGAACTTGGCTTGATGTTATTTTCATTGGGGTACCTCCTGTTTCGTCAGTGGTTTTTAACACAGTAGCTCTTGTCAACCTACAAAAGTGTATCCGCTTTCTTTTACAGCTGCATTTTTCTCTTTTTTCTAAAAACACCTCATTCCACACGTTGTAGGATAAAAAATTGCTCCATTCAGGCAGTGTAACTTTCAGTCCCTCTTTTTAATTTTTCCTTTCGTAATGATAATAAAGCACAGTACTCTTGATGCTCAACGGTAAGTTAGTGCGATGATAGGGTAAAATATTGATATGAAAACGCAAAAATCCACTGCCATTCATGCAGTGGATTTTTGAAACGGATATCGTTCTATTGACCATTTCCGATCAAGCGCCGGATTTGATACAGGTTCCCTTCTGTACGGAATTCTCCCGGTGCCATCCCTGTATACTTCCGGAAAACTTTGCCGAAGTAATTCGCATTAGAAAAACCTGACTGCTTCGCCACCTGCTCCAGTGTAAGATTGGTCGGCTCCAGCAGCAGGGTTGCCGCTCTCTCCAGCCTCATCCGGATTAAATACCGTCCAGGGGAAAAGCCAAGGCTCCGCTCAAACTCACGCGTAAGATGAAATTTGGAGCAACCCGCGAATTCCGCCATGTCCTCCAGCCCGATGCTCTGCTGAAGATTGCTGTCAATAAACGTCTTGCACCGCTCTACAAGTGGAGGCAACGGTGCATTCCTGTCAATATTGACCAAATGGCTGGCAAGTGACATGGCGAGCGAATACGCGGCACGGGAACACTGATAAATATCGCTGTAGCTGTCTTCAATGGCCTCCCGGTAGGTACGCCATAGAAGCTGCTCTAATTCAGAGTCCGGTTCGATCCGGAAAATATAGCCGTTAATATCAATCCACTCCTGAAGAAGATTGAGCGCCAGATGGGACAGCTCGAAATAAAGCACCTCCCATCTGGAAGAATCAGAGGGAAGACGGTAGATATGATCGCCGGGTATGTCAGCCAAAAAGGCATCACCGCGCTCAAGGGAATATTTTCTGCCCCCTGTTTCAATTTCGCCGCGGCCCTCCAAAGTATACTGGAGCACACAATGATCTCCGGTCCGGTTCCGCCCGTCCCAGATATAATCATGAGAAGTAATCAGCTCATAGCCGGCCCCCTGCAACAGAATATATGGCATTGGTGTAATGAAATGAAAAGATACCGAGGTCTGGTTCCACTTCCTGCTGGTTACATCGTTTTCCACCGCAATATTTCACCCCTTCCGGCACATGAAATTACTCTTGTTTCAAATTCTCTGCACCTTTACGCTATCCCTAAAGGAAAATATATATCATCCAGCGGTTCGCTGCTGAATAAACTATAACACTAAAAGGAGCACTATTTCACTCATGGGCATCATTTACGACGAAGAATATAAGGTATTTCATCTGCAGACCCCGGGGTCCAGCTACTGTATGCAAATTATTCGTGACGGGTATCTGGGACATTTATATTGGGGGAAAAGGATAGCTGTTTACCGGAATTCCCTGCCCTTTGACTATATTGACCGGGGCTTCTCTCCGAATCCTGACCCTGCAGACCGGAGCTTCTCCCTGGACAATCTTCCCCAGGAGTATCCGGGCTACGGAAACGGTGATTTCGGCTTCCCCGCCTATCAGGCAGGCCAGTCTAACGGGTCCGAAATCTGTGATCTCCGTTATTCGGCACACCGGATATATGCCGGCAAGCCTAAGCTCCCCGGACTTCCGTCCACTTATATTGAGCTGGATAAAGAAGCCGACACACTGGAGCTTGTCCTTGAAGATCATCTGACCGGTCTGCAGGTTACCCTGATCTATACGGTCTTTAACGAATTGGATGCTATTGCGCGTTCTGTACAATTCAATAATAAGGGCACCGGCAGTCTCAGCCTGCAGCGTGCCTTAAGCGCAAGTATTGATTTCAGGGATGACGGGTATGACATACTGACCTTCTACGGGTCACATACCAATGAACGGAATATCGCGCGCAGGCCTCTTATGCCCGGAATCCAGAGCGCGGAAAGCCGCAGAGGAGCCAGCAGTCCGCAGCAGAATCCCTTTCTGGCCTTGCTTCGGCCAGGTGCTGATGAGGATAACGGTGAAGTCTACGCGCTTAGCCTCGTTTACAGCGGGAATTTCATTGCACAGGCTGAGGTTCAGCAATACCGGACCACCAGGGTATCTATTGGCATCAACCCGTTCGGCTTCTCCTGGAAACTTGCTCCAGGCGGGGAATTCCAGACTCCTGAAACGGTTCTGGTCTACTCTGGCCAAGGCCTCGGCGGAATGTCCCGTGTCTTCAATAAGCTCTACCGTACAAGGCTGTGCCGGGGTAAATTCCGTGATGCTGAACGGCCGGTTCTAATCAATAACTGGGAGGCCACCTACTTCGGTTTTGACGAGGATAAGATCACAGAAATCGCCAGTGCAGGAAAGGCCCTGGGGATGGAGCTCTTTGTGCTTGATGACGGATGGTTCGGCAAACGTGACAATGATTTAAGTTCGCTTGGCGACTGGACGGTTGACAACCGCAAGCTTCCCGGAGGACTCAACAGCCTGGTGCAGCGGATAACCGGAATGGACATGCAGTTCGGACTGTGGTTCGAACCGGAGATGGTCTCACCTGACAGTGAGCTTTACCGCAATCACCCTGACTGGTGCCTTCATGTGGCAGACCGCCCCCGTACAGTAGGCCGGAATCAGCTTGTCCTTGATTTGTCACGGCAGGATGTGTGTGATTATATTGCGGGTGCTATGGGTGACATTCTGTCTTCGGCTCCCATAACCTATGTTAAATGGGACATGAACCGCCATTTGACAGAGATTGGCTCTGCGCTGCTTCCGGCGGAGCGCCAGCGTGAAACCGGACACCGTTACATCCTCGGTCTATACAGCATACTCGAGAGACTCACTTCCTCCTTTCCAGAGGTTCTGTTCGAGAGCTGTTCCAGCGGCGGTGGACGCTATGATGCCGGCATGCTCTACTACATGCCTCAGACATGGGCAAGCGACAATACCGATGCGGTAAGCCGGCTCAAAATCCAATACGGCAACAGTATGGTTTATCCTGCAGTGTCTATGGGGGCTCATGTTTCCGGTGTGCCCAATCACCAGGTCAGCCGGTCGACTCCTCTCGGCACCAGGGCACATGTTGCCATGTCGGGTAACCTTGGGTACGAACTGGACCTTACCCAATTGTCTCCGGAAGAAAAGATACACGTCAAATCCCAGGTTGCGCTATATAAAGAAATCCGCCCGCTCATTCAATTCGGGGATTTTTACCGGATTTTAAGCCCGTTTGAAGGGAATGAAACCGCCTGGGCTTTTGTTTCTGCCGATCAAAGCGAGGCTGTGCTTGCCTTTTTCCGGGTGCTTAGCCAGCCTGGTGAAAGAGTCCCTATTCTAAAATGCAAAGGCCTAAACCCCGCTTATGTGTATCGTCATCATGAAACATGCCAGGTGTACGGCGGAGATGAGCTGATGTATGCCGGACTGACACTTCCTGTCCTTACAGGAGATTATGCCTCCCTCTTCTGGCGGTTTAGCAGAGTTGAAGGATAAACCGGCACTCTAACCTTATGAGGAATACTATTTCTTTATAAATATAAAAAGAACGACTATACCAATACAGGCATAGTCGTTCTTCTCAAATTAAATATAGTTAATTAGTCCGCACCCGCTCAACCCGTTCAATAAGCTCCTGAATCACTTGATCCGGTGAGCGCTCGTTCATCCAGGTCTGGCCGAACATCTGGAAGACCTTTATCATGGGGAAGTCCTCCCAGAAGCCGACAAACTCCTCGTTAAGATATACCTTGTCTGTGACATGCTCATTCATTTCATTCAGGCACTCTTCCAATACGGCTTTTGCGGCGGGGTCACTGACCCATTCGCTGAGAAGGCTGAATTTGTGGAAGGTGATCTCTTCCTTCCCGAAGTCACAGTGCAGCCTTCCTGTGATCCGGATGTCCTTGGACGAGCTGCCCAGCAGAATCTGAAAATATCCTGTGTCTGCGACCCAGCGGTTGTACTTGGTATTGAAGTATGAAAAATCTCTCTCCTCCAGCTCAAAGACAATCGTCTGTTGTTCGCCCGGATCAAGCTCCACCTTGGCAAAGGCCTTCAGCTCCTTCTCCGGCCGGGTCCACTTGCACTCTTCATCATGTACGTACAGCTGCACGACTTCTTTCCCTCTGCGCTTGCCTGTGTTTGTAAGTTGAAAAGAAACTTTAACTCCAGTCCCGTGCTGTACTACTTCCAGATCCGTATAGGCAAATGAAGTGTAGGACAGGCCGTGTCCGAACGGGAATTGCGGCGCCAGCTCCTTACGGTCGTAGTAGCGGTAACCCACGAACAGGCCTTCGCGGTAATACAGCTTGCCGTTCTCTCCGCGGATCCGCATATGCGAAGGATTATCCGACAGCTTCACAGGGAAGGTCTCCGACAGCTTGCCTGAAGGATTGGTGTAACCGAACAATACCTCTGCTATGGATCTGCCCATGCCTTGACCCGACAGCCAGGAATGGATGACGGCAGGAACATGCTGCACCCATGGACGCATGACCAGCGCCGAGCCGCTGCTGGTTATTACGATACATTTTGGCTGAACAGCGGCAACCGCCTGAATCAGCTTGACCTGGTGCTCCGGAAGCTCGATGCCCTTCAAATCATGCATTTCGGATTCGGCGTATTCCGGCTGGCCTACGAACAGCACAGCCACATCGGCGTTCTTGGCCAGCGTTACACTTTCCTTAATAAGCTCTTCATTCACAGAATCATCTTCCGGGTATCCGGCAGTATAGCTTACCGTAGCCAGACTACCTGCCAGCTCTTTGATTTCCTCCAACGGGATATCGACTCTGGTAGGGGTTACCTTGGCACTGCCGGCCCCCTGGATTCTTGGCTTCACCGCAAAACGTCCGATTACGGCAATCGACGAAGCCGTTTCCGGCCGCAGCGGGAGAATCGCGTTATCGTTCTTCAGCAGCACGATGCTTTCGGCCGCCGCTTTACGGGCCAGCGTATGGTAATCTGCATCCTCTTTTTCAGCAGCTTTGTTTCCGGTAACCCGTTCAACCAGCTTAAGGATACGGCCCACACTCTTGTCCAGCTGCTCTTCGGATAGCTTCCCGTCCTGAACCGCCTCTACTATGGCTTTGGCATTGTAGTGGGCAGGGCCCGGCATTTCAAGGTCAAGTCCGGCCTTTAGCCCGCGTATCCGGTCATTAACGGCTGTCCAGTCGGACAGGACTACGCCTTCATAGCCCCACTCTTCTCTGAGAATATCGTTTAACAAATGCTCGTTCTCGCTGGTATAGGTGCCATTCAGCAGGTTATAGGAGCACATGACCGTCCAGGGATCGGATTTCTTGATAATCCGTTCAAAGGCGCTCAGGTAAATTTCGCGCAGTGTCCGCTCATCGATTTCCGAGCTGGTCACCATTTTCTCGAACTCCTGGTTGTTGCCTGCAAAGTGCTTGACCGAAGCTCCGACACCTTCGCTTTGGATACCGTTAATGAAGGCTGCGCCAAGCTCGCCCGTCAGGCAGGGGTCCTCCGAATAGTATTCGAAGTTTCTTCCGCCAAGCGGTGTTCTTTTCATATTGACGCCCGGACCGAGCAGCAGCTCTACCTCCATCGTCTTGGACTCCCGTCCAAGCGCCACTCCTACCTCATGCAGCAGCGCTGTATTCCAGGAAGAGCCGATCGCAGACCCTGTCGGGTAACAGGTTGCCGGTACATTTTCCGTGGTGATTCCCATCTCTTCATTACTGTTCGTCTTGCGAATCCCGTTGGTTCCGTCATACATATGAACTGGCGGAATATTTAGCCGCTCGATCCCTTTGGTCATCCACATATTCAGTCCCGCAACAAGCGAGGCTTTTTCGGTAAGGGTCAATTCCTTCAACAATTCATCAGGTGATTTATTCATGCTGCTCCATCCTTTATCGTTTATTTAATTTTCCTGTTCCTTTTTCAGCTCCTGGGCATCATACAGCTTGAAGAACGGGAACCAGACCGCAAACACAATCAGCAGAACGACCGCCAGCAGAATAAGTCCGTTAAATCCGCTCATCAGGTAGGTAGACAGCCCGATCGGGGTATACCACAGCTGGAAGATTTGGCTTGGAATCCGCACCAGCCCCATATCGAGGACGATATACACGAGAATTGGCGTGATCAGCCCGTTAATCCACATCGGCACCATAAGCAGCGGATTGAACGCAATCGGTGCCCCGTACACAACCGGCTCGTTAATGTTGAACAAGGACGGAAGGATGGTCGCTTTGCCGACAGACTTCAGCTTTTTGGACCGGGCCAGCAGGAACCAGACCACTAAAGGCAGCGTAGCGCCCATCCCTCCAATACCCAGCCAGCCGGAGAAAAAGGTTTCAAACGTATTGATATTGACCGGGTCCTGACCGGCTGCAACGAGGGCCGCATTCTGTTCAATGGCAGGAATCCAAATGGCGTACCAGATCGGAGTCATCACCCAAGGGCTTACACCGAAGGAATACAGCACCACGCCGATAAAGTTAAACAATACGAAGCCGGTCAGACTTTGACCCATGGCATTGATGGGCTCGAACACATTGACAATCAGTGCAAAAATATCGAAGTGAAGCTGATAGACCAGAACCCAGCCTGTAGTTAAAATAAGGGCAATCGGCACGAGAAAATCAAACCAGTCCATAATGAACTCGGGAAGGGAGGAGCCCTTTTTGAAGAACGAGAATTTGTTGCACAGATTCATGACAAGCGCAACAAACACACCAACCAGAAGTGCCGTAATCATCCCCGAAGGCCCAAACCGCTCCAGAATGAACTGGATGGTTCCGTCTTCATTTAGGGTCGGGTTAAGCAGCATCACGAAGAGGGAGACCCCGCTCATTCCCGCCAGCAGCTTGATTTTGTGACGCTCTCTTTTTTCCATGACGGTGTACGGCGTTAAAAAAGCAATAAACAACCCCAACAGCCCGAAGCTAAAGGTCGTGATGGGTGTAAGATCCGGCATCCCCGGAATGAAATCCTTCAAGATTGAAATGAGTGTGATAATCGAGCCGATAAAAATCATCGGAATCGCCACCATAATGGCTTCCTGAATGGATGCAACCCAGAGATTATTCGTAAACGCCTCCAACCTAGGTGCAAACGATTCTGTCATCCACTTCATGAAACGCTTCATCTAAATTCCCCCTGTCTTTCTCTTAACTGCTACAACCCTAGTATAGAGATTTATGATACCGTTTTCTTGTTGTAACTTGCCGCATCCGGGTTCGTATTTTGCCTACTTCCTGCCTCTTGTACTAGCTTGTCTGCTTCGATCCAATATAAACAACAAAAAACACCCCTTCATCAGAAAAAGGGATGTTTGCACCGTGTATTTTCAATTAAAACTGCCTTTCGAGCTGGAGCAGCAGCACCCCATGGGGCGGGAGCACAATTTCTTTGCGCCAGCTTTCCTTCTGTATAAGCTCTATCCGGATGACCGGTCCGCTTCTGCTGTTTAAATACTGAATTTCCTCCTGCGTTAAAAAATCAGGCGCGCCCATAGTCATCCACTCATCGAATACCGACCCATGCTCCCGGTCCAGCTGATAGCTGGTGCATTTATAGGGTCCTGTCAGCTGGTTTAGCGTGATTTCAAAGGCTTTGCTGCCTTTTTCCTCAAATACATCATACCGGGTGGAGCCGGACAGCTCTGACCAGTCTCCGCTCGCAAACAGCTGATCCACATGGACGTAGTGATAGAACAGGAACTGCAGGCTTCCGTCGCTTTTCCGGGTAAAAGTATAACCATCCCCCTGCATCAGCAGCTCTTCACCCAGCTTCTGCATCAGCTCAAACGCGTAATATCCAGGCTTTTTCAGCCCGTCGCGGTTGATCAGGCCAAAGCCTCCATAGAACGGGGATGCTGGAACGACGCTTTCTTCAAAAACATCGGTAAAGGACCAGTAGGCCATCGCCTCCACGTCCCCGAGCGTATTCATCGTCTGGTAGATGACAAACGGGGCCATAAACATCGTATCGTGCAGCAGATTCCGGTCGTACAGCGAAAAATTCCACTCGGTAATATGAAGCTCAACGTCACTGTACGAGGCCGCCTTCATCTTTTGCCGCACACGGTCAATGCTTTCTTTGAAAAATGCCGGGGGCATGATCCGGGTCAAACGGCCTTCTTCCGTTTTTAGCTTGGGATACTCCGAATAAATATGGAACGAAAAGAAATCAAGCGGCACTTCCCGCGAGCTGCAGTAAGCTAAAAAGTCCTCAGCCCAGGTATCGTTCCAGATCGAGCCGTACCCCATGGCGGGCCCGCCTGTCCTCAGCTCCGGCAGCACTGATTTAATCGCATGAACGGTGGATTCGTAAAAAGCGAAGTACTCTTCTTTGCTGCCTGCCCAGCAGACCCCTGCCAGATCAGGCTCGTTCCACACTTCAAAATACCACTGCTTCACCTCATCCGCCCCGTAACGGTTCAGACAATGCCGGATAAAGGCCCTGACCAGCGCTTCCCACTTGGCGGGATCTGCCGGCGGGCTGATATTACCTCTCCACCAGAACAGCGTTTCTCTGGACCTCGCCAGCTGTCCCGGCATAAAGCTCAATTCAACAAACGGCCGGACTCCCTGCTCCAGAAGAAAATCGTACAGCTTGTCCACATAAGACCAGTTGTAGACCGGTGTGCCGTCGTCATTTTCACTGTATACCATCATCTCATCATTAAAAATGCCGTGAAACCGGATATACCGGAACGGGATGCTTCCCTTCAAGGCAGACAGCTGCTTCCGCCAATCCTCGCGCAGTCCTTCTACGGCTCTTCCGGCCGTCGTGGTGATATTCCAGTGCTTTTTGTAGCTAGCCGTTGTCTGATCTGTGCAAACCTCAATCCGTTCAGGGGCAGCCGCAAGAGCAGCGGACAGCGGAACACCGGACTGCTCGGTATCCGTTTTGACGTCCAGATAGCGGTACAGTGACCCTATGGCATTCATCGTGTCCATCTCATAATAGTCTCCGCTTGAGGATTCCTCATACGTTTTGGGCTTGCGGTTCAGGTTCAGCCGGTGCGGTTCCGGTGTGAGCGAGGCCTCCCGGTAGGAGCCCGGCGTGCAGCCGTATTTTTCCTTGAAATATTTGTTGAACAGCTTCACGTTGGCAAATCCGCAATCCAGAGCAATTTCAGAGATCGTCTTATCGCTTTCTGCCAGCTGAAGCTGGGCCTTTTCCAGACGGATAAGCGTCAGATACTTCTGAAAGGGAATCCCGATTTTATCCGTGAAGAAGTGGGAAAAATAATGCAGGCTTAAATGCTCGGAGTCCGCCATATCCTGCAGCGTAATCTTTTCATTATAGTGGCGGTCGATGTATGTGAGGACACTGTTCAGTCTTTTATAATCGTTATCCTTGCTTCCTTCTGCCACCGCCGGATTCGTCCCGTCCGAAAAATATCGCAGCAGGCATCCGCATAACATCTGTAATCGGCCTATCGTGTAGCTGTGATAACCCGGCGATTTCTTGTTAATCTCCCAGACCATTTGCGCAAGATTATGCTTGATGCTGTGCAGCCGCGTCTGGTCCTGCCCGGAATGACCGGCAGAGTTACAGGAGATGAACGCATTATTATGCAGCAGCTCGGGTCCGAACTGCAGGGTTAACAGCACATTATCCTGATGGGTCCGCTCAATCTTGTGAACCGACATACTGTTAATCACGAGAATATCATCTTCCTGGAGCGTATATTGCTTCTGGTCCAGATACATGTTAATCGAGCCGTGGAGAACATACAGGATCTCAACTTCCTTATGCCAATGAAAATCAATATGCTGAACGGAATTCACGAAGAGCTTCATCGGCAGATCGTCCTGATGCTGAATAAATTCGTATAAATAGCGAATCGTCTGCTCCCCCCTTCATACCGCTTATTATAGACATATCGATTTTAAGTTATCAATATATAGACCACCACTTTAACATCCGCAAGGCGCGAAGCGTATTCCAGCGGCTATCCCGCCTGACGGGTCCTCCATATCTCATGATCCTCCCAAATTAAATTGTCCCGCACCAGTTTATTTAGCAGCCTAAATAAATTTACAAGAGAAAACCTATAGCAAGTTATTCTCCATTTGCTTTAAAAGCTGTTTTAACAATAAACGATCTTCTGCTGTAATGGAATTTAACAACTTTTCCTGCTGCTGTCTCCATTTGATACCTACCGGTTCCTCTAGTTCTCTTCCCTTGTCTGTTAAAAAAATCCGTACAACCCGTGCATCCTGTTCATCACGTTTGCGGTGTATAAATCCGTTCTGCTCCAGCGTCTTAACCATGTTTGTTACCGTAGGCGGTTCGCATTTCAGATGTTCGCATAGTTGCATTTGTGTTACTCCATCACCTGACCACAAACGAGAAAGCAGATTATCTTGACCAACATAAAGGTTAAGTTCCCTTAGAGATTCACTATAATTCCGGCGCATTTGAGAAGAAATTCTATCTAGCGATTGACGGATATCACAATCCACTGTATCTTTCATTATTAATTCTCCCCAGCAGTAATGATTAATCTTTAGTTCACTAAAATTTATCATGCTGAAATCCTTCTGTCAAAAATGCCCCTTAGAATTCCGCGGATAAACCAGGGGTTTAATCCAGCTTCTATTCTAAGGGGCTTCATTCAATTCGAACAAGACTATATCTAGCACGGTTCAAAGATTACTTAATACCAGCCGCCAACTCCTCGACAACTTCTTGTACAGTTTGAATTTTCTTGATTGATGTAATCCCGGTACCGACAGAGATAATACCACCTTCGCCGTTACCTTCAAGCATACCGATCCGGAGAGCGCTAGAACCACCCTCAAATCTAGATATTTCTTCACGGGATGCACCTTGTTTATCCATAGCCATCAATTTTTCAGCAAAGGGTGTAGGCAATGAACGGTAGTAAGCGGGTAAGGTACGGTAAAACAACAAATCAGCTGCAGTTGAATCCACAATCATTTGCTTTACGGATTGTGCTGCAGGGCATTCAACAGTAGGAATAAAACGGCTTCCTAAGAAGACACCTTCTGCCCCTAAAGCAAAAGCACTTGCAACTCCGCGGGCATCACCAATCCCGCCAGCTGCAATAACTGGAATATCAAGCACGTCTACGATCATTGGCGTTATTGTAAATGTACCGATAGCACTCGATGGCAATGTTCCGCCTTCATCAAATCCAGTAACAACATAAACATCAACACCCTTTGCTTGAGCAGCCTTAGCATCTTCAAAGGTAGGATTCAAAGGACGGTAAACAATTTTAATGCCCGCTTCTTTCAATGGGGTAATGATCTTTTCAGTTAATGTTCCTTCAACACCATTAAGAAGAACTACCTTCACACCTTCTGCAATGACAATTTCTAAAATTGGCCAAGTGTATGTCAAATCTCCGCCAACAATCAAAGTTGTCCCGAAGGGTTTATCCGTCAGCTCCTTTGTCTTACGAATCTCGCGGCGCATACGTTCTGCGGTTTCCTCCGGGGAAGTTGTAATAGTCGTTTGACCGGCATTAGGACCGAGAATCCCCAAACCGCCCGCATTACTCACAGCAGCAACAAATTCAGCATTCGTAATCCAGCTCATAGGCCCTTGTAAAATGGGTTTCTCAATTCCAAGAATATCTGCTACACGATTTTTCATTATTAACGTCCTCTCTTTACCAGCGCAAATTGAATAAATGGCAATACTGTAAACTTAATCTTTCTCCTTTGCTAGTTGTGTTAAAATAATCATTAGCATGCTAATTATATGATCCTGCCTTTGCTGATTAGCAGCTTTGAGACCATCATACGTCTATACGTTTTAATTGCAAAGAAGGCAATTTAAATGAACATAGTACATTTCTATGTACCTTTAAACCGGGAGCGAGATCATGAGAGTATGTATTGAGGGATTTGAAAAGGAATTTATTAAGGATAAGCGGAATATGTACGCAATAGCCTTTACGCAAAATGTGCTTTCAGGACGCTGGAAATATTTTATTATCTGGTATTTAGAAGAAAGCGCCCGCCGTTTTACAGATATAAAAAAATTTTTAGGAGATTTATCGCAGGGCTCGCTCACAAAGCAGCTTAAAGAATTGGAGCAAGATGGAATTATAAAACGCAAACTGTATCCGGAAGTGCCGCCACGGGTCGAATATTCTCTGACAGAGAAGGGAATTAAACTGCTGGCTGTCCTTAAAAAGATGGAGGAATTCGGTAAAGAATACGGGGAAAAGCCTGAATCCGTTTAAGCTTATCAAGTTAATCTCCATAACCATTCTCAAAGAAATATCCGTTTATTGTAGGCTAATCCCTATATAAATTTATGATCTCACCTTAACTTTCTTTAAGATGAGATCATATGTTTATTCTAAATACGCTTACAGCGTTTCTATCTTGACCCGTTTAAACTCCGCTGCACCTTGACTGACGAATACGGCAAGCTTACCTTGCCGGATGTCGTACATTCTGGCACTCATCGCCACATCTCCGCCAATATAGATTTCACAAATCGTGTTGTCCACGAACACCTTTATTTCATACTCCTGATCCGGCAGCAGCTTGAGCGGACGTTCCAGCTCCACCTCATAAGGGAAGGTTTTCCCTCCTTCTTCAGACTGCATAATCGGCCCCCGGAAGGTAATCCGGCCACGCTGGGGCTCAAGCGTGAAATAGTAGGCAAAATCAAGAGCCTCACCTGCACGAAGCATGAACCCCAGACCCTGGGTTGATTCCGAGAAACGTACAGTTGTAGAAATTTTGCACTGGTCGGGCAGTTCCTCCTCTGTGATGCAGCCTGCAAAGGAGTAAGGGGAATCGCATAGGATCGAAGCCTCTGTAATCGACCATTCTCCAACAACTCCATGGAAATGAACAGGTAACTGGTGGGCGAAAACCGATTCTACGGTTTCTGGAACCTTTACACCAAGTGTCCCATCCGGGCGCTGCACAATTTCATGCACAACCAGATTGCCGCCCCAATCCCATGTATCATAATCTTTGCCAGAAGCTTTAGGCGGATTCCAGCCAAACAGGTCGTCGTTCTTTGTCGGATTCCAGCCGAACAAATAACGTTTACGTCCATCGGATACTGATTTAGCCGCATAATATGCCCGTCCATCAAAGGCTTCCTCCGGCGGTATAATCCATGGTCCGTTCAAGGAACGACTCATCCGGTAAAAGGTACCGAAACGCCCCGTATAAGAAGAATAAATCAGATACCACCAATCTCCCATCCGGAACAAATCCGGGCATTCATGTGCGCCTACATGCAAGTTCGGTGCATACAGCGGTTCTCGGTACTCCCAGTTCTTGAGATCCTTGGACGACAGCAGACCTGTGCAGCCTTTCCGGTTCGTCGGTCCTTTAGCCAACGCTGCGATCAGCATCCAATATTGTTCTTCTTCTTCATTCCAGAAAACAAAGGGATCACGCCAGTCCGCCAGCTCATAAATTTCGCCATCCGGGCCAAAAGTGTCTTCAGGAATCGGCTCCCATGTCCGCAGATCCTTACTGATGGCTTGGCAGGCTAACTGTTTTCCTTCTGGAAAAATACAATAGAACATGTGATAAACATCGTCCACTTTGAGAATATGCCCAGTCCCGCCTTCAATTTTACAGGCTCCGTCTTCCCGATAATTTACAAAGTCCTTCGTTCCAAGCAAATGCCAGCCATGATCAAGATCTACCTGATCGTTGTCTCTCCACCCGTGCAGATAGAACAGCTTAAACTCCCCGTCTTCAAAGTAGGGGATTACATCCCCCACCCAGGCGTTCTCCGGACGATAAAAAAATTCCTTCATTAATAATTCCTCCCGTTAAGTTAAGATGATTGTCTCAGATATATCAGAGAAAGCCGGAGTCATGGCGAAGGTAGACATCACCTTGCTTCCCCGGCTTTCTCTTAAAACTTATTTGTTAACTTCATCCAGCAGCAGCGAGATGATTTGCGCGCTTTCCGCACGGTTTACCGTTTCACGAGGCATAAACACCTGATTGCCGCGCCCGGCAACGAACCCAAGCTCCTGTAAGGCCGCGACTGCATCTGCAGCCCAAGTGCTTATCATGCTGGCATCCTTGAAATTACTTTGACGATTACCAGCAGCCTTCTGTCCTGTATGAAATAGATATGCTTTGTAAATCATGGACGCCATTTCTTCCCGGGTTATAGACTCCTCCGGCGCAAAGCTATCTTTGCTTCTTCCGGTGACAATCCCTGCTTCGTACACTGCGGCAATAGAGGAAGCATACCATTTGGCGGAGTCTACATCCTTGAATGCAGGTGAATTCGTCCCTCTTATACCGAGGGCACGAGTAATCAGGGAAGCGAACTCAGCTCTGCTTACCTTTTGCTTAGGTGCGAATGCCGTTTCACTCACTCCCAGGACAATTTGTTTGGCGGCCATCTTTTTTATGACAGCATAGGCCCAGTAGGAGGCATTCACATCCTCAAATGATTTATCATAGGTAAGGACTGCAAACGCACTGAAATGACTCACCTTTGCTGTCCACTTAGCGTCCGAACGGGTTCCGCCCATGTACTCCAGGCTGCCGTCATCAGCGATGTAGTAGATGCCAGTCACATCCTCACGGGAATTCTCATTGGCACTCAGTCTAATTGTGACAGGCTGGGAGAACCTTTCCAGCTCAAGCACTGCTCCATCAGCCTTGACGATAGATAATTTGAAATCATAGACCTCTCCGGCTGCGGAGATGTCCGCATGATTTTTGCTTTCGGCTTGTGTGAGCAGCTTTGTGCTTTGTTCGGCAGATAATGCCCCCATCTCAAAAGAGATCTGCGCCTGCTCCAATCCGCTGCCCGTAACCAGCGCCTGCAATTCCTTTAAAACTTCTGCAGGAACCTCAATCTCCACATCTGCATGCTTAACCTTCAGCGCATTCTTCCCGTCATTTGCCGCCAGCTTCACCGGAAACAACACCTGCCGCTCACCTTTGGCCAGTTCGAAAATCAAGCTGCTCTGACTGCTCTGACTATCCGGCACGCTTCCCGGGATCACAGGATTACCCGGCGGACTCGTTGGAACAGGAGGAGTTGGGTCTGTTGGGTCTGTTGGGTCTGTTGGGTCTGTTGGGTCTGTTGGGTCTGTTGGGTCTGTTGGGTCTGTTGGGTCTGTTGGGTCTGTTGGGTCTGTTGGATCAGTTGGATCGGTTGGGTCAGTCGGATCAGTTGGCCCGCCCCCATTCTGCACCTTAACCGGCACATTGAAATCATCGACGTTAATATGTCCGAACCCGCCTGTGGATTGGTCAACAACCTTAATGTACAGCTCCTCGCCGATATACGCTGACGCATCCCAGATTTTCCGCTGATATTCCTCATAATTAGTGGCCGTCTCCTTAAAGAGCTCTTTGCCGTCCGATGCCCGGACCAGTGCGACGTATAGCTTATCAATATCACGCCCGCCGCTGACCAGGAAATTGAGCTTGCCGTTTCCGCCAAGGATGAAATTCTGCGATTTCAGCGTGCCTGTTAAGCTGTCGCCGCCGGCTGCCTCATTGAAGCCCCACAAATGATAGCCGCCCGGTATTTTATGTGAAGGATTGAAATAGATTGTGTCCCAGAAAAACTGGGCGTCCGTCACATGGACATCCTGGAAGGCATCCCCTTCCGTAATCCAGCCCGTCAAGTCGCCAGTGGCAAAATCATGGTTAGGCAGATCGGTAATATCGGTATATTCGGAGTTGTCCCAGTTGTCAGGTACATCGACCGGAGCTGCCGGTTCACCTGTCAAAGCATTCATCTCCCATACTTCCATCGACTTGACCGTAACCTCGTTATCGGCCCAGACCTGCAGACCCAAGGAATCGTATCTGCCTGCATAGACGCGGGTGGTCAGCTTTTTCTTATTATTGGCAAAGGCTTCAACTACCGAGCGGTCCAGGAAAATATGGAGCTTCAGATTTTCTCCGTCAAGATCGACGTACCCGCCTTGAATCCCATCCACCCGGACATCCGGGTCGATGCTGCTCTTGGTCCGGTCTACATTAAATGTATTATCGCTCTTGTCATAGTAAATCAGTGTTTCTTCCTGGCCGTTGTCAGAGCGCCGTACTTTAAGGCCGAATTTCTGAGCTTCGCCCGGATCAATCTCCATGACGATCTCCAGCATGTCGCCTTTGACATTGCTAATCAGCTGATTGGCAGCCTGAACATTTTTGTCTGCCAAATCAACCAGCTTAGTGCCCCGCAGACTCTGCAATTCTTCAATAGGCTCAATTCGCAATTCATCGTGCGCATCCAGGCTCAGGGAAACCGGCAGCGCCAGGTTATGTGCCCATCCGGCCTGATATTCCGCTTGCGGTGTTCTTACATTCTGCACCATGGAGAACACAACCGTTTTTCCGTCAGGGGTGACCATCCCGCTCTCTGCAGTTAAATAGCCGTCGCCCACATCCATTTTGGACGGTGCCTCCTGGTCAGGTATGAATTTGAGATTATCCCGGTCCCAGGTTCCAATCCAGTAAAAAACCTCAACATCCCGTTGCACATCATTCGCCGGCGGAACGTGCTCCGGCTTTTCATGGGGATTAATCATGAAGATATACTTTTGCTTGCCCGTACTATCTTTGCCTAGCGGAAGTAGAACTGGCAGTTCCCATACCGTGCCCAGCTCCGGATACAGGCTTCTGTCACTGACATAAAGAGGTCCTTTATACTCCCAGTTGTACATATCATCGGATACGTATACCAAAGCGGTGCCGCTGCTAAAGTCTTTAAGACCGGAGGTTACCAGCTGGTACCACTTATCCGTCTCTTCGTCATACCATACAAACGGGTCTCTGAATTCGTTATGAATGCCGTTTCCGTTCTGCTCTGTTACCGGTTCAGGATATTTCACCCACTCCTCCAAGTTAGGGTCCGATACATCAGCCGGGGTTGCCAGCCCTGTTCTTTGGTTCGGCGATAGAGAGTCATTGCCCGCGGTATAGAACAGGACAGGATTTCCGTCACGGTCATAAGCCGCGCTGCCTGACCATGCACCGTCCGGATCAAGCGTACCCGCCTCAGGTGCAAGTGCAGGCCTTACATTTTCCCAGTGCACCATATCGTCACTTACCCAATGTCCCCAGTGGATTTGATGCCAGAACGGACCTTGCGGGTTATGCTGATAGAATAAATGATACTTACCGTCAAAATAAATCGGTGCATGCGCTTCGTTCATCCAGTTCTGCGGCGGCATTGCATGGTACTGCGGGCGGTGCTGATCCCCGTCAAATACACCCGGGTCTTCATCAATATCACCGTCTGGAATGTCCGGAACCGCACCGCCGTGAAGCGTCTTCACATTTTCATACTCGGCCAGAATCTCTTGACCCGTGAGCGCCCTGTTCTGCAGCTTCACTTCATCGATAAGTCCACTGAACATATTGTAGGAGAACAATCCCGCAAACTCAGCAGATCTGTTATTTTTTCCGATAATCAGGTTCTCCGTTGACGGTGTGATCGGAATACTGACAGGGGTTGCCTGAGATGCTACTTCCTGACCATTCAGGTAGAGCTTAATCCTTCCGGCTTCCTTGTCGAAGGTGGCCGCCACATAATTCCATTTGTATTTTTCAAGCAGATGATCCTTAACCCATACCTGAATCCACTGTCCGCCTATTCCCGCCTGCATCGACCATGTGCCATGCCGGTACATGCCAAGCGCGAAGCCTTCCGCCTTATCCTGATCGGACTGATTCACAATGGCAGACAGCTTATTCCCGTCTCCCCATTCATAGCTGCGCGGAGCAACCCAGGCTTCAAGAGTTAAAGCATCGCCTGCAGGAATGACCTCCTCCGCACTCACCTGGATATCATTCGAATATCCGTCAAACAGCAGGGCACCTCCTTTGACTCCGCGCGGAGTCCATCTCGGGTCCTTGGAGTCCATATATCTGGCATTGTTAAACACATAGTTCACGTCGTATTCAAGACCGCTTACTTCCTCAAGCGCCTTCTTTCCTGTGCCTTCATCCAAACTCATATAAAAGATGTTACCTGTCCCCCTCGCCTGAAAAGCGTCAATGGAGATCCGGGCCTGATCGGACGAATCGATAACCCTGATATAAAGGCTCTTGTTGTAGTACTTATGCACATTCCAGGTAATTTGTTGATTTACGATGGCATTCCCGGTCTTTTCAAGCAGTTCGTCCGTTCCGGCATCGTACAATCCTACGTAGGCACTCTCCGGATTCACAATGTCTACAACCTTAAAGCTAATTGTCCCGGTTCCCTGAAGTGTGAAGGCGCTTGAGGTAATAGAGCCCTGTCCCTGGAGAGAGGATTTAGCAAAAAAACTGCCCTCTTTACCTGCGTGAGCTTCATCCGTTACTTGAAAAGCCTCTCCAGTGGCCGTCCAGCCCTCAAAGTTGCCTGTCTCAAAACTGCGATTCGTAATTTCAGTCGGAATGATGTTGCCGGCCATCACCCCTTCATCCGGCACGCTCTCGTTAAAGGTCTGGAAATCATCCGCAAAAATTACTCCCCAATCCGAGACTGCATGATCAACAATTTCGATATAGAGTCTTTTGCCGGCATATTTGGACAGGTCCGCTTTGTACTGCTCCATATTGGCAAGCCTCATGCCCTGCGCCGGGTCCGGGAACCCGGAATCGTTAAACTCGCTGTTGCCGTATCTGGCAATCAGGTTCCCGGTATCCGCATCGACAACACTTACATAGGCTTGATCTGTATGCTTGCCTCCGCCCAGCCTAAAGGTAATCCATCCTGTTCCTCCCAGCTCAAAGGTGCTGGAACGAAGGACTCCCGTCGCAGCTTCGGGATATTTCCAGCCGTTTAGATGATAATTGCCCTCCTGATTGTACGAGATTTGTTCCGCCCACCAGGTAGCTTCATCTGATACGCTCTCTGGCCCGAACGCTTCACCTTCCACCACGGTCCATCCTGTAAGATCGCCAGTTTCAAAGCCGGGATTCTGGATTTGATACCGCTGAAAATCAGGCTTAATATCTTTAGCAACAGTGCCACCGGCAGGCTCTGATTCATGGTACATATTAAAGGCATCTGCAAAAATCAAACCCCAGTCCGCAGTTGCATTATCGACGATCTCCACGTACAGCTTCTTGCCCAAATGTCCGGAAAGATCGGCCTTATACTGCTCCATATTGGCAAGCCGCAGGCCCTGGGCGGGATTCGGGAAACCCACGTCGGCGAATGCGCTGTTGCCGTACCTGGCAACCACCTGTCCCGTATCCGCCTCAACAATATTTACATAGACCTTATCCGGATTTTTGCCGCCGCCAAGCTTGAAGCTGATCCAGCCGCTGCCGCCCAGCTCGAAGCTGCCGGACCGCAGCACGCCTGTAGCAGCCTCGTCATATTTCCAGCCGTTTAAATGATAAGTACCCTCCTGGTTATACGGGATTTGTTCCGCCCACCAGGTGGACTCCATGGATACACTATCCGGACCAAACGCGTTTCCTTTAATTACAGTCCATCCCGTCAAGTCTCCGGTTTCAAAGCCCGGATTCACAAGCTCATAGACCGCATCCGTAACGGACGAGCTCCCTTCCAGCTTGGGTGCCTGATAGACTGAACTGGTAACGGACAGTCCCGGAGCCGGGCTTGATGCCGTAGCCTCCCAGCCTTCCTTCTCAACCCCGGCTGCGGCTGTGCCTTGAATACCTGGAGCCGTAAGCTGAAGAACCAAAACCCCCGCTACCACTCTGGAAATCCAGGATGTATTTCGATTAGCTTTCCTCATTAACAAGCCTCCTTCATTATTTGCGATTAAATGAAGCGCTTACAATCAACTATCTACTTGTTTGCGTTAATTGCTGTACCCATGAGGGAAGGAGCGCCGTAGCGCTCCGCCTTACCATATAGACTTCATCTCCCAAATCTCCATCGACTTCACCAATGGCTCGCCATCTCCCCAGAGCTCAAGTCCCAAAGCATCCTTGCGGCCCGGATACACCCGGGTTGTCAGGCTCTTAAGTCCGTTGGCATAGGCTTCGACCATGGAGCGGTCCAGATAGAGATGCAGCTTCAGGTTCTCGCCGCATAAATCCAGCTTGCCCCCTTGAATCCCGCTGCATCTTTCTTCCGGATGCTGCGATGTTTTCGTCCGGTCGGCCAAAAGCATGGATTCCTTCCAGTCATAATACAGCAGCGTTTCTTCCTCTCCATCCGGTGTACACCGGACCTTGATTCCAAGCTGTGCAGCACTGCCCCGCTCCATTTCCAGCTGAATCTCCAGCATATCGCCCTGAATATCCCTCAGCTGGTCATTCGCTTCTGTTAATGACTTGTCACGAAGCGATAATCGCTTCTCACCCCGTAAGGACTGCAGTTCCTGAATAGGCTCGACTCCAAGCCTTCCATCCTCCCGTAAATACACGCTTACCGGCAAACCGCCGTTATGAGCCCAGCCTGACTGGTATTCCAGCACGGATGTACGGTCACCCTGCGCGATCGTAAAGACGATATTCCTGCCTGTCACCGGATCGGCCATTCCGCTCGGGCCGGTAAAATGGAAATCACCGACATCAATAAGCTGCGGTTCCTCCTGATCCGGTATGAATGACAGATTGTGCTTATCCAGCTGTCCGATCCAGTAGAACACTTCAACATCAGCGCCAGCTCCTACAGGACTGACCAGCAGAAGGTGCTTAATCACGCCTTGCTTGTCACTGCCCAGAGGAAGGAATACCGGAAGCTCCCAGATCGGGCCAAGGTAAGGGAACTTCTGAAGGTCCGCTTCAAAGAATGATCCTTTGTACGTCCAGTTCAGCATGTCCTTTGACATAAATGCGAGCGCTGCTCCTGCTCCGCCTTCCGTCCCCGATCCGACCAGGGCATACCAGCCGTCCTCATCCTTCCACACGAACGGGTCCCGGAAATCCCCGAATGCCCCCATTCCCTGCTCCTGTACAATAAGCGGCTCCGGATGTTTGATCCACCTGACCAGATCAGGGTCCTTATCTTCGGAATAAGTGCTTCTGGCCAGCGCCACGCTCTGATTCGGTGAAGCACTGTCGTTGCCGGCTGTAAAGAACAGGACGGGCAGGCCGCCGGCATCATAAGTAGCGCTTCCTGACCAGATCCCGTCGGGTGCGAGCTGATCCTTCTCAGGTGCCAGGGCTATAGGAAGATCGCGCCAATACACCAGATCTTCACTTACCCAATGCCCCCAATGTATATGGTGGAAGTAAGGCCCTTGCGGATTATGCTGATAGAACAGATGATATTGTCCGTCAAAATAGATTGGCGCATGAGGCTCGTTCATCCAGTGGGCCGGCGGGCTGACATGATATTGCGGTCTGTGCCGGTCTGCAAGCAGGGGAGTACGGTCCAGCTTAATGTCGTCATATTCCACTTGCGGCCGGACACCGCCATGAGCAGTCAGCACCTCCCAGTAAGAAGCAGCCACTTCCTCACTGCTCAGGGCACGGCTATAAATCTTCAGCTCATCCATAAGACCGCTGAACATATGCAGGGTGAATACTTCTGCAAGCTTGCTGCTGTGATTGTTCCTGCCGATGAGCAGATCCGTATCTGCCGCTACTGCCAGTCTTGAACCGGCAGGTATCACCGCCGAAGCAATCTCGCTGCCGTTCAAATACAGCTTAAGCTCGCCTTCATCCCCATTGAACACGGCATTTACGTAAGACCACTCATTCTTGGGCAGCTCACAGCCGTCCGGCGACCAGATTTCGGTCCATTCCCCGCCTGCAAGCCCAATTTGGAAGGACCAGGAGCCGTGACGGAACATGCCAAGCAGGTACCCCTGCTTAGCATCCTTATTATGCCTGTTCACAATGGCGGCCAGCTTGCCCTCATGCCCCCACTCATAGGTTCTCGGGGCAATCCATACCCCGATGCTGAGGGCCGTCAGAAATTCCGGCTCTCCACTACGAGCTTCTCCATGTACAGAATGATCAATATAGGTTGAGTAACCATCGAAGAGGAGACTGGTTCCTGCCACTCCCTTCCTCCATGGCGGAGTACAAGGATCGGTAAACTCCGCATTATTAAACACGTAATGAACATCATCCACTGTATCAGTGACTTTCTCCAGCGCACCTGCTCCGGCTCCTTCATCAAAAGCCCAATATCTCGTTAGTCCGCGGTCTCCCGCCGAGCTGCTCATGCCTCATTCCTCCTTGTTGGCTGCCCTGTACTGACATATGGAATCTGAACAGCGTCCAGCTTGTGAATCTGCAGGGAGTTCACGACCACCTGCCCTGACTGCGCCCTTACCTCAATATGCTCAATCGGAGATTCAGGGAAGATCTGATCGGTCAGCACAACCAGGCCATTGTCCGCGTACACTTCAACCGCATTGCGGTCCAGCCAGATTTGCAGCTTGAGCTGCCCATTCACCGCAGCCAGGCTTGCACCATGCCGGCTTGCAAACGCAGGATGGAAATCAGTTACACCCGATTGGGAGCGGTCGGTGAACAGCCGCTTGTCAGCAGGGTCGTAACCGATAATGATCTCGTCCTGTCCGGAGGATTTCAGGTGAATATAGATTCCATCCCCCGAACGAACATCCAGCTCTGCTTCAATCTCCAGCAGATTATAATGGGTCTGCTGTATGAAAGGAGTCTCAGGCGTAACCGTGACATCCTTCCAGCTCACGGATTCTTTGCGTAGCTGCCCGATTTCCCGGACAGGCATTTGGGTCAGCACGACGCTCCCTTCCTTGCTGGTCAAAGACAAGGCGCGGGGCAATGTCATTGCACCTCTCCAGGAACCGGTAGGGGTCTCGTTGGCATATTTCCAGTTGCTCATCCACCCGATGAGCACGCGGCGGCCGTCCTGCTCCGGAACATCCGACCAGGTAACGCCTGCATAGTTGTCTCTGCCATAATCCAGCCACAGGATATGATCGGCCGGGTTGTCATTAACAAACGTCTTACCGTCGAATTCACCAATGAAGTATTGCGTGCGCGAGCCTTCCGGACAATCGGGATTGTCCCCGATGCTGATAATAAGCACCCATTTGGAACGGCCGCTGTCATCCACCGGCAGCTGAAACAGATCAGGACATTCCCAGACGCCGTCATGCGAGCCTTCTTCTTTGCCGAATTCACCCGTCAGCGACCAATCATGCAAATTGTCTGAAGCATAGAACCGGGCGTGGTCTCCCGCAACAATCGCCATAATCCACCGTTCACTTTGCGCATGCCAGAATACCTTGGGATCCCGGAAGTCTACCAGCTCCTCCTCGGCAAGCACTGGATTACCATCATACTTCTGCCAGGTTTGACCTTCATCGCTGCTGTAGGCCAGACTCTGGCGCTGCCGCGGCTGGCCTGTCTCCGGATGGGTATCCGCATGCGTAAAGATCGCAACGAGTCCTCCCTGGGAATCTCCGAATAAACCGCTGCTATTATTCCAGTCCACTACACAGCAGCCCGAAAAAATCGCTCCATGCTCATCCGGGAAAAGCGCAACAGGCGCGTGCTCCCAGTGAACCAGGTCTTCACTTACGGCGTGGCCCCAGTGCATCGGCCCCCATTTATTACTGTAAGGATGATATTGATAGAATAGATGATAGCTTCCCTTGTAATAGACTAATCCGTTGGGATCATTCGCCCAGTTGTCGGGAGGTGAAAAGTGGAACCCGGGTCTGAACCGTTCGGCATTATCCAGCTGGCTGGACTCCATCAAGCGGTTAATCTCTTCTGTTGTCGGCATGGACCCGAGAGCCCCCTTTCGTGTTGTTACTAATGCTCCGCCGGCATTGGCGAAAGTCAGCATGCTGGTGATTTGCTGAGCGGTCAGCTCCTTCAGGGAGCCCCCGTTATCCAGAATCTTATATAACAGGCAGCCCAGAAAAGCATCTCCTGCTCCTGTCGTATCGATGGCCTTGACCTTAACCCCCGGCACATATCCATCCTGGCCGGCCAGACGATAATAGCAGCCTTTTTCCGCTAAAGTAACGACAATGAGTGTAATATCAAATTGCTGCTGAAGCGCAAGTGAACCTTTTACAATATCGTCTGTTCCCGTAATAAAAGAAAGCTCTTCTTCCGAAACCTTCAGGATATCGGCATAATTCAAACCCCAAAGTATGTGCTGTCTCGCTTCCTCTTTGCTCTCCCATAACGCAAACCGGATATTCGGATCAAACGACAGCAGTACTCCTGCTTCCTTAGCCTTAAGAACGGCCGTCCTGGTTGCTGTACGGGCAGGTTCATGAGTCATAGACAATGAGCCGTAATGCAGTGCCTTGCAGCTGTCAATCCGCTCCAGCGGAACATCCTTTGAATGCAGGAAGGTATCCGCGCCCGGCTTCCGGAAGAAGCTGAAGGACCGGTCTCCCTGCTCATCAAGATGTACAAAGGCCAAAGTCGTACTTGCTTCGTCCGTTAGCGATACACCTTCTACATCCACACCGCTGCTTAGCAGTGTACTCTGCAGTAAGGAGCCAAAGGAATCCGCCCCCACCTTGCTTACGAGTGCCGATCTTGCACCCAGACGGGACAACGCAGCGGCCACATTAGCCGGAGCTCCTCCAGGATTGCACTCAAACTGCTCATTCCCCGCGGCTGAACGGCCTGCCGGAGTAAAATCTATCAATACTTCTCCAATCGCGATAACATCTAGCACAGCTTCTCCCCACCTAACCCTCTATTTATTTATTGTTTTAGATTTGCATTGTAGCGGTCCAGTCCGGTCTGGTAGATTTCCATCAATTCATTCAGGCCCATCTTTTCCAGTGTCTTGATATAGTTGTCCCAAGCCTCATCTGCGCCGCCGTCTACAATGAATTTTCCTCTTTGTGTATTTACATACTTGATCAGTTCCGGCTCAATTTTGTTGATGGTATCCAGCTCCTCCGGCTCAAAGAAGATGCCCGGATAGTTTTCCTTTTCCATATAAGGATTGTAGTATTTCGCCAGGTCTTCAGCGCGCTGCTGGGCGCGGGGCTCCATATCTACCACTTTTCCGAAGTCATCGAAGGTAATGACGCCAGGCGCGCCGGATCCCGGAGCAACCTTTTGGCGGAATTCACCTGCAGACGCTCCCTCAGGCAGCGGCAGATTCACGAGCTTACCGTTATCGTCCTTCTTGTATACGACATCCAGCGGGCCCCAGTGGATTTGAGCGGCCATGTAAGGTTCATACTGCTGGTCGATCCAGCGCATGGTGATTTCCGGATTGCTGTTCTCTTTGGTAATGACAAAGGACCCGCGTCCCGGCCCGCCGCCATTGGCGCGTCCAATCGTCTGCTCTCCATCCGCGCCTTTAAGCGGTGACAGCAGAACATAATCCTTGGCACGTTCGGTACCGACAACCTCCTCTACTTCCCACCAGACGTAGGAGCCCAGCGTCTCATCTGTCGTTTTGCCTTTGGCCAGATACTGTGCTGCATCCTGAGTGAAGGATTCCGGATCGATCAGACCCTGCTTATACCATTTTTCATGAAAATAATTCAGAGCTTCCTTGTATTCAGGCTGAGTTGCCGTAAAAATAACTTTACCGTCCCGGACGACACGGTGCTCCAGGTTATCCGGAAGTCCAAAGGCACCGAAAAGTCCGGCGATATCCATACACCACTGCATGTGCATAAAGCTAAGCGGAATTTCGTCCTGCTTGCCGTTGCCGTTCGGGTCCTGTGTTTTGAAGGCCAGCAGTGCTTCGGTGTATTCATCCAGCGTTTCCGGCACCTTCAGGCCCAGCTTATCCAGCCAGCTTTTATTGATAACGTGAAAGAAAGGGTTTGTTCCCAGGTTATTCTCTTCCCAGGAAGGCAGCCCGTAGATGTGCCCGTCTGGTGCAGTAATGGATGATTTGATATCAGGACGGCGGTCCAGAAGCGCTTTCAAATTAGGGGCATATTGCTCAATTAAATCCTCCAGCGGAATCAGGGTTCCGTCTTCACCGTAATTGATCAGCTCATAGTCGGTAAATCCGGCCGCATAAAAGGCATCCGGCAAGTCGCCGCTCGCCAGCAGCAGGTTTTTCTTCTCTGTATAGTCGGTATCAGGAATGTTCTCCCAGTTAATCTGCACGTTGGTTTCCTGCTCCAGCCGCTTGAAGATTTCCATCTCTGTAAACTCCGGGGCCAAAGCCGCCTTCGGGGCCACCATTCTTAAAGAGACTGCTTCATTTACAATAGGAAGACCGGTTGCATTGAAATTCGCTTCCTGATCCGGATTCTCGGCCTGATTCTCTGACCCGTTTCCGTTACTTGAACACCCGCTCAGCGCAAACGCTCCGGCCAGCACCACAATCCCCGCATTTTTGAATAAAGACTTCATTATCCATAACCTCCCTTTTGTTCATCACACCTGTTAACTGTTGCACTGCTATTTTTGGCCTGAATACGGCGGGACATCCCCCCTCTCAAGTACCTGAAATGAGAATCAGCCCTTGATAGAACCGATCATTACGCCTTTGACAAAATACTTTTGCAGGAACGGATACAAAATCAGCAGCGGCAGACTGGATACCATGATGACCCCGTATTTAATCAGCTCAGTTACGCGCATTTTGGCTGCATAGGATTCCACATCGATCATCATCCCTGAATTGACCTGATTCTGGACAAGAATGTTGCGGAGCACCAATTGCAGCGGGTACTTGCTCTCATCATTCAGGTAGATCAAGGCGTCGAAGAAACCGTTCCAGAAGCCGACCACATGATACAGCACCATTACCGCCAGTATGGACTTGGACAAGGGAAGGACAATGCTCCAGAAAAATCTGGTGTTCGAGCATCCGTCAATTGAGGCCGCTTCCCACATCTCATCCGGTATGGAGGACTGGAAAAAGGTTCTGACAATGATGACGTTAAATACACCGCCTGCCCCGGGAATGACCAGTGCCCACATCGTATTCAGCATGTGCAAATCTTTTATCAGCAGGTAGGTCGGAATCAGCCCGCCGCTGAAGAACATCGTAACCAGCAAAAACCACATAATGACCGACTTCCCGGCCAGATCCTTACGGGCCAGCGGATACGCTGCAAAAACCGTCACGGCTACTCCAATTAAGGTTCCCAGAGTCGCGTACAGAATTGAATTCCCATACCCAATCCAGATGGAGGAGTCACTGAATATCCGCTCATAGCCGTCCAGCGTGAAGCCTTTCGGAAACAGCCAGACCTCACCGGAGTAGATATAATTGGGATCGCTAAATGAGGCAGCCAGCACAAAGTACAGCGGGTATAGCACGAGCAGCATAATGAGGGTCAGCAAAATATAGTTAATGATGTCAAACCATGCGTCCCCTCTGCTTTTTCGCTTCATTAATAGGTTCATGATTGTTTCCTCCTTACCACAGGCTGGTTTCTGTCATCTTTTTGGCGATCCGGTTTACGGTGAAAATCAGGATGATATTAATCAGGGAGTTGAACAGGCCGACTGCCGTAGAAAAGCTGTACTGGGCCTTCTGAATCCCCATTTCATAGACATAGGTCGGGATAATATTGGAGGTGGCATAGTTCAGATCACTTTGCATCAGAAATGCTTTTTCAAAACCGATGCTCATAATATTGCCAAGTGCGAGAATCAGCAGAATAACAATCGTCGGCAAAATGCTCGGAATATCCACGTACCACACGCGCTTCCATTTGCTCGCCCCGTCCATGATAGCCGCTTCATGCAGCTCGGGATTGACTCCCGCAAGCGCAGCTAGGTAGATAATTGTGGCGAAGCCTGTCTCCTGCCAGATGCCTGAGAGGATATACAGCGGACGAAACCAGCCTTCATCAGCCATAAAGAGGATGGGCTGCCCGCCAAACGCGGTAATCAGGTGGTTAACAAGACCGCTGTTGGGCGATAAAAACACATTAAGCATCCCGACAAGCACAACGGTCGAAATAAAGTGCGGCGCATAAATTACAGTCTGGACAAATTTCTTATAGGACTTGCCAAGCATCTGATTGAGCATAATAGCGATGATGATGGGCGCCGGGAAGCCGAACAACAGTGAAAGAAAACTGAGGGAGAGCGTATTACCGATGATGGTCCAGAAATTATAAGCATCGAAAAAATCCTTAAAGTGCTGGAAGCCTACCCATTCACTCCCCCAGATCCCCTGGCTCGGCGAGAAATCCTTAAACGCAATTTGCACCCCGTACATCGGATAGTATTTGAATACGAGATACAGAATAATGATCGGCAGCAAAAACAGGTACAGCTCATAGTCGCGCTTGAACCGGCTCCATCTTTTGCGGCCCGGTTTGATCATGGAGGGATCTGCCGTACTGGTTCTTGAATTCACGCTTATACTCCCTTTCAATGTAAAATAAACAGTCTTTTGAAACGTTTCCAATTTGGGATAAAAAATATATTCTCGAACTTGAAACGTTTCCAATTTTGAAAAGAAAAACGCCAGTCGGTGCATCCATACGGATATGCTGATGTTTCTCTGACCTGCAGGAGATCATGTAGTCTCGCCTTGCCTGAACACGACAGGTATACGGTACACCTGCTTATCCAGCGGAATGCCTTCGATCTTGTCATATAGCAGTCTGATCGTCATGCGCGCCATTTCTTCCACCGGCTGCCTGATGGTAGACAGAATAGGATGAAAATACGGACTGTCCTGGATGCCGTCATAGCCGATAACCTTCACATCCTCAGGAACCCGGATACCCTGGTTGCTGGCCTGATCGATATAACAGGCGGCAAGCATATCGGTAATGGCAAAAATGCCATCTGCATCGCCGTGGTTATGCAGAAATTCGTTAATAAAGGCCTGGTTGTCCACGATGGGGTCCGGCTTCTCGTAGATTACGTAATCGACGCCCAAAGCCTGCGCCTCATGGATGAAGCCCTCTCTCCGGTTCATGGTCTCACTGAACACAGAGGTGACGCTCCCCATAAAAGCCGGCTTCCTGGCTCCCGCCTTCACAAGCTCCCTTAAGGCAAGACGCCCTCCCTCATAATTATCCGAAGTGACGCAGGTGATCTTCTTGTTAAAGTGCCGGTCAATGCTTACGATCGGAATATCATTGCTCACATTATTCTCGATATCGTTGTAAGTTATGCCAACAATTCCAGCCACCTTGTTCTGCCGCAGCATATCGAGATAATACAGCTCCTTCTCGGGCTTGCCGCCGCTGTTGCACAGCATCAGCTTATAGCCTTCCCGGTCCAGCTCATCCTCAATGTAATACGCCAGCTCAGAAAAGAAAGGATTCCAGATACTCGGCAGCAATAAGGCGACCATCCTGGACCTCTGCATTTTAAAATTACGGGCCACTTCATTCGGGAAATAATTCAGTTCCTGTATGGCTGCTTCTACCTTTTGGCGTGTCTTCGGTTTGACGGCGCCAGAGTTGTTAATGACTCTGGACACGGTACCTACTGCAACGCCGGCTAGGTTGGCTACATCTTTAATGCTTGTCATTTAACACCTCCGACTCTCTTCTGAAAATTATAATAGCACCAAAGTGGAAACGTTTCAATAGTTAATTTGGAAACGTTTCAAAATTAGCAAGCAGGTACGTATGTTTAGTTATATAGGGCTTGGGTGAAGAAGTTCATTGCTCGAGGTAAGCTTAGGGTGGAGTATGATTGGATGAGGGAGGCCGCGCTGAAAGATTAGGATTGTGCTGGAGGAGGATAAAATGAGCAAGTCATATCTATGCATACGTACTATAGAAAAACAAAAAAACCTTGATTTCTCAAGGTTTTCACTGTAGTGCCGAGGACGGGGGTCGAACCCGTACGGTACTCACGTACCGCAGGATTTTAAGTCCTGTGCGTCTGCCTGTTCCGCCACCCCGGCATATAATGTGCGTTGTAACGCGACAAGTAATATCTTATCACGTATCTACTGGATACGCAATCTATATTTCCAATATTTCTTCTTGTACCTTAAGTAAGAATAGTGTCGAATAAATGGGTAGGGCTTGTTCTATAAAGTAACCTCTGCAATTGCACAGTGACGTTGCCCCTTTACACGAACAGCACACTACAGAGCAATGTTACTTTTGATTCCCGCCACCAGCACCATACGAGCTAATTCAAAGGCATTTTTGCTTTTGATTCCCGCCATCTGCGCCAAATGAGCTAATTCAAAGGCATTTTTGCCTTTGATTCACGCCGTCTGCACTATAAGTGCTAATTCAAAGGCATTTTTGCCCTTGATTTCCCTCATCTGCACCAAACGAGTCAATCCAAAGGCATTTTTGCCTTTGATCCTCGTACACAGCGCTCAGAGACGCTCACACTAACCACTAATAAACCAAAAATCAGGGGCATCACTGCCCCTGATCCTACTCATAGCCGCCCGAAGGGCGTACAGCAGCTGGTTACCTGCTAGTGGCGTTCCCGCTCGCCGCTCCGGTTACGCATGCCTGCAAGACCCAGCAGGCCGAGCAGACCGAGCCAGCCCCAGTTGGAGCCTCTGTCGTTGTCTGTGTTGGTGGTTGTGCTGGTGGCGCGGTATCTGCCGGTCTCGGTGTTGCTGGACAGCGGGGAGACAGAGCTGTTGTCATTGCCCCGGACCGCGTTGTTCACCATGTTCCCGCCTCTGCGCATTGTGCCAGTGGCGTTGTTCATCATTTTGTCGCCGCTCTGCTCTACTCTGTTCATCAGGGTATCGCCATTGCGGTTCATCGTGTTCCCGGTCTGGTTCATCATCCGGCTACCTGTTCCGTTCAGCAAGTGAGTGCCTGTTGTACCATTTGTCTCACGGATACGTTCAGTCTGCATTCCGGTTCTGCCGGTGTCTGGAATGGATGCTCCCATTCCTCCACCGGTTCCAGCAGCATTAGCTGCATAACCGGATCCCATGAGACTCATTGATAATAGCGTACCGCAGGCAAGGCTCGTGACCAGCTTGTTCAAGTGATGTGCCCCCTTTGAGGAATTTGTATTTCGCTGATAATTTCCCCATGTAGCTCATCATCTATACAAGTGGTTCTTATTCCCTGATGAGGTTCACCGTCCTGCTGGCAGCATCATAAGTGACGCTTGCCCCAAGCGCTTCAGCAACCGCCCGTACCGGCGCATAGGTTATACCGTTCTCCAGCAGGCCGCTGGTAATTTTGACCCCGTTCAGTGTGACCGATATAGCCTGGTCGGTTCCGGCGGCCGGTCCGTTAATGACAGCCAGCGCATCCTTTACCTGCTGCACCGTCGGCTGCCTACCGGCACGCAGCTGCTCGGTGGTCAGTCCAAAGGTCATTTCCAGATGGGAATAGTCCTTGAAGGAGGTCCAGTCCCCGCCCCAGGCAAACCCCAGCTTCTTGGCCTCCTGAGCCACCTGCTGCCAGTCAGCGATCTTATCCTTATTACCGTCCCGGGAGATGTCCCAGGAGACATTTTTTCCGTCAGGCAGCAGCAGGGCAAAATCAATCGCCAGACCGTAATTGTGGTAACTGGTGCCTCCTCTGGCATTGGTCACAATGCTCCCCGGCTTCGTGCGGCCTTGAGCATATAGCGCATTCTGCTCGGCGATGGTACGCAGGCCCTGTGTGATGACGATCGGGATGCCTTTGGCATAGCTGCGCTGGATCAGAGCAGTAGCCCCGGCCAGCAGAACCGGATGAAGATTCCCCAGCCAGCCTGCCGACTTACTCTTCACCTGATCTAATGTCAGCATTTTCCTCACCCCCTGATACAGTAAATGCCCGCTTCGCCTGCTTTGCTTGTACGATTTGCCTACAGTGCATGCAGCTATTCATGATTCCCCCAAATAAAAGACAAAAGACCCCGGATACCAGGGTCCCTCTACTCCTATACAAAACAGCTATGCCAGCCATCCCCATACAACGATCAGCAGGATGATAATTCCGCCTACAATCAATAAATCAACCGCCTCCGAAAAAAAGCCCTTATGACGCCCGGAGACAATCCGTTCTTCCTGCTCCTTGGCCCTAAGCTTTGCTGCATCTACATCAGAACCGCCCAGCGGTGTCCGCGGATCAAACATAAGCCTCACCCTTTCACAGTTTTACCTACTATACCATAAAAAGGGATACAGTCTGGATGCTTTTCCGCAAAATAGGCCACATTATATAAGACGAACTTACATGAATGAAGGGTGGAATTGTCCATGGATATTCACAGCGAACATTATAAGGTGGCGGCTCTCAGCGAACGGGAGGACGCAGTCGAAATCATCCGGCAGGCTGAAGCTGAGCTTGCCCGGATCACAGGCAACAGCGCAGTTACACTGATTGCTTATGAAAAGACGGAAGGCTAAAGGATGCAGGCCTCCGCAATATCGTCCACATGAACCCATTTCCATTCCTCTGCCCACTGCAGCTTGATTTCGCGCGAGTGGGTATGAATGGAGGTGACAAAGCCGCTAATTTGTCTGGGCTCACCTTGACCGTGCAGAACAACGGATACCCGTTTGTGATATTTTAGTGACACAGCCAGCGTCTGCTCAATCTCCTTCAGCTTCTGCTGCAGATCGGGCCGTCCGTCATTGCTCACTATATCATACTCAGCTGTACAGACTTCCTGTACCTGCTCCGGCAGCATCCTCCGGCCCTCCTGCAATCCTTCCTCCAGCTGTTTGCCCATAGCCGCTCCTCCTCAAGTTATATTCACTTATCCACACCAAAACAATACGAACATACGTTTGTATTCGTATTATATTCGCAGACCCGTCCCGTAAGCAAGCAGAAAATAATTACAGCAGCCAGGCACCGGCAGCCGGTCTTCTGGGATTCGCCGGGCCGCAAGCAAAAGGCGCGCACAGACAGGCTGTACAGCGCCTCAAATAATAATCCTTAAGCAAAGCTGATGTCAGTTCGCCGAATTACCGGCCCCGGCTCCGCTATCTGCAGGGGTTCCGTCCGCATCCACGCCGGATTCAACTGCTTCTGTGCCTACGACAGTCCCGGGAACGCTCCCAAGCTCCGTCTCGGCTGCGGCATCCTCTTCCAGAAGCCCAACAGCCACTCTTGCCTGATTAACCTTAGAAATACCATACAGCATCGCCACATCCGCCTGCTGATTCATGGCATTGAATTCATCGGCAGTCACCTCAGGGGAAGCCGCACTCCGGGAAGCCTGCTCCTTGATGGAATAGGCGCTCTGGAATGCAATTGCCGCATCTCTCAGCAGTGTCTCAATATTTTCCGGCAGGCTTTTGGAGATTTTCACCTCATTAACCTGGTCGGCAATATCTGAGGCTGTATCCTGAAAGGAGTCAAGGGCTTTCTCAAGCTCTTTGTCTGTAGCCTCTCCCGTCGAATATGAGGTAAGCGTCGTGTTGAAATTCTCCAGCGAAGACTTGCCCATCTCGTCAAACTTTGACATCTCATTGTAGAAGTTCTGTACCGTCTCCTGTACCTCCTCCTCTGAGGCTGGCGCAGAGCTGTTATTGCTGCAGGCACTAAGGATCATTACCATCATTAGTAAAATTGTCAGTAAGGTTTTTTTCATCTTTTCAAATCCCTCCACTTAACAGAATAATGGCGGGTTTTGTAAAGCGCAAATGAAATTAATGTAAAAAAAGCTCGAATCAGCCATATTTCAATTTTAAAGCGTCTTCATTGCAAAAAGACCTCCTCAAATTGGATATCCTTTTGCAAATTTCATCGCTAAGCCAGCACGTAAGCATCGGCAGGAATAACCTCTCTCGGACGGCTATGGCTCTCCCACATGAGGATTGCCTTGGCGTCACCCTGGTTCTCATAGTACTCAACCTTCAGCTCATGCAGCTTGCCTTGGATCAGCTGTACACTGCCTTTGCGCTCTGTTCCGCTCTGCTTGACCCAGCTGTCGATCACCAGGATCCCGTCAACCCACACCCGTATGCCGTCATCGGAGTAGGTGTAGAGATTGTAAGTCTCGCTGAAGTCAGGTATCAGCTTACCGGTCCATCGTACAGCGAAGAAGTCGGCATTAATTAGCGGGTCTGGGCTCGCCTGCCTCCATGTAAAGTTAATTGCGGAATCTGTCCGGACCAATGCAGGTGCTCCGCTCAGCGTCATATTATTGAAATATTCGCCCTTAATTCCCGGAGGATGCGTCTGCTCCCCTGCGGCTACCAAGGCCTTATACTCATCCCTGGTAATGACAAAGCCGTCATTCATAAAAGCCTTGATTACCGCCTCCGTATTCTGCTCGTACAGCAGCTTGGCCCAGGTCAGCTGGTAGGACCATTTATTTTGGGATTTGGCCAGGACAGCTGCAGAAGGCAGCTTGCCGTTCTCCCCGATGGCGATTAGCTTGCCGCGGCCGAGATCCCACAGCCCGTCGTGATGGCTGTCTTTAAAGTCCCCGTCATAAATATCGAGCGCCAGCACATCTACCCTGCCTGCGCCGGGATAGTATCTGGACGGCTCATGGCTCCACTGGTTCTGGGCATTGGGACTCCACACCCAGAGCAGGTTATGCAGCCCGTGATACACGGTGTAGCGGTCAAACATGAGGTTCCACAGCTCGGTGAACCGGCTTTTCTGCCCCCACCAGAACCAGCCGCCGTTCATCTCATGATAAGGTCTCCAGAGGACGGGTACGCCTGCGTCATTCAGTTTTTTGAGGTAGACGGCTGCCTTGTCCAGATCTGCCAGCAGCGCAGTGTACTGAGTGGTACCCGGTGTAATATATCTGGCAAAATCAGCTTCGCTGAGGTTCATCGAGACATTCGACCAGGCCGGAGCCTTCCCCGGCAGATTGGCATGATAGCTCATGGTGACAATCCCTCCAGCCTTGTGCCAGCGGATAGCGCTGTCTGTCACCCACTGACGCTGGTTGGCTATCAGTGCCTCGGTCTGGTTGCCGATCGCCCCCAGCTCGTAGCCGTGAAGCCCGACATATTGGCCGCTTGTATTCTTCAGCTTGTTGCTGAACTCATCTGCACTTTCCAGATAATCGTGTATCCCGCTGATAATCCCCTTGCCTTGCAGTGAGTACAGATTATTCAACAGCTTCAGCGCCGGCGCTGCCAGCTTCTCATCCGCCGGAGCCCGCAGCAAAGCGCGGAAGGCTGTCTGCCACGCTGCATCATTTACCAGCCGGGATGCGGAGTCGAGCAGATCCCGGAGTATGCGCTGTTCCATTTGTTCCACCATCCTTTTTTTGTACCATTGTATGGGGACAACCGTTACAGGGAAGCGGCGGATGGCGGGTAAACAGGGATAATATTTTAATTTTCAATGAACTTTTTCACAAAATTACGTGCTGTAAGCTTAGTACAAGTATGTATTAATGAATAAATCTAGCCTGCTATGGCTGTTGCTGGCGGGAGTATCGCATTGGCAGCAGATCCAGAATATCGGTCTTTGCCAGATTTTCTTCCCGGGGAACGATCACCCTGCAGTCTTCTGCGTAATCGGCAATCAGCTCACGGCACATGCCGCAGGGAGATACCACCCTGATTTCTCTGTCCTCACTGTCCGGGTCCGGATGCCTTACTGCAACAATAGTATCAAACTCTTTGTAGCCTTCCGAAATAGCCTTGCCGATGACCATCGCCTCTGCACAAACAGTTACCCGGGACAGGCTGGCTTCCAGATGCACCGCAGTAAAAATCTCACCCGTTTTGGTGCGGAGCGCCGCACCGACATGATGCCTTTCCCACTCGTAGCGCTTCTTGATAATCTCCCCGGCAGCAGCAACCAGCGTTTCATCTTCTATTGATAGTTCAGCCCTCATCTGATCTTCCTCCCGATCCTTACGACCTATTCGGTCTATTTTTCTTATTTAGTATACTAAAATCTGCTAATTATAAGCTATACTGAGTAGACCGAAGCAACAAGATTCCGCATCATCAGGAGGAGCATGTGAAGAAACAGAAATTTATCCCTAGCCTTATTATTGTTGTTCTGCTTGCACTGGCAGCTTACTGGTTTGAAGAGAACGGCCTACCGGTCACGCCAACGCCTTCCGGCGGCGGCTCTGAGGTCGTACAGCTGGTTTTCCCTTCAGACCGCTATCCGGAAACGGCTGAGCACATCCAGGAAGCGATCAAGAACGGCGAGTCTGCGATCTGTACGATCAGCCGTGAGGACGCAGAGGAGAACCGCAAGGAATCCCTTAAAGGCGTCCCGACCAAAAAAGGCTATGACCGCGATGAGTGGCCGATGGCAATGTGTGCCGAGGGCGGCGCCGGAGCCGACATTGAATACATAACACCGAGTGATAACCGGGGGGCGGGCAGCTGGGTAGGCAACCAGCTCGAAGGCTATGCCGACGGGACACGGGTAGAGTTCATGTTCAAATAGGAACGGACAGACAGCAGCTCCGCCGGGACTTTTACCGGCGGAGCTGCTGCTTACTGAAGCTTTTTTAGAACAAACAGGCTCTTGTGATAATAACCAGCAAAATGAACAGAACCAGAATCGCATTGGTTGAGGTCATCCAAGGGCTTACAACCGGTACGACCGGAGGTCCCTGATTCACTCCGCCAACATTGTTTCCGCAACCGCAACCGTAATCTGCACCCATTATTTAATTCCTCCCTGTAATGTTTATGCCCACGCCACAGAATATGTATCAGCTGATCCGGCAGTTTGGGCCAATCGGCAAACATCTCTATTCGCCTATCGGAGGGTAAAGACTAATGAACCGGCTTCATGCAGTCGATATACAATAGGAGCACTGCTAATACCCAAAAATGCGAGAATAACAGGAGGTGCATAATGGACGTAGCCGCATTATCCATTGCCATGGGCCAGGCTTCTCTTAAGCAGGCTGCCGGCCTGCAGGTTATGAGTATAGCCAAAAACACAGCTGAGGTGCTGGCGCAGAATATGGCCCAGATGCTTCAGCAGAGCCCGCATCCGGATCTTGGAAAAACACTTGATATTCAGGTTTAATTGTTTTATCCTTAAATACATAAGAACGTCAGTTCCGGTCAATACCGGTCCCCTTAGCCCTACGGGCTTTTCTTTTACCCGTAAATGCGAACATACGATCCTATTTAGAGGTGATAATATGCAATCCTATTACCAGATGACTGCTCTTGAGAGCTGGACGGAGGATTTATATCAGCGTCTGCAGGTAACCCGCCCGTCCGATATTTCTATTTCTTACATAGCCGAACGGCTCAACATCTGGGTGCATTATCTGGATGTCCGCAGCAAGAGCGTGGAGGCCTCAGCGGGCATGTATACCATGTTCCTGGACAACCGGCTCCCGCCCGAGCTGCAGCGCCTTGAATTCCTTCATGAGCTCTGCCATCTGCTCCGCCACGCCGGCAGCCGTATCCTGATGCCCGGCCAGTTCACACAGGCACAGCAGGACGAATCCGAACGCTTTATTCTCTATGCAGCCATGCCTTACTCCATGATCTCCGCCAGACCCTTGCCTGAGCTGCGGGAAGATGCTGTATATCATATAGCCTCTACATTCCAGGTACCCGAGGAGCTGGCCGTGCAGCGGATTGACCAGATTCAGCGGCGGATCTTTCAGGGCCAGCTGATGGCTGTAATGGAGCGCAGCGAGGAGAGAAAATTCATCCACAGACATATTAGATAACCACTGCGGGGACAATACGTTCATAAATCCTTTGAGGAGGAGCGATATGGAAGCTATTCAGGTTATCCGGTTATTGCTGGCTCATCCGGATTACAGCGTAGACGCGGTTCACCCTGAAATACCTGATTTCGTCGGCATCGCGGCAATCGAGGTCGATCACGAAACCGAAACCTTCTCGATTCTTCTGCAGGAGCCTGAGGGATGAATGCGCATGCTCCCGTACACAAAAAAATGACCCCGCCGGCGTCCGGCAGGGTCCAAATCTATGAATAAGGGGGGTATGTCATTACTATACAGCGCTTAGCTTAATTCAGTATGAAATCCGGCTTAAGACTGGCTGAAAATGTATACCTTTTGCGATGCAGCAATGCGATGCTGCAATTCTGCCCGGTCAATCGCCAACGGTCAAGCCAGACACAGCACATTAACAAACCGGTTATGCTGCATTACCGGCACAGCATAGCTGATATCCACCTGACAGCAATAGGTCACATCGGCTTCGAATCCCCGCTCACGCAGCTCCCGGCCGCTGGAGGATTCCCAGATCAGCTCCCGGATCCGCTGCCCGGAGGACCGCAGCGCACCGATGCAGACCTCCGCTTCCGCAGATTTGCTCCCTGACAGCTTAGAGAGAATGAGTCCCGCGCTTAGGTAATCTTCAATGCCGGGCCGGAGATTATTCTCGGAGCCGATAACATCCGGCCATTTCTCACCGCAGGGAACGACCGTGATGGCCGCTCCTGATTCAAGCCTCAGCAGATTGGCAGCTTCTGCCACAGCCGATGCATTCAGCAGACAGCCGACCAGCAGTGCGGGCACCTGTGCGGCAATCCATGTACATGCTGCACCGTTCATGGAACACAGGACAAAGTCACGGTCATAATCAGCAGAGCTGAAGGACAGCGGTGACAACGAATGTCCCCCTGCTCTTACAGCCTCTGAGCGGCCGCGGATGAGCTCTGCACCCAGCTCCCTGGCATAGGTTCTGGCCTGTTCATTGGCCGGCGGGGGATACGGGTAGATGTTAGCCTTATGCTCGACAGCCGTTACAACAGTGGACGAGAAGCTCAGTACATCGACAATGATGACGATGTCTCCGCGCTCCGCTGCAGCTCTCGCCCCTCTTTGACCCCAGTCCAGCTTAATGTCATAGGGTGTTTGATCAAAGAACACAGGTTTCCCTCCTTTCTTGTCCGTATTCATCTCATACCTACAAACAGGGAGTTACCCATAGAAGGCGGGCGGCGAACCGCTTATTACCAAATTTTCTTTAAATTTTCGACAATTCCCCGGCGTGTCCTTCCCGGCTGCATAAAAGCAGCCCTGCCGGAACCGGCAGGGCCACATTGTATTTGTTCAGTTATACCCAGAAAGCCTTAGTGATGATTACCAGCAGGATGAACAATACCAGAATTGCAGCAGTAGAAGTAAAAGGACTGCCGTATCCGCAGTTTGCTCCGCCAACTGGACCTACATTTTCACCATAACAACCCATTTCCAATTCCTCCTTCATGATTGAGAGTACACCATAGCATATGTGATTTGCCCGCCGCTGACTGGGTGAAACGGCAATGACTTTTCGCCCGGGCCCTTTTATTTGGAAATATCGATAAAGCCCTCGCCGAACACATCGCGCACATCGTGGATGGTAACAAAGGCATTTTTGTCCTCAGACCGCACGATTTTTTTGAGCATGGATACCTCCTGCTTGCTGATGGCAATGTAGAGCACATTCTTATCATCGCCGGTATAATATCCGTAGCCCTTCAGCACGGTTACTCCGCGGTCCATTAACTCTGTAACCCTGGCCGCAATGCGCTCATGCTCAGCCGAAATAATGGTCACGGCTTTTTTGGGATTTACCCCTTCGATAATGAACTCCATCGCCTTCGTTCCAATAAAGAGGATGACGAACGTGAACATCACCTTCTCGATCCCGATGACGAAGACTGACAGTCCGGCCACAATCAGGTCAAAGAACAGCAGCGCATAGCTGATATTCCAGTCCCAGTATTTATTAGCCAGCCGGGCCAGAATCGTCGTGCCTGCCGTGGTACCGCCAACCCGGATAATGAGTCCGATCCCGCCTCCGGCCAGCAGGCCCGCAAAGATGGCGTTAATCACCGGCTCGCTGGAATCAATCCGCCAGCTCTCAGTCAGATACAGGAATAGGGAATTGAAGGCTACAGCGATGATAGTATACAGAATAGTCTTCTTATCCAGCAGCCTGTAGCCGATAATCAGCAGAATTCCGTTGAGGGTGAAGCCAACCAGTGCCGGTGACCATTCCAGCAGATAGAATAGAATGATCGATACCCCGGTCACTCCACCCTCGCCAAAATCATTAGGGATGATGAATACATTGACTGCCAGCGCAAACAAAAACGCTCCGACAATCAGCATGAACAGCTCATAAACATTTTTTCTCATAGGACACTCCTCCAAATACGTACCAAGCTCACAGAATAATCCGGAAATAATCCCCATAAAAAAAGCGACTAAAGGAGTAATTCATCCTTTAATCGCCTTGGGTAAGCTCTTTTGATACTTCTGATCATAACAAGCATTGTCAGGAAAGTAAATACACCTTCTGAAGATTCTTATCCTATGGATACGCCTGAATAGGTTACCGGACCGGTGACGCTTGCTGCATTCAGCAGAATGTTCAAGCTGTTGTTAGCTATCCCTAAAGAATAAGCGTGATAGCCCGGCGGTACGCTTCTGTCCAGAAAAGACAGCGCTATAGGCTGTATTGCCAGCAGCGCCAGTCCGCTTGACCCCACATTATAAATGGGTTGACCATCCCGGTACAGGGTGAACACTACACTCGGCACACCCAAAGTCGTCTGAAATCCGATGCTGGCATTCAGCAGAACAGATCCGCCGGTAACGGTGGACAATCCGAACTCAGCCAGGATCTGGTTCGCTCCCGGAGCCAGGATTGGAATGGATATCGTCTGGCTGCCTGTTGAGGCGGTACTGCTTCCTACATCAATAATGGTTGCCATCTTAAAATCACACATCCTCTCATCTATTCTACTTTTAGAATATGTGAGAAGCTGCAGGTAAGCTTGGACGGATCAACAGCAGCATTGTCCTATTTAAGAATAAGCCAGCGTAACCGGGTAGGAGGCTCCTCCTCGTGCTATGCAAAGGAAAACCTGGCCCCGATAAAATAGCCGATAGAGACAAACAAAACGGACCAGATCAAGGCACCGGCGGTGGTAATCAGCAGATACTTGCGGAACGACATGGCGCTGATGCCGGAAATGTAGCTGCAGACATGTCTTAATCCGGGAATGAAGTAGGCAATAAACACAGTCCAGTGGCCGAACCTCTGAAACCATCCTTTAACGCTGGCAAACCGTCTGGGGGTAAGGCCCACCCATTTACCGAATTTCTCGACAACCGGCTGGCCCACTCTCCGCCCGATGGTATAGCTGATCATTGTGCCTGTAATGGCCCCCAGGAAGCAGACAACGACAGCAACCGAAAAATTAAGCACCATCACCGAGCACAGATAGCCTACAAACAGCATCAGCAGCTCGTCCGGTACAGGAATACCGAGAATCCCCAGTGCCATGAGCAGGAAGACCGCTAAATATCCGTATTGGGTAATCATCTCTATGATCCAGGGCATGAACTCACTTCCTGTTAACGTATTTTTTTAGCGACGGAAACGGAATATGACTGATCATCATTACGGATAACAGCCCCATCATCATGATGACCCATCCCGGTTTCATATATTCAACAAATAACGACAGCATGGACAGAATCACGCCGGCCGCTGTGATCGGCATACCGGTGAAGCCCGTGGACGGGGCTGATATATTGAATCTAGCCAGACGCAGCGCACCGCAGATCAAAAAGCCAACCGCAGCCGCCGGTCCCAGCCAGTGCACATTCTCCAGCTTATATAATAGAATCAAAAATGTCGGTGCCAATCCGAAGGAGATAATATCCGCCAGCGAATCCAATTGCTTACCGAACTCGCTGGTACAATCCAGCATTCTTGCCAGCATTCCGTCCAGCACATCGCAGAATGCGGCCAGCAGAATCATTAATAACGCCAGCTCATAGCGCTCCTTAATCGTGTACAGCAGGGACAAGGATCCCAGCCCCAGGTTACCCAGCGTGCACATTGAAGGCAGCCAATTCCATTTCAAAACGGTTCCACTCCTTTTCCGGCCTTAATGCCGCTTGTCTGCTCAGCCTTCAAAGTACACACTGAAACAGACGCCATTTCCCTTGTTCTCTACTGCATACCGGCAGCCGTGCATATCCAGAATCCGTTTGGCAATGGACAGTCCCAGTCCGGTTCCGCCCGTCAGCCGGCTGCGGGAGGGCTCGGCCCGGTAGAACCGTTCCCAGATCTGCTCCAGCTGATCCTCCGGAACCGGCTCGCCCTGATTGTGAATGCTGAACACACTATTCTTCCCCTGGCCGTCTATCCTGACGGTAACTATGCTGCCTTCGTCCGCGTGCCGGATGGCATTGGTCATAAAGTTCAGCACCACCTGCTCCATCCAGCTGCTGTCGGCATACACCGGCGGCTCATTCACCGGGATAACAACCACCTTCAGCGTCTTGCGGTCCAGCAGATGAACCAGCTTATCAGCCACCTTCTCTGTAAGCTCACTGAGCATAAAAGAGCTCTTCTGCAGCTTAATGGTGCCTGACTCCAGCCGGGCCAGATCCAGCATATCCTTCACCAGGAACTCCATTTTGTCGGCTTCCTCAATAATGACCTTAATGTAGTGATCCTGCTTGCCTGCACTCACACCATCCTCCAGACCCTCAGCAAATCCCTTTATAATACTGAGCGGGGTCTTAAGCTCATGCGAGGCATTGGCAAAAAAGTCCTGCTGCATAATCTCCATCCGCTGTTTATGCTCCATCTCCTCCACCAGCTGGCGGTTAGCCTCACGCAGCTCGCGCAGCGCCGAATCCAGGCTTACCGACAAGGTGAACATGCTGTTCGACAGGCTACCCAGCTCATCCTTTTGCCGGATCGAGTTATCGCCTGTAAAGTCCAGTAAGACCATCCGTTTGGCGATGTTATTTAGCTTGATTAGCGGCCTGGTGACCATCTTGGAAAAAAACAGCGAGAGAATCAGAATCAGCGCAAACCCGCCCAGTCCCAGATATAAAAAGAACCAGCGCAGCGCTTCATTCGAATCCTTGACATCCTGCAGGGAGGTAACCGTGAACAGCAGCTCAATCTCTCCGCCGGCCTGCCGGACAGGCAGAATAATGACAGAATTGCGGATCCCGCTCCAGGGAGCCGTCCACTCCTGCTTTTGCATTTCCAGCTGCTCCAGATCCGCCTTTTGCTTAGACGTCAGAGGGAACCATTCTTCCAGCGCCTCAAGCAGAATTCCCTGACGCGGATTCCATAGCTTAAGATCCGGCAGTACAATTTCTGTGACCGTTCCGGACAGCCGCGTCATTCCCTCCTCATGCATCCCTATCGTTCTGCCGCCGAAGGTTATGCTTACAGGATAGATCAGGTCCTGAGCACTGCCTTCCTCTTCAAAAAGCTCGCCCTCAAGCGTCAGCGAATCCTCTTCCTTGATATCCGCCGCCCTCAGCGCGTCCCCGTATTCGCTCATGAACATCGAAAGGGAAACCACCAGCTCCCTGCCGTCCTTCGTCCGCAGCTTCATATGATACGGGTCGTCTGAATTCATCTTGCCGTCCAGCTTCACAATCGCCAGTTGTGTCTTGTTGCGCAGCATAAAGCGGACCAGCTCCTGGGACAGCCGGCTGCCGTTCCATTGCTCACTGGTATAGCTGGCACCAAAGCCTTTAAGATGCTTTTCAACCCGGCTCTCCTTCTGATGCTGGTAGAAGCCGTCAAAGAAAAGCAGCTGGCCCAGTGTAACCATCCCGTAAAAGCAGAGAAAAAAGATCACCGTCATCACAAACAGCTTAAAGGTGATTCCCTGTCTTCTCATGCTTCTTCCTCGAACATGTATCCGGTGCCGACCACCGTACGGATGCAGCGTGACTCTGCACCCAGCTTGCTGCGCAGCTTCTTGATATGGCTGTCCACAACCCGGGAATCCCCGTCAAATTCAAGGCCCCAGACCCGGCTCAGAATGGTGTCACGGGAGACGGCAATGCCTTTATTGCGGATCAGCAGCCATAACAGCTCATATTCTTTGGGGGCAAGCTCCACCTCTGCACCTCCGATTTCCAGCCGGTGGGCAGAGGTATTAAAGACCGCAGCGCCGAATTTGAGGCTGCCGGAATCCGGCAGGTGACCGCCCTCCACCCGCTTCATTAGCGCATTGGCCCGCGCAACCAGCACCTTGGGGCTGAACGGCTTTGTCACATAATCGTCCGCTCCCGCTTCAAAGCCGTATATCTTATCGTCATCTGCAGACTTTGCCGTCAGCAGAATAATAGGAATCGCTGATTGCCGGCGGATCTCCCGGCACACCTCGAACCCGTTCAGCCTGGGCATCATAATATCCAGGATGATCAGATCCGGCAGCTGGGAGCTGAACCAGAGCAGCGCATCCTGCCCGTTGTCCGCTTCGCATACTTCCCAGCCGTTTTGTATGAAATAGTCTGACACCAGCTCGCGGATCCGGATTTCATCCTCTACGAGCAGAAGCTTCTTCTTCAATCCAGTCCCCGCCTTCAAAGATGTTATTGGTATTAGCATAACTGGATGTTATGTCCTTTATGTGCCCTTATATCTCCCGAAGGAACAGCTCAATCTGTTCCATGTAGCCTCCACAGTAGGAGGAAGGCATGATGCGTTCCCGGTACACCCGCTCCGTTTCTTGTACATCTACATTAATATCGTCATCCACCAGCAGCAAAAGTATAGGAGACTTGAAGTTCCGCAGGTCCTTTTCCGCATCTGCGGTGAAATTCCGCTGACAAAGGTCCTTCCATACAAAAGACCATCCCTAAAAGGATGGCCTGCCCTGCTGCAATATTTATTTTGCCAAAATACTCCTTAGCATAACCAGCCGCTTGAAGCCCTCCGTCCCGGCCCAGCCGCCCGCACTCGCCAAAATCATATTATGAAACAGCTTCATCGCGATCGAGTAGGTCAGCGTTCCAAGCACAATCTCTATCGCGACAAACCGGAGGATATCCCCCTTGGTAATAATGTAGACTCTGAATTCCTGATTACGCGGCACCGGCACACCACCTTATTCGTCTTTTATGTAGCCATATGCTGCTGTTTGGTTGTCTAATGCCTATAATCAGGGATTTAGCGGTGAGAGCTGCACCTCAGCTTTATCGGCAACCAGGGTATAAAACTCGGGAAAGCCCGGGTCTGCGGCATTGGGAATCTCTTCAAAGGTCCGGATATACAGCCCGTTAGCAGCCGCCGCAGTCAATATGTCCCCCGCCGTCCAGGCCTTGGTCAGCACCTTGTTCAGTCCCGGACGCTCTGCTTCCGGCAGCAGCCTGGCAAAGGCGACCTCACCTTCCCGGACTGTATCATCAAAATAATTGCCTGTCGACTCCCGGAGCGTCTCCGTCGTCTTCCACGCTCTGGCAAACGGATGAAAATCCGTCAGCAGCAGCCGGCCGCCCTCCCCCAGCCTCCGGTTAACAAGCGAGAATAAAGGCTTCAGATCGGCAAAATAATGCAAAACCCCAAACTCTGTCAGCACATAATCGAACGTTCCCAGCGTTTCTTCATCCGGGATACTCAGCACATCCGCGCAGATATAGCTCAGCTCCACTCCCGCCGCAGCCGCCACCTCAATAGCATACCGGCAGTTCTCCGCGGAAATATCAACCACCGTCACCTCGGCTCCTAGCAGCGCTAAGGGAATCGCTTTACGGCCGTGGGAGCCGAGCAGATTGAGCACTTTTTTGCCGGATGGATCTCCTATGTATTTCAACCAGTAACGCAGCGGGTGCCGCGGGTCCTTCTTCAGCACTTCGGCAAGCGCCTCCGGCGTCCCGTGATGCTCTACCCAGGCCTGATAGGCCTTCGTTTCCCAAGCTGCTTTGTTGGCAGCTGACAGTTGCTCCTGCATGCATTAAGCCTCCTTGATAAATATGGAATAAATTCCAGGGTTATCAGTTTACTACAAAGGCCGGAGGATAGATAGCGGCGAATGGAAAAATAATACTTATGGAGTTGGTGCACATTGCCGCGCTCCCACAAAAAAACCAGCCTGTTGAAGGCTGGTTTTATATTTTTGTATCCTGTCACTTCGAATCTCAGAGCTCCGACCAGGTAATATTAAGCTCAACGACACCGGGTTCAGCCGTCAGCGCGCCTCCGATTACGGACCAGATTTGCGTATTGTCCGGTGAGTTGCCCTGGATAATCAGATTCTTCTCATCTATTGTTTGTACAGCATTATCTCCCAGTTTGTCAGCGAAATAATCCTTGTACCGCTTGGTTACAGACTCCATCCCTTCCTTAGTCCTGAAAATAAGCAGCGTTGCCTTCTTGCCTTCATTCTCTTCCGAATGCGACACGCTGATCACAGCATCCTCAGGGAGCGGAAAGTCTCCAGGCAAATGCTCCGGCAATCCCTCTGATGCAGCTCCCGCAGCCGGCTGGACAGAAGCCTGTTCAGTAGCGGCTGGCGCGGCCGTTGCTGACGGCTGGACTGAAGCGGCCGCTTCCTCCGTAGCTGCTGCAGTCGGCTGAGCCGTCGCGGCAGCATTATCCGCCTCATTATTACTGCTGCAGGCACTCAAGGTAATAGCGGCCAGCACCAGACCAATTCCTGCAACATATTTTCTATTATTCATATTCTCGCCCCTTCACTATTTCATTCCATGCATCGCTTTTCCAGAATAAGGTATGCAGACTTACCGGATTTTACCCCATATCCCCCTGGCTTAATCAGAATGAAGTGACATCACGGCGTAATATTTAAAATTTCCCGAAACAAAATGTGACCAAATCCCGTTCGTAGTGGTGTTATAGGTATAAAGGAGGTCATTGCATCATGCAGCGATCCATGACCCGGCCGGGAAATCATGTGATAAAGAGTTACGAAGCCTATTCAGAGATGCTGTTCCGGATTGCGATGGTCCATCTGGGCCGCCGCCAGGATGCTGAAGAGGCCGTTCAGGATACGTTCATCAAGCTGATGGAGAAGGCGCCGGCTTTTAACGACGCCGAGCATCAGAAGGCATGGCTGATCCGTGTGCTTACCAATACCTGCAAAACAATGCTGGGCAGGGGCTGGCGAAAGCGCGAGGTCAAGCTGGACGGTGCCGAGGCGCTGGCAGCAGACGGTCCTATAGATCTGGCGCTGCTGCAGCTCGTAATGGCATTGCCTGCGAAAATTAAAACAGTGATCCATCTCTACTACTACGAGGATTATTCTGTACAGGAAATCAGCCGGATTCTGCAGATCAGTGACTCTGCTGTGAAAATGCGGCTTCAGCGGGGACGGCAGCTGTTAAAACTGGAGCTGGAAGGAGCGGAATCAGAGTGAAGGAAGAACAATTTCGACAACAATACAAGAAAGCGGTGGATACTATGAAACCAAGTGAACATATGAAAAACGGACTGGTCAGCAAAACGGAGCAACAGCAGCAGGAGCGGAAACGCCCGCGCAAAACGATGTACATCGCAGCAAGTCTCGTAATTGCCGCAGGCATCGGTATCGCCGGACCAAATATCTGGCAGCAAATCAACGGCCCGGCGGCTCCGGCGCAGGTGGCCCAGGTTGACCCGGGAACGGGCATCATCATTCCTAAGGTGGAGCTTCCGGATCCGAATGCCCAGGTTCAGGCAAGCATGGTTCCGCTGGTTGTATATGAAGGCAATGTGTATACGCAGTCTGCAACGCGGATGGAAACTGCAGACATCGCTGCCCTGCGCGGCGATAAGCTCGGAACAACGACAGGCGGCATTGATGAATGGACCGGCAAGGATGGCTATACTGAGCTGTCTTCTAACATCGGCGTAACAGATATCTATACTGTAAAAGGCTACGATTCCGGCTTCCTGATCATGTCCTACACGGAAATTGACGGCCAGGTATTCGCTGACCTATATGAGCATACCAACGGCATTACCGTAAACAGCGGCGCCGACCTGATCGGTGAGCTAAATCTCGAAGGCCGGATTACGTCCGCCCAGTGGGAAAGCTTCGACAGCTGGAACAACGGCCAGCAGCAGTATGCACCGCTTGCAGGCGGTGAGGTGCTGGATAACTTCGTGACAGCGCTTCAGGCCGCTAAACCACTCGCAGCAGAACCGCTGGTCGAGCAGGGCATCTACGAGAGCGAAGACCGCAAGATTGTCTATCTGGAGCTGGAGGATAAGGCCCAGGTTCAGCTGGTGCTCTTCGGCCAGGGGCTGGTGCGCTATGGCAACGCCCCCGTATTCTTTGAAGTGGAAGTCGGCGCGTTCCAGACACTCTGGGACAGCATGACTCCATAAGGAAGGCTATGGCCCGCGGCAACGGGCCGGCCTGACATTAATAAAGCAGCCCTGCCTTGTAGGCGGGCTGCTTTGCTGTGTTGCGGTTTTTCATGATACTTCTTTCTGCTTATCCGTCTTTTTCTTTCTGCGGTTTTCCCAAAACGTATCTGCGATACATTCAAAAATAAACTCAATGATTGAAAAAATCCCTCTCACCCCGCCTTACTCTCGCTCACACGGCTCAAACTCACCATAAAGAGTCCTGCGACAGATTGATATATTTCAGCTGCTGCATCTCCTGCAAAAAGTCCGGCTTCGCCGGAATCATGCACATCCCGAGATCCAGAGCCTGCAGCTTCTTCAGCTTCGTCAATTCGACGGGCAGCTCGCGGATAGCCGTGTACTGGATGGTGAGCCGCTCCAGCTGCTCCAGCTCTCCGATCTCCGGCGGTATGCGGTTTAGGCTAATCTCTTCTTTAGGCTTGGCTTGGTAACCGGGCACCGGACGGTCTGAGCTGGCGCACTGGATGGTGAGCTCTTTCAAGTTTTTCAGCCTGCCAATGGATGCAGAAATTTCTTGCAGATCAGCCGTCATGATTATTAAGCGCTCCAGCTTTTCCAGCTCAAATAGTTCATCCGGCAGATGATACAGGTCCTGCTCAAAAATCTCCAGCTCACGCAGCCCGCCAAGCTCCCTTATCCGCTCGGGCAGCTCACTCAGCCGGTGTCCGCTGATGTACAGCTTATCCGTTCTGTGCCTGATGGCATCATTCAGCAGACAGTCCAGCTCCCGGTGCGCCGCAAGCTCCATAAAGAGCCCCGTAACTTGCACCATCAGCCCCGCTGCCTCCTCCTCCGTTACTTCCATGCCATAGATGCCTTCATGCACGACTGAGTAGAGATAGTCCCCGCCTTCTTTTTTGAGGAAACATAAATCCTCCGGCAGCTTGGGATACTTCCAGTCCGCCAGCCGGTTGGCTGCTTGCTTCAGCACGTTTCCGCTCTCTTCACTGCAACGGTAGAAATAGTACGTGCCCGAGCCGTAAAAGGCATGACTGTTATATGTACCTTTGAGCTTCGCAAGTTCCTTCATGATTTCTTTCGTATCCTTGTCCTGAATGACAATGGTCTTCACAAGGTAAGGCTGCAGAGCAGCTAAAACAGGTGCGTAGTGCTCTCTTGCCGATGTATCCACCCCGGGTTCAGTCGAAAACTTCTCCCCCAGCACAAACCATTCAGCATTCTGTATACCTAAGTCGATGACCTGCCTGTACGCTTTCCTCCGGGGGTCTGTATGCATTCTCATCCTGTTGTCGCCCCTCCTATATTCCATTCGAAGACATTCGTTAGACCGATTTCAGCGCAAGCTTTTCACCATAAAATAATTCCCAAGCTTCACACCCCTGCGTTCCACAACCTGCTGCCGGATCACCTCAAAACCTGCTTGTTCAAAAAAAGGCTTCGCCGTAATACTCGCTTCTGTACGGATCTCAGTCAAATCCAGTCTGCGCGCCTCCGCCTCCAGGGTATTCACCAGTGCCTTAGCAATTCCCTGCCGCTGATATTCCTTATGTACAAACAGCCTGTCCAAATACCCTTCAAGCGTCATATCTGCAAACCCGGCGATTTCGCCATTACTCTCCACAACATAGCAAATATTACGGCTCAGAGCATCTTTCCACGTGCTAAGCCGCTTGCTCTCATCCTCATACGAAGCCCAGGCGTTGAGCTGTTCCTGCGAGTAATCCTGTTTGTTCACTGAATGCACTGTTCCGTAAAAAAGAGCGACGATCTGTGTGGTGTCCTGCTCGGCGAATGTTCTGATTATCATTGTGGGGGCCTCCTATACTGCCTTTATCGGCTTAATATGCCGGCATGTCGGATAGCTGCTGCAGCCATAGAATTCTCCTCTTGGACCTCTGCGCAGAACCAGCTTGCTGCCGCATTTCGGGCACGTGAATTCATCTGCCGTAACCTCAGCAATAACAGCCTTTGCGGCAGGCACAGCTCCCGGGTTCATGACCAGTATCATCTCAATCAGCGCTTCGCGGTTGATCAGCCTCACTCCGTTTGACCGGGCCAAGTCATAGGCTGCCGCGGTATATCCGCTATTCGATACGACCCAAGCCTCCGAAGCCGTATAATAGGCGATTGAGGCTTGTGCTTCCTGGACCGCCTTGATTCCGACATTGCTGCTGTAACGTTTGCCTTGCACCACGATTTTTTTGCTTTCTTTTTGCAGGATTAGATCAGCACCAAAATCACCTGCTGCTTTGGTAACCTCCGTTTGGTACCCCTGTGCCCGGAATAAATAGCCTAAATACTTCTCAAACTGTACCCCTTCCATCCGGTCAATGTCTGCAATGCCGGACTTCTTCAAACGCTCAGCCCGTTTGTCATGGATGTACTTCATTATAGAAAGCACAATAACCAGCCCTAAACCTCCTCCAACCATAGCCCCATAGATAGATTTTGTGATGAAAAAGCCTAACACAGCTAAAGACAACGCAGCCAGTCCAGCCAGCGCCTCAAAGAACTCTTCCTCCTGTTTCACTTTACTTTTTCTCCGCGCCATCTTTAAGTCCCCCATGTAGAATAATTCGATCTGGTTGTTACTTTCGTTATATGGAATTAAACCCCTTCTCTGGTACAGATCATGAAACTTAATTACAAAACTCAGCGTAAACAATTAGAAATACGGACTGTGGGGTGGATATAATGAACCAAGCACAAACAGCTTGCAAAGTTTGCGGAAGGACAGAATTCGTTAAAGGCAAGTTAGATAGCGGATATGCACGTGTAATGCCGATCAATAAGTCTTTTTCCTGGGGCTCAGGCGTAATTTACACGTTCTGTAAAAGATGCGGCGAAGTTGCCTCGATGAGAATTGAGAATCCTGAGAAGTTTTGAGCCCGACCGGAGTTTTTATAATATGCTCTGCCAACTAAATAGCAGCAGGCATAAGAACTATCAGGTAAAGTGCTATTGAAGCGAATATAATGTTACGGATGGACAGGTTCTTGCCCTCATGGATTTTTTTGAACAAGGAAAAACAGTTATAAAGAAACAGCACACAGGATAGCGGAAGAATAAAAAACAGCCAAAAGTACAAGCCTACACCTCCTCTAATCAAAATCAAATCTATTACAAGACCGAACACTAGCCAAGAGACAAAGCGCCTCCTTATTAACAAAATATTACTATAGATGATGGGTTAATACCACAGACAACCCTAAACAAAGCCCCCCCCTGCTAGTCAAGGGGTTAGTGAGGTTATATTGAACTTAATTAATAGAGGTTTTCTGTGTATGGACTTAGCTTTTTTTTTCAAATACTTTGTTTGCAAATCTGTTAGAAGGATCTAACACTGTCCTAGTATTAAAATTATCTTAAACTAACAAGACACTCCGATAGTCTTACATTAGGCATCAGGGGTGTATGTTTCACAATGCCCATTTTATGTACAAATTTTGTCTTGATTCTACATATTACATATTTAGGAATAAATGTTTAGACATTACTTATATTAAAATATAAACTCAAATTCATCATTAATAAGGGGTTGTTATATTTTGTTAAAAAACAAAAAGATTTTTATGTTTATTATTCTATTAGTTATCTCAGGCGTTACATCAATTAAGTTTGTGTTTGCTTCAGAAACGGACGTTTGGACAAAAGTCACGGACTTGCCTGATGCCAGAGCTGCCAATGCAGTTGCCGAAGTTAATGGAATTATATATTCAATAGGTGGATCAGCAGGAGCGATGCCATACAAAGATGTTCAAGCATACAATCCAGCAACTAATACATGGACAAAAAAAGCAGATATGCCCACAGCTCGTTCATCTGCATCAGTAGTTGTTGCAGATGGGAAAATATATGTTTTTGGAGGATATACAGGGAATTTCTATTCATGGACAGGTGGGAGCGCGGTTAATACTGTTGAAATGTATGATCCGTTAACTGATTCTTGGACAACTAAATCTCCCATGCTCTTTCCAGCAGGAAGTACTTCTGCCGTAAATTACAATAATAAGATTTATGTTTTTGGAGGATTAACAACTAATGTGACGTCAATTGCAAAAGTTCAGGTCTATGATACTCAAAATGACTCTTGGTCCGAGAAAAGAAGCATACCACAAGCGATACATGGTACAGGAGCTGTCACATACAATGATAAAATATATCTTGTAGGTGGCAGATACATAGGTAATAACGTAGCTGTAGATTTTTTTCAAGAGTATGATCCTCTTAATGATTCATGGATGATGAAAACAAGCCTACCAACACTAAGAAACGCACCTTCTGTAGTAGTTTACAAGAATAATATTATAGCGATTGGCGGAAGCACACCTAATGTAGAAACAGCATCAGTAGTAGGATACGATTTTACAACAAACTCATGGTCAGCGTTCCCTAGTCTAAATGATGCAAGGGCAGGTTCATCAGCTGTTGTTTACAAAGACAGAATATTTGTGTTTGGTGGAAGCAAGCAAACAACTTCAAATTCTCCTGTTGGAAGTGTTGAAGTTTACGGTACAGAAACGCCTGAACCAACTACGACACCAACACCAACACCAACGCCATCACCATCTCCTGAACAATCAATTGGAAATCGAGCAATTCTTGTTGTAACCATGATTACAGGTCTCGAAAAAGAATTCGATCTCAGTTTAGAAGAAGTAAATAATTTTATTACATGGTATGAAAGCAAACAATCGGGGAGTGGAACAGCCGCTTACGCAATTAATAAACATGACAACAACAAAGGACCTTTCACAATCCGAAAAGATTATATAATCTTCGATAAGATACTCACCTTCGAAGTAAACGAGTATACATTGAAGTGAACACTAACCCGTCAGGCATGAGCCCGGCGGGTTAGTTATTATTGTTATTGAACAGAATATTCATCTACACTGAAAGTCAGAATTTTTTCAAAAATAACATAGTCTTTTCTGCTGGTGAATGGGCCCTTATTATTTTCATGTTTGTCAATGGCAAAGGATGCTGTCCCTGTACCCGCCTGCTTAATTTCATACCACGTAATGAAGTCATTGACTTCAGACATATTTAGGTCAAACTCCTTTTCAAGACCGGTATTCATGGTGACAACCAAAATAGCTCGGTCGCTTGTTGGCTGCTCTGGAGCCGGTGACGGTGTTACCCTTGGCGTTGAAGTTGGCTCAATGGTAGGTTGTGGTGTTGTCGTTGGTGTTGGCTCTGCTGTTGGTGGTGTTAGAGAGCCTATTGTGATCTCACTAATAGCAATCCAAGTATTACTTTCAGCACACTCTATTCTAATACCGCTATATTTTCCTGGAGTCACTGCAAAAGGATCTAAAATCGTGTAATATTTATTTGCGTGGTTTTCCACTTCTCTATTTATTTTTCCGGATATTTCAACCCAACTCCCGGACTGAAAACCATACAACTTATAGGAAACATTAGTTTTTGGACTAGCAGAAGCTGCTAATTGTACAAAATCCAAATAAATCTCTTCAGGAAATTTCATTTCTAATAAACCGTTATAACCTCCACTATTCCAGAAGGTTTCAAAATTCAAATCTATTACATTGCTAGGAGCCATCCCACTGTATGATTTATCAGCAGACACTATAGTTCCATCTGGGGGCACAGTTCCAATCATTTCAATAACATCTCCACCTTCTGCATGTGAAACCTCACCTTTAATTATTGGTTGAAGTAAAATAACAGATACTATTATACTCATCACTAAAAACAATTTATATCTCACCTTAATTCCTTTTTTCACAAACATCCATCTCCTTCAATATGTATGCAACAAGCCTACACTAAAAAAGGGCGAACAAACAGTCTGTTATTCGACATTTATTTACAATAAACTTAAGGGTTATTAAGGAAATATGTGGATAGCAAAAAGAAAATTCGTCATCGGTCGACGGGTTAGAGAAACCTTTGACAAAATCGAAGCAGAATTAAATAAATTCCTGGAAAATAGATTAATCCTGTAGATAAATAGGCTCCGTTAGCAAATCGGTTAGCAGGACAGCTTCTTCTGTATATATTTGCTTCTCCTCAGAATCACAAACAACCCCAAACAAAGCAAAAACCCCTTGCTAGGCAAGGGGTTTAGTGAAGTGGGCCCTACAGGACTCGAACCTGTGACCAATCGGTTATGAGCCGACCGCTCTGACCAACTGAGCTAAGGGCCCGGATCTAATGTATCCGAATGTACAAGGGCTGTAAAAGAATAATTGGTTGCGGGGGCAGGATTTGAACCTGCGGCCTTCGGGTTATGAGCCCGACGAGCTACCGGGCTGCTCCACCCCGCGTCAGTAAACTTATTCAAACAGCGACAATAGTTAATATACATTAAATAAGGCCATAAAGTCAAGGATGAATTTGTTAATTGCTCAGGGTAAAAAGCGAACCCCGTAACGGCCCTTCCGCGAACGGTAAATTTCTACAAACTGCGGGTCATGATAGCCGTAGATCCAGCCGTCCTGCTCCAGCCTTTTGGCCAGACAGCCCGCCTGAAATCTCGTCCTGAACAGCTTGGCAAAATAGATCCAGTTCATGATGGATGTCTCCTTTGAAGTCGGGTATTCAGCGCTGCAGTTATAGCATACCCCATCATGACAGATAAATATGCGGGACCTGCTACTCTCATAACCTGAAAGCCGCAAGTCCCGCCTTTAAAATATTTAAACTAGGCCTATACTCCGAACGAAGCCGGGTCCTTCCGCCAAGATTGCAGCAGCGCTACATCGCTCTCTGCGATCTTGCCCTGGCTCAGGGCTACATCGATCAGGGTCGTGTAGTTGGACAGGCTCTGCAGCGGCACACCGGCTGCTGCGAACGCTTCAGTGGCACGGTCCAGCTCATAGCTGAAGATCGCCAGAACCGCCAGAACCTCTCCGCCTGCTTCCTCTACCGCCTGAGCCGCTTTGATCGAGCTGCCGCCGGTGGAGATCAGGTCCTCGATCACGATAACCTTCTGGCCGGGCGAGATACTGCCCTCGATCTGGTTCTGCTTGCCGTGGCCTTTGGCCTTGTCGCGGATATAAGCCATCGGCAGATTCAGCTTATCGGATACCCAGGCCGCATGCGGGATACCGGCGGTTGCTGTGCCTGCGATGACCTGCGCCTCGGGATAGCTGGCTTTAATCAGCTCTGCAAAGCCGCCTGCAATATAGTTACGCACTTCCGGGAAGGACATTGTCAGACGGTTGTCACAATAGATTGGCGATTTGATGCCGGAGGTCCAGGTGAACGGGTCCTGCGGACGCAGGGCAACGGCCCCGATCTCCAGCAGATAGGCTGCAACTTGCTTACTTGTATTAGACAATGTACTCATGCTTGTGTCATCTCCTCAATAATGGATAGTGCTGCTGCGCGCGGGTCGGCTGCTGCGGTAATCGGACGGCCTATGACCAGGAAGTGGCTGCCCTGACGGATAGCTTGTCCAGGCGTCATAACACGGGACTGGTCATCCAGGGACGAGCCTGCCGGACGGATACCCGGCGTTACCGTGACGAATTCCGGACCGCAGGCTGCTGCGATCGCTGCCGACTCCTGCGGGGAAGCAACTACGCCATGCAGGCCCGCTTCAGCCGCCAGCTTAGCATAACGAACTACGGTATCCTCTACATTCCCGGCAATGCCGATCTCTTCGTTCATGACTTCCTGGCTCGTGCTTGTAAGCTGTGTCACCGCAATAATCAGCGGGATGTGCAGCGAAGGATTCAGGCTGACCGCCTTTGCGGCTCCCTCCAGTGCTGCAGCCATCATCGTCTTACCGCCGGAGGCATGCACGTTGAACATGTCTACACCTAGTCTGGTGATGCTCTCAGCACCGCCGCGGACTGTATTCGGGATATCATGCATTTTCACATCCAGGAAGACGGAATAGCCGCGTTCCTTAAGCTCTCTGATAAAATCCGGCCCTGCTGCATAGAACAGTTGCATGCCGACCTTCAGGTAGCACGGAATGCCTTCCAGCTTATCAATCAGGACCCGCGCCGAATCTGCATCCGGATAATCCAGCGGAATCATCAGCCTGCCGGCCATTTCATCCCGTCTGGCAATCTGGCCAATCGTCTCATGCTCTGTCTGCTCTGGGGTTTGCTGTTCCATCGGTCGTTCTCCCTCTCCTTCATTCATCATCTGCTTGCCCGGGCACAGTTGAACGGTCTGCGCTAACGCAAACCGTTCCCTGTATGAAACCGCCCGCAGGCGGTTCCTGGTATTCATATCTTATTGTCCGACAAAAGCGGGCATCGACTGTGACGAGAAGTTGATCGTCTGCAGCATTTTCAGCAGCGCTGCTACGGTATCGAGCGAGGTCATACATACCACGCCGTTCTCAACCGCTTCGCGGCGGATGCGGAAGCCGTCACGCTCAGGTGTTTTACCCTTGGTCAGGGTGTTGAACACGAAGTTCGCCTGGCCGCTGCGGATCAGGTCGAGGATCGTAGGCTCGCCTTCGTCCAGCTTGTTGACGTTCATCACGTTCAGGCCGGACTGCTCCAGCGCCTGCGCCGTGCCGCCTGTAGCGATGATTTTGTAACCCATAGCATGGAAGCCCTTCATCAGCTCAACTGCTTCGGCTTTGTCTTTATCCGCTACTGTAACGATGATCGCGCCGGTCGCCGGAATTTTCATTCCTGCACCAATCAGACCTTTGTACAGCGCCTTGGCATACAGCTTGTCGCGGCCCATAACCTCACCGGTTGATTTCATTTCAGGTCCCAGGGTAGGCTCAACTCTGCGCAGCTTGGCAAAAGAGAACACTGGCACTTTAACCGATACATAGTCGCTCTCCGGCCACAGGCCTTCTGTGTAGCCCTCTTCCTTCAGCTTGCCGCCGAGGATGATTTTGGTCGCCAGATTCGCCATTGGAATGCCGGTTACCTTGCTCAGGAACGGAACCGTACGCGAGGAGCGCGGATTCACTTCGATTACGTACACTTCGTTCTGGTAGATAACGAACTGGATGTTCACCAGACCGATGGTCTTCAGCTCTTTGGCGATTTTGATCGTGATGTCGGTGATCTTCTGCTTCAGGCCTTCATCCAGATACTGCGGAGGATATACGGCGATGGAGTCGCCGGAGTGGACGCCTGCACGCTCCACATGCTCCATGATACCCGGAATAACAACCGTTTCACCGTCGCAGATCGCGTCAACCTCAACCTCTTTGCCGAGCATATAACGGTCGATCAGGACCGGATGCTCCGGATTGATTTTGACCGCTTCAACCATGTAGCTCATCAGCTCAGCGTCGTTATATACGATTTCCATTGCGCGGCCGCCCAGCACGTAGGAAGGACGCACCAGCACCGGATAGCCGAGGGACTGGGCTGTTTCTACCGCCTGGCTTGCATCGGTTACTGTCTTGCCTTTCGGCTGTGCGATATCCAGACGGGCCAGCAGCGCTTCGAACCGCTTGCGGTCCTCAGCTTCGTCGATGCTCGACAGGCTGGTTCCGAGGATGTTCACACCGGCAGCCGCCAGCGGCGCAGCAAGGTTGATGGCCGTCTGGCCGCCAAACTGCACGATAACCCCGATCGGATTCTCCTGGGCAATGACGTTCATTACATCTTCAAAGAACAGCGGTTCAAAATACAACCGGTCCGAGGTATTGAAATCCGTAGACACCGTCTCCGGGTTGTTGTTGATAATAACGGCCTCATAGCCGGCGTTCTGGATCGCCCATACCGCGTGAACAGTGGAGTAGTCGAACTCAATCCCCTGGCCGATACGGATCGGTCCCGAGCCTAGTACTACAACCTTCTGCTTGTCGGAATGAGTTACTTCGTTTTCTGTTTCATAAGTTGAGTAGTAGTACGGTGTCGATGCTTCGAATTCAGCAGCACAGGTATCTACCATCTTGAAGACCGGTGTCAGGCCTTGCGCAAGCCGCAGGCTGCGGACATCCGCCTCCTTCGTCTGGGCACCGCCCGGACGTCCTTCGGCACGAATCTCGGCGATGGCCCGGTCAGTGAAGCCTTTGCGCTTCGCCTGGTACAGCGTTTCAGCGCTCAACGTTTCTTCACTGCGCAGCACATCCTCGAATTGCACCAGTCCTTCAATCTTGGACAGGAACCACCAGTCTACATTCGTAATATCCTGGATTTCCTGCAGCTGATAGCCGCGGCGGTAAGCTTCGGCGATGAGGAACAGGCGCTCATCGTCCGCTTTGGCCAGACGGTTACGCAGCACACTGTCTTCCAGCAGCTCGGCACCCGGCAGACGGAAGCGGTGAACTCCGATTTCCAGGGAACGGACAGCCTTGTGGATCGACTCTTCAAAGGTACGGCCAATCGCCATCACTTCGCCGGTCGCTTTCATCTGTGTGCCCAGCTTGCGGTTCGCCGAGGTGAACTTGTCGAACGGCCAGCGCGGGATTTTGCTGACGATATAGTCCAGCGTCGGCTCGAAGCAGGCATACGTCTGGCCGGTAACCGGGTTAACGATTTCGTCGAGCGTGTAGCCGAGGGCGATTTTGGCTGCCATCTTAGCGATTGGATAGCCGGTTGCCTTGGAGGCAAGCGCCGAAGAGCGGCTGACACGCGGATTTACTTCAATTACATAATATTGATAGCTTTGCGGATCAAGCGCGAACTGTACGTTACAGCCGCCTTCAATGTTCAGCGCACGGATGATCTTCAGTGAAGCGCTGCGCAGCATCTGGTATTCACGGTCGGAGAGCGTCTGGCTCGGTGCTACAACGATACTGTCGCCAGTATGTACACCTACAGGGTCAAAGTTCTCCATATTGCAGACAACGATACAGTTGTCATTTGCGTCACGCATAACTTCGTATTCTACTTCCTTCATGCCGGCGATGCTCTTCTCGACCAGACACTGGCCGATCGGGCTGTAGCGGATACCCGCTTTTACTGTCTCACGCAGCTCTTCCGCGTTGTCACAGATCCCGCCGCCGGTTCCGCCCAGGGTATACGCCGGACGGACAATCAGCGGGAAGCCGATTTCCTCAGCAAAGCTCATAGCTTCGTCTACTGTAGTGATAATAATACTTTCCGGAACCGGCTGGTCCAGCTCGCGCATCAGTTCGCGGAACAGGTCGCGGTCCTCTGCCTTCTCGATCGAGTGCAGCTGAGTACCCAGCAGCTTCACGTTCTCTGCTTCCAGTACGCCGGCACGCGCCAGCTCAACCGCCATGTTCAAGCCGGTCTGGCCGCCCAGTGTCGGCAGCAGTCCGTCAGGACGCTCCTGGCGGATGATGCCTGTTACGAACTCAAGGGTGATTGGCTCAATGTAGACCTTATCAGCCATGTTAGTATCCGTCATGATGGTGGCCGGGTTGCTGTTGATCAGTACAACCTCCACGCCTTCTTCCTTCAGGGCCTGGCAGGCCTGTGTGCCTGCATAGTCAAACTCGGCGGCCTGGCCGATGACGATCGGACCGGAGCCGATGACGAGGATTTTTTTAAGTTTATCATTCTTAGGCATAATTATAGAGCTCCTTTCACGGCTTCAAGCTTCGGCGTTTGTTTAGGTGCCGTGATTCTGGCATTGGCAGCAAGCTGCGCCTGGCGCGAGCCGGCAGGCGTCTTCGCTTTGTGGTCAGCAATCATCTGCAGGAAACGGTCGAACAGATAGCTGCTGTCATGTGGTCCCGGCGCTGCTTCCGGATGGTATTGCACCGAAAAGGCAGGGTAACGGGTATGCTTTAAACCTTCGATAGTCTTGTCATTGTTATTGATGTGCGTCACTTCAAGCTCGGTGCTCTGCACAGATTCTTCATTAACAGTGTAGCCGTGGTTCTGCGAGGTGATGAAGCAGCGTCCGCTCTCCAATTCCTTAACCGGGTGGTTACCGCCGCGGTGGCCGAATTTCAGCTTCTCAGTGTCTGCGCCGCAAGCCAGAGCGAACAATTGGTGGCCCAGGCAGATACCGAAGATCGGGTATTCTCCGAGCAGCTCAGAGATGGTGTTGACAGCGTAAGGTACATCTTTAGGATCCCCAGGGCCGTTGGACAGCTGGATGCCGTCAGGGTTCAGGCGGCGGATTTCGTCTGCAGTTACATCATGGGGCACAACCACTACGTCACAGCCGCGGTTGTTCAGCTCACGCAGGATACCCGTCTTCGCGCCGTAGTCAACCAGCACGATCCGTTCCTTTGTTCCAGGGCTGCTGTAGCTTGTAGTAGTCGAGGTGCGGGCAACCTGGTTACGCAGCTCCTCAATGGTTGTGTCACCCATCATTTCCATCAGCTCTTCCACACGCTTGTTAGAGGTAGTCAGGATGGCTTTCATCGTTCCGTAGTGGCGGATAATGCGGGTCAGCATCCGGGTGTCAATTTCACTGATCCCGGGAATGCCGTATTCCTTCAGCAGGTCGTCCACACTGTATTCAGCACGCCAGTTGCTCGGTACTTCTTCATGGCGGCGCACAACAAAGCCGTGTACAAAAGGACGCACGGATTCAAAATCATCACGCGTAATGCCGTAGTTCCCGATCAGCGGATAAGTCATCGTTACGATCTGTCCGCAGTAGGAAGGATCCGACAGTACCTCCTGATAACCTGTAATCCCTGTGTTAAAAACAACCTCGCCTGTCTTTTCGCCCTCAGCGCCAAATGCGGTACCTGTAAACAGCGTTCCGTCCTGAAGCAGCAATCTTGCCTGCATTTCCTTCCACTCCTTCTTGTTTCTGTAGTCTGATTCTATTGTCTCTATCCCGACTGAGTCAGGATGTTAGCTGTTTTGCGTCCAGACGGCCTTGCCGTCTACCCAGGTTGCTACCGGCCAGCCTTTCAGCTTCCATCCGGTAAACGGAGTGTTACGTCCTTTAGTGGCAAAAGTGGCCGGGTCTACCACCTGCTCTTCATTCAAGTCAATCAGTGTCAGATCAGCCGGTGCCCCAATGGCAAGGCTGCCTGTGTTAAGCCGGAATACGCGGGCCGGATCAGCAGTCATCCGCTGCACCAGCAAGCTCAGGTCCCATTTGCCTGTAGCTACAAAAGCGGTATACAGCAGCGGGAAGGCTGTCTCGAAGCCGACGATGCCAAACGGTGCAAGCTGCATGCCCTTGGCTTTTTCTTCTTCGCTGTGCGGTGCATGGTCTGTTACGATGATGTCGATCGTGCCGTCCAGCAGCCCCTCGATGCAGGCTTCCACATCGCGGCGGGAGCGCAGCGGCGGGTTCATTTTCCAGTTGGCGTCCATTCCAGGGATATCCTCTTCGGAGAGCAGCAGATGGTGCGGACACACTTCAGCAGTCACTTTAATGCCGATTTGCTTCGCCTGGCGGATCAGCCGTACCGACTGCTCTGTGCTGACGTGGCAGACATGGTAGTGAACGCCTGTAGCTTCAGCGAGCAGAACATCGCGGCCGACATGAATCGCTTCCGACTCATTTGGAATTCCCTTCAGACCATGCTTGGTTGCAAAAGTTCCTTCGTTAACCGCACAGCCTTCGACCAGTGAATCATCCTCACAGTGGGCGATAACCGGCATATCCAGGCTTGCAGCCAGCTTCATGGCATCCTTCATCATCTGGGCAGTCTGTACACCTACACCGTCGTCTGTAAAGCCGATCGCTCCGGCTTCCTTCAGGGCGGCAAAGTCAGTCAGCTCGCGGCCAAGCTCATTTTTGGTGATTGCCGCATATGGCAGTACTTTAACGAGTCCGGCTTCACGTGCTTTTTCTTTTACCAGCTCTACGATTTCAGGAGTGTCTGTTACCGGCCGGGTGTTCGGCATGCAGGCGATGGTGGTGAATCCGCCCTTGGCAGCCGAGCGTGCGCCCGTTTCGATCGTTTCTTTATGCTCAAAGCCAGGCTCGCGCAGATGCACATGCATGTCAATCAGGCCCGGTACCAGCAGCTTGCCTTCCGCATCGACAATCTCACCGGATTCTTCCGCAGGAAGCTCACTTTCAACCGCTGTAATGATTCCGTCCTGAACTACGATGTGCTTGATTTCCAGTTCGCCGTCTTTGTTCAATACGCTGGCGTTTCTAATGATCACGATGATGATTCTCCTTTTGCCTGCAAGCCGCAGCTCCAAGCTCTGTTTGTATTATATAATAAAAATTCATCTTTGTGTATATTTATTAATCCATTTATGTCAGGTTTTTTTAGTGTCTGTCTCTTCTATTGAAGTGCACGCTCCATGACTGCCATTCTCACCGGAACACCGTTAGCCATCTGCGGGAAAATCCGTGACTGGCTGCTCTCGACTACCGCATCATCGATCTCCACATTGCGGTTGACCGGCGCCGGATGCATGATGATCGTGTTCTTATCCAGCTTGGCTGCACGCTCTTCAGTGAGTCCGTACTGCTTGCGGTATTCATCGGCTGACTGCAGGATGCCTGTTGCATGGCGCTCCAGCTGCACTCTCAGCATCATAACCACATCCGCCTTCAGTGCTTCTTCTATACTAACGTAGGGTGCATACTGCGCCAGTTCAGGCGCCTTCATGCTGTCCGGGGCGCAGAACTGCACGCTTGCTCCCATCTTCGTCAGTCCCCAGAGGTTCGAGCGGGCCACCCGGCTATGCATAATGTCCCCGATAATCGACACTTTCAGGCCCTTCAGCTCGCCAAAATTTTTGGTCATCGTATACATGTCCAGCAGCGCCTGGGTCGGATGCTCGTTGTTGCCGTCTCCGGCATTGATCAGCGGGATGGATACCTTCTCCGCCAGCTGCTGCAGCACGCCTGCAGGCTTCAAACGCACAACTCCGGCGTCGATCCCCATCGATTCCAGTGTGCGCACTGTATCGTAGATCGACTCGCCTTTTTCTACACTGGAAGCTGCCGCCGTAAAATTCAGCACTTGCACACCAAGGCGTTTCTCAGCCATTTCGAAGGAAAAGCGGGTCCGTGTGCTATTCTCAAAAAACATGTTAGCCACAAACTGCGATCTCAGCACCGGTGTCAGCTTCTCCTTCTGGTTGTCCCAGTAAGCCGTTCTGTTCAAAAGCTGCAGAAGCTCTGTCCGGTCCAGCTCTTTAATCCCCAGCAGACTGCGTTCCTTCACCTTGGTTGCTGTCATCATTGTTATCGTTCCTCCCGGTTGGAAATAATGTAAACCTCGTCCTTGCCGTCGTATTCCGTCAGCGCCACTTCAATCTGCTCATGCCTGGAGGTCGGCACGTTTTTGCCGATGTAGTCCGGCCGGATCGGCAGCTCGCGGTGTCCGCGGTCGGCCAGCACAGCCAGCTGGATCATCCGCGGCCGTCCGCAGTCCATCAGGGCATCCATCGCTGCGCGGATCGTCCTTCCGGTGTACAGTACATCGTCGAACAAAATCACCTTCTTGTCGCGGATACCGCCGCTGCCTTCCGGAAGCTTCAGCATGCTCTCGGCTGCCTCCCGGCTGTCTCCGCCCTCGCGGTCATCCCGGTAGTGCGTGATGTCGAGCTCGCCCCAGGCAATCTCTACACCCTCAATTTCTTTGATCCGCTCTGCGATCCGCTGTGCCAGATACACCCCGCGGGTGCGGATGCCGACCAGCAGACAATTCTCGATACCCTTGTTTTTCTCCAAAATCTCGTGCGCAATGCGCGACAGCGCCCGGCGGATTGCCGTTTCATCCATAATTACGTTTTTCTCGGTAGCCATTTATCCAGCCATCCTTTCGCTTGTACGCCCGTCCAAGCCCCCGGAAAACAAAAAACTCCTTGCCCAAAGCAGGCAAGGAGTGAAATCCGCAGATTAAAAAAGATGGCGTGTCCGCGCGCATAAAGAGGCTATCCGTACTCATACGGATCCCATCCATTTGTCGCGAACCTCGATTCACGTTACCTTGCCAGCCTCACGGGACTGAATTAAAGGCGCATATTCAACTAAAGGGAATTATGACAGAAGTTTGTCTTGGTGTCAAACCGGGAAAGATTTACAGGGGATGGGAGCGAACAGGTGAAGCACGTACTTGGTGCGTTTATCTGGTGCGTGTACGTGGTGCGTTTAAATAGTGCGTGTACTGTTTGGGTGCCGGGCGCTGCTGCGGGGTTTTTGGACTTCCGGCCGCTGTTGTCTGCAGATTTCTTCAATTGTACCGCTGTTCGCGGTTGAAATCTGCAGACAAAGGCGGACGCTCCGCTCCTCCAGTTCCAAAATCCCCTCCGCGCTTCCACCTGAACAGAAGGCTTTCCCGGTTCGGGGAGGAGGGGCAGCAAAGGGGTGACGGCTGGGCTGTGCGCCCAGCGTCACCAGCAAAGTCTTAACAAGGCACCTTATATGGTACCTTGTAAGACGAGTGTTGTACCTCAACAGGCCAGGTATAAAACTTATAATAAGTGTAGAATCGACAACTAATTCTCCAGTTAATCCACCGCCAGACTATTTAGTTGGAAAAAGGTAATCTAAATAGGCTACTTTTCTCTGTAAAGGCCATTTCGGTAATATTAGGTATCCTTTTTCCAACTAATACACATAAAAACGGGAAAATACGAGATTTAGGTGGCGAAAATCAAACTAAATTGAGATGAGGCTGAAAAATGGTAAAGCTCTATACCTACCAGCGTTAATCAGCCTTTCGCACAGGATGCCGCACAATCGTCTTCAGCTTTGCTATATCCGATTTGCGCGGATCGGACAGATAAATCTCATGATGCTTCCGGATGTCTGACAAATCACACAGCAGGCCCTGCTCTGCTATATACTTGTTCATTTTATCAACAGTCGCCGGTTCGTCATCATAACTGCCGATATGCATACACTGGACGCACAGTCCCTCTGCAAAGGTAACAAGCCTCGCCGCTGAAATATCGATCTGCGGTTTCTTACGGGTAACTGTCTCCACAGCAGCAGCGTACACCTGCTCATTCACAAACTCCGGCTGGCGGATCATCGCGGTCCAGCAGAACCTGTCCTTTCTGGTGTAATCCACCCCGTGAATGCCCTCCTGCCACCACAGACCCTCCAGCGGAGGCACGACGTACTCGAAGTAGCCCTCTGGTGCGGAACTACTTTTGGGAGCCATTTTGATCGCATAAGACAGCGAGTACAGTGTCTCCAAAGCTCTCTGGTATTCGCCCTCCGGCTCATTCGGGTCCCCTTGCCCATCCACCTGGATGAAGGTCATTTCAGGCACATTAACAACCCCAGGCACAGTCTTGGGCTGGTATAATTCTTTGTCTGCTTTTTTAAAATCAAGCTTTTCCATAAGTACACCTCTTCATTTAGGCTTATACCAGCATTCTACCCTATTGAAATAGACAGCTATATGTCATATTACTTATCTGCCGGTAAAATAAAGCCCACAACAGGCAGCCTCCGTCCTTGCCCTTTTCCCCGGTTTTTACTATGCCCCTGCCTCTCTGTTATGATAAATCCGGAGGCGACTTGACGATGAACATGGAGCTAAAAACAATTGCTGAGTGGGACAATGAGCTGTGGAGGTCCGTGGAGCCGGTATACCGCGAAGCTTTTCCCAGCGGAGCCAAGCCGGAAAAAATCCTGCACAGTATGCTGGACCTTGGAATCGGTTATCTGCATGCCGGAATCATAAATGGACACACAGCCGGGATGGCTGTTACAGGTGTTATCGACGGAAAAGAGGGCCCACGGCTCATCATTGATTACCTTGCGGTCAGCCGTGAGCTGCGCGGGCAGGGAGCAGGAACGCTGCTGCTGAACTCGGTCGTAGAGTGGGCACAGAAGGAGCATGGCGTGCAGGGCGTCATTATCGAGGCGGAATCCGGTACGTCGGAGGAGCATACGGAACGGATTCATTTCTGGGAAAAGAACGGCTTCATCCTTACCCCTTACGTTCATCAGTACATCTGGGTGCCGGAGCCGTACCAGGCCATGCTGAAGCCGCTCGCGGCTGGAGTTGCAGTAACGGATAGCGGGGAGTCCCTGTTCAAGTACATCAATGCTTTTCATAAAAAGGCGTACCGACCGCCGGCAAAATAATCCCGCAGTTTCCTGTTTCCCTCATGACCTTACATTAGCTTAGCCAAAAAAAGCCGCCGCAGTCTGTTAAGACCGCAGCGGCTTTATCATTAAAATTCGAATTCAACGTCGGAGAGACGTCTTTGAATTTCGGAGATTACACGTTTTTCTTCTTCCTCGCCTTTGGCTACAAAGGTTACGGAGAAACGGACGAACGGGCCGGCATCATCCCAAGGCACAGTGGAGATCAGCTTTTCGCGGATCAGGAACTGGGAGAAGTCCTCACCGGATTCAAAACGGCGTCCGCCTTTGACACCCTTAGGTGCAGCTACGTACAGGAAGAACGAGCCCTTCGGTTTCTCGGCTTTGAAGCCCAGGCTGTTCAGCGCATCCACCAGCATGTTGTGGCGGCGGGAGTACTTGGCAGCAATCGCTTCGGTAATTTCAGGATGCTCCAGACCGTAAGCGGCAGCCTTCTGGATCGCGATGAACTGGCCGGAGTCGTTGTTGTCCTTAACGTCACTGAATGCTTTTACGATCAGCGGGTTACCGGCAACAAAGCCGATTCTCCAGCCGGTCATGTTATAGGACTTGGACAGGGAGTGCAGCTCTACGCCGACATCCTTGGCACCAGGTACAGACAGGAAGCTCAGCGGCTTCACGCCGTCATAAGTCAATGCAGCATATGGAGCATCGTGAATGACTACGACATCATATTTTTTAGCCCAGGCAACAACGTCTGCGAAAAACTCGGGAGTTGCACTTGCGCCGGTTGGGTTGTTCGGGTAGTTCAGGTAGAGCAGCTTCGCCTTGCGGGCGATATCCTCAGGAATGGAGTTCAGGTCCGGCAGGAAATTATTTTCCTTCTTAAGCTCCACAGTATAGACTTGTCCGCCCAAATATTTAGTGTGAGTACCCAGTACAGGGTAACCCGGAATCGTCATAATCGTAATGTCGCCCGGATTGATGAAGGCGGACGGCAGCATCGCCAGAGCAGGCTTCGAACCGATTGAGTGAACAACCTCGTTCACAGGGTCAATGCCTTCAACCTGGAATACTTCCTTCAGATAAGCTGCTGCTGCAGCTTTGAATTCAGGAATTCCGTTATCGGAATAACCGCGGTTCTCTTCCTTGGCAGCTTCAATAGCCAGCTTGGCGACAATGCCTTCATTAGCCATTTCGTCCGGCTCGCCTACGCCCATGTCGATCAGCTCGATATCAGGAAAATCCTGCTTCGCAGACGCTTTGGCGCGTTTGATTTTTTCAAATTTATAGATGTTGGTATCCTTGCCGTAGTTAGCGCCGCCGATGCGGTCAGCAAAATTAGTCTGAATAAAAGTGTTCTGGTATTGTTCAATGCTCATATTCTTGTTCTCATCTCCTGGCATTATTTATATCCTTGGAATTTATGCAGGACGATTCTACATCCTATAATCTAAATATGAAGCAAAAGCGCCGGTAAAACCATGGATTTATCATCACTTCATTTGTACTTATCTGCTCCGCAGCTGCAGCAGCAAATCTTCCATATCTGCCGGGATCGGCCGGCTGTACTCCATATATTCCCCGGTAGATGGATGCACGAAGCCAAGCTTAGCGGCATGTAATGCCTGTCCGTTCATTGTGATGCCCTTGCTGCGCCCGTATACCGGATCTCCGACCAGCGGATGGCCGATAAACTTCATATGCACACGAATCTGGTGCGTACGGCCTGTCTCCAGCTGCAGCTCCAGCAGGGTACAATCCCCCAGGCGCTCCAGCACGGTAAAATGGGTCACCGATTTCTTGCTGTTCTTCTCGGTTACAGTATACAGCTTGCGGTCATGCGGATCGCGGCCGATTGGCGCATCCACAGTCCCCTTGTCATGCGACACGTTTCCGTGCACAACAGCGATATAACGCCGGGTTACACTGTGCTCCTTCAGCTGGGCTGCAAGCGAGGCGTGGCTGGCGTCATTTTTGGCCGACATAATCAGTCCGGAGGTATCCTTGTCGATGCGGTGCACAATTCCCGGACGGATCTCGCCGTTGATGCCGGACAGATCCTTGCAGTGATACATAAGCGCATTGACCAGTGTTCCTGACGGATGGCCGGCTGCCGGATGCACAACCATGCCGCGCGGCTTGTTGATCACGATAACATCGCTGTCTTCATAGACAACATCAAGCGGGATATCCTCCGGTACAAGATCTGTTACTTCGGGCTCCGGTACAGATATAGCTACGATATCACCTGCCGACAGCTTATAATTCGCTTTTACAGGAGCGCCGTTTACCGAAACATGCCCATTAGTAATCCATAGCTGCACCTGCGAGCGGGAAATCTCCTCTTCCCAGGCTTCGGTGATGTATTTATCAATCCGTTCCTTGGCGTTTTCTGCTGCAACCGTCCACTGTGTGACGTCCTTGTCCTCTTCAGAGGCTCCCTCAGCCGCCAATTCGCCAAAGTCCTTGTTCAAATCATTCATTCCCTTCTTTTACTTCCTTTGACTCTTTAACCTCAGTGATTTCCTCTCCGCCCTTCACATCACGCAGCGTATCCAGAATAATCAGCGCTACCCCGATTACAATGCAGGAGTCAGCCACATTAAAGATCGGGAAGGTATAGCTGCCGAAATTGAACATCAGGAAATCTACAACCTCGCCGTTCAGCAGACGGTCCAAAAAGTTGCCGATAGCTCCGCCCAGTACCAGCGCCAGCGCCGTAGGCAGCAGCTTGCGGGTCTTCCGTGCTTTGTTCAGGTACCAGATGATACCGATCACCACGACAGTCGTTACCAAAATAAAGAACCACTGCTGTCCCTGAAGAATGCCGAAAGCGGCTCCACGATTGCGGTGTGAGGTAATAATGAAGAAATCGTTGATAACCGGAATCTGCTCTCCGAGCTCCAGCCGGGTAGCAATCACATATTTGGTACCCTGGTCAATCAAAAATACAATTAGCGCAATCAGAAAGTACACCACAGAAGTTGTCACTCCGTTCTTATTTTTCCCGCGGCTGCGGTACGAATACTGAATTAAGACTTGTATATTGTAGCACAGGCCTCAAGAACCCGTCTATTGATGGCTTGGGCAAAAAGCCTTAGGCAAAAAACATTTTCCAGCGGTAAAAATGTGCCTCTCCGGCCAAGCTATCTTAGAAGGATGGGTTTCGATAAAAGCAACCGAGAGGAGCATACTCCTATGAGTCACCTGACATCACAGCAGCTTGCACAGCTGCATACAGCGCTGCTTCAGCAGCAGGAGGACATCCGCCACCGTCTGCAGAACAATGAGCACTACGGACTGCAGGAATCACTGCGCGACAACACCGGCGAGCTGTCCACCATCGACAACCACCCCGGTGATGCGGCAACTGAGCTGTACCACCGCTCGATGGATATCTCGCTCGTTGAGCGGGATGAGCATGAGCTGGAGGAAATTGATGATGCCCTGAGCGCAATGGAGGAAGGCAGTTATGGCAGCTGCGCCGTCTGCGGCGGGGATATTCCGTTTGAACGGTTGTCCGTCGTTCCCTCAACCCGGTACTGCAAGGAGCATAATCCGCGCCAGTTCTCGCCTTTTACACGGCCGGCAGAGGAAGAATTCCTGTCTCCGCCATTCGGGCGGACAAGCCTCGACGAACGTGAAGAGCAGAACGGGTTCGACGGGGAGGACGCCTGGCAGATCGTTGAAAGCTGGGGCAGCTCGAATTCACCGGCCATGGCTGAAGACAATGAAATCCGCTCCTATAATGACATGGAGATTGAGGCGGACGAAACCGAGGGCTTCGTGGAGCCGTGGGAGAATTTTGTCGCGACCGATATTGCCGGCAATCATCTTACCATCATCAAAGGCAACAGCTACCGTCATTACATGGATACCGAGGAAGGCGATTATTCTTTGGACCCGAATGGGAAAAGATCAAGGGAGTAGCTGCGGCTGCTCCTTTTTTCCATATAAAAGCGGCATGCTAAAACGTCTTCAGCTCCAGCTGATGCTGCACGATCCGCACAATGTCAGCGATATAATCCCCGATAATCGGAAGATTAAGCGCTCCAAGCACCTGCAGAACATAAATGATCGTTGCCGCAAAAAAGGTAAAGCCGAGCGCGATCCCAAGCCCGCGTGCCGTCCCTGACAATATATTCAGCCAGATCAGGCGGAAGGGGCTATGCAGAAGCTCTGTATACTCGGCAATCCGCGCCTTCTCCATCTGCTGGGCCAGTCCGGTTGTCAGCCGGTAGACGGCATTCAGCTTCTCCTCCTGGCTGAGCGCCTGTTCCTGCCCTGCTCCAGCCTCTTCCAGCTTCAGACCCGCTTTCTGCGGTTTCTGCCCACAATCCCCGTCGCCATCCCTTGATGTCTTAACCGTAATTCTCCCGCCCTGTACAGACTTCCTGCTCTCCTCATGCCTGTCCGTCAACCTTATCAGCCCCTTCACCCGACATAACTGCGTTCCTTCACATAAAAAGCCCGCCCCCCGGAGAGAAGCTCCCCAGGGACACGGACTGCTCATGCGGCGCATTCCCAAGAAAGTACATGCCCTTTAAAGGGCCATCTGGACGTTTCTTCTTATGCCGCTAGTATATGCCAACCCGGGACAGGTAATGCACCTGCTCCCAGGTCTTAGCCTTCGATAAAGATGCCGATCGATTTGCCGCTGATATCTACTGCTTCAAAGCTATGGTCGCCGTCAAAAGCAAGCTCAGCTACCAGTACGTTATCACGCAGCACATGCTCAAAAGCAGTTACTGCCGCTTTCAGCTCGTCATCCAGCTGCAGGGTCAGGCCGATCCGCTTCTCGATTGCCAGATCCAGGCGCTTGCGGTAATCCTGCACCGCACGGATGATCTCACGCACCCAGCCCTCCTGCTCCAGCTCAGGCGTGATTTCGGTGTTCAGCGCCACGGTCAGACCGTAGCCGGAAGCTGCAGCAAAGCCGGATTTCGCCTGCTTCTCTACCAGCAGCTCTTCTGCCGTAATCTGCAGCTCTTCGCCTTCCGGTGACACAACATTTACAACACCATCAGTAACAGCCTTACGGGTAGCATCGCTATCCATGCCCTTCAGGAAGCCTTGGATAAAGCCGACGTTTTTGCCGTATTTTTTACCTGCCACCTTGAGGTTCAGCTTCAGAGTGAAGTCGACAAAGCCGCTGTCGCTGTTCTCCAGGACAATATGCTTCACGTTGATCTCATCCTTGATGATCTCTTCGTAGTCGGCGATATCAAAGTCACGGTCCAGCGACACGATCAGCTCGGACAGCGGCTGGCGGTTCTTGATGCCGGTCTCGTTACGCACGTTGCGGGCCAGCTCGACGATACCTCTCGCGCTTTCCATATCGCGTTCCAGCTCAAGATCGATCAGGCTTTCATCCGCTTTTGGATAATCGGCCAGATGCACGCTTTCCCCGCCGCCCAGGTTCGTAAAGATATCCTCGGACAGCATCGGTGTGAACGGAGCCATCAGTGTAGCCGTCTTAAGCAGTACATGAGTCAGGGTGCGGTAAGCATCCAGCTTCTCTTCGCCAAGCCCGCTGCCCCAGAAACGGTCACGGGAACGGCGGATATACCAGTTGCTCAGCTCATCCACAAAGTTCTCAACCGCTTTGGACGTGTTAACGAAGTCGTTCACGGCCAGGCCTTTATCCACCAGCAGGATCAGGCTGTTCAGGCGGGACAGAATCCAGCGGTCCAGCTTGTGCTCGGATACCTTAAACGGATGCTCAGCAGGATCATAGCCGTCGATGCCGGCATACAGCGTCAGGAACGCATGCGTATTAACGAGCGTATCCACTACCTTCGATTTAGTCTCACCGACCAGGCCGCGCGAAAAGCGTTTGTTATTCCAAGGCGCACTGTCAGACAGGATCGCCCAGCGGAACGCATCGGTGCCGTATTCGTTCATGATCTCCCACGGGTCGATTACGTTGCCTTTGGATTTGGACATTTTTTGGCCGTTCTCATCGAAGATGTGGCCGTGGGCGATAACCGCCTTGTAAGGCGCTTTTCCCTTGAACAGCGTCGATACAGCCAGCAGGCTGTAGAACCAGCCGCGGGTCTGGTCGATCCCTTCACAGATCATATCCGCCGGATACTGGTCTTCAAAGGTCTCATTGTTCTCAAACGGATAGTGGCTCTGGGCGAACGGCATCGAGCCACTGTCGAACCATACGTCGATTACTTCCGGTGTGCGTACCATCACGCCGCCTTCACTGAACGGGCTGCGCAGCTGGATGTTATCCACATACGGCTTATGCAGCTCGATGTCCTCAGGCACCTCGCCGATGGCCATCGAACGCAGCTCCGCGATGCTGTGCGGCGCAAATTCCTTGCCCGTATCCTGGCAGACCCAAACGTTCAGCGGAGTTCCCCAGTAGCGGTTACGGCTGATGTTCCAGTCAACCAGCTCTTCCAGGAACTTGCCGAAGCGGCCTTCACGTACATGGTCAGGGTACCAGTCAACTGTATTATTGTTAGCGATCAGCTGATCCTTGATTGCTGTTGTCTGGATGAACCAGCTGTCTGTTGCATAATAGAGCAGCGGTGTATCGCAGCGCCAGCAGAACGGGTAGCTGTGCTCGTATTTCTCTTTGTTGTAGAGCAGCCCTTTTTCGGACAGCACCTTGATGATGTCCAGATCGACATCCTTCACGAACCGTCCGGCAAAATCGCTCACTACAGCGGTATATTTACCGGAAGTGTCTACTACATTCACAAAGCTGATGCCGTTCTCGCGGCAGCTCTTGTAGTCATCCTCACCGTGTGCCGGAGCCATGTGTACGATCCCTGTACCGCTGGAATCCGTAACAAAGGATGCGCCCACGATTACATTGTGCTTCTCTGCCTTGATGTAGCTGAACGGCGGAGCGTAGCTCTGGCCGATAAAGTCAGCACCCGTGTGGGTGGACAGGATCGTGTATTCGCCCTTCAGCACTTCATCCACGAGGTTCTTCGCCAGGATGTACACGCCGTCTTCCTGCTCTGCACGTACATATTCCATCTCAGGGTTCATAGCCAGCGCCATATGCGCCGGAAGCGTCCAAGGTGTAGTCGTCCAGGCCAGCACATAGTCCCCGCTGCCTTCGAGCTTGAACTTAGCTGTAGCACTCAGGTCCTTAATGGTCTTGTAGCCCTGCGCCACCTCATGGGAGCTCAGCGTCGTCTGACAGCTAGGGCAGTACGGGCTGACGCGGTGTCCACGGTACATCAGGCCTTTGTCGTGCACAGTCGCCAGGATGTTCCATACGCTCTCGATGTACGTGTTGTCCAGCGTTACATACGGATTATCCAGGTCCGTCCAGTACCCGATCGCTTCCGTGAATTCACGCCACTGCTTCTCGTAGCCGAAGACACTGTCCTTACATTCCTTGATGAATTTCTCGATGCCGTACTCCTCGATCTCCTGCTTACCGGAGATGCCAAGCTTCTTCTGTACGCCAAGCTCAACCGGCAGGCCGTGGGTATCCCAGCCCGCTTTGCGCACGACGCGGAAGCCCTTCATCGTCTGGTAGCGGCCGATAAAGTCCTTGATTACGCGGCCCAGCACGTGCCCGATATGCGGCACCCCGTTCGCTGTCGGCGGTCCTTCATAGAACACATAGTTCGGGCGGCCCGCCCGGTTCTCCATCGATTTGCGGAACGTATCTTCGTCGCTCCATTTCTTCAGGATGCGGACATCTCTCGCCCGCGCCTTTTCTTTGACGTCTACTTTTTGCATTTGAGGGTCAATCCTTTCAATGATGTAATCTTGAAACCAAGCTTCAAAAGCTTTTCGATCCCCCTAAATCCCCCTTAGCCAAGGGGGACCCCGAGGGCCCCGGCCCTCTGGACACCCGGAAAGTTGTCTAGCTCCGGGACAGAGCCGGTATGGTTGTTAATTTGGTTGTAATCCGCGCTTACCGCCGCAAGCGGCCCGCTTTACCTCAAGCACGCTAGTCGCGTCTCGCGCCGTGCCCTTACTCTTGTTGGGGCACCCGCCCCGCGATCCCGTAGGGCAGCACTGGGCGGGACGCCTTGCTCTTGTTGGGGCACCCGCCCCGCGATCCCGTTAGGGCAGCACTGGGCGGGACGCCTTGCTCTTGTTGGGGCACCCGCCCCGCGATCCCGCAGGGCAGCGCTGGGCGGGACGCCTTGCTCTGTTTGGGCACCCGCCCCGCGATCCCGTTAGGGCAGCGCTGGGCGGGACGCCTTGCTCTGTTTGGGCACCCGCCCCGCGATCCCGTTAGGGCAGCGCTGGGCGGGACGCCTTGCTCTTGTTGGGGCACCCGCCCCGCGATCCCGTTAGGGCAGCGCTGGTCGGGACGCCTAAAGGCGGCGGGGCGCAGCCGCCGCGTGCCTTAAAGGCAAGGCCCCGCAGGCGTCCCCGCCAGGGGAGCCTAAGAAGGGCCGCTCCTCCCGCCGCAGTAATCCTTCCCGTCCGCCACCGTAAACTCCCTCCGCGGAGCCCTTGTTGCGGGTGTCCAGAGGGCGGCCAGCCCTTGGGGTCCCCCTTCGGAAGGGGGATTTAGGGGGATCGCCGCACAACAAAAGGAGCGTCATCCCGCCCCCAAAGGGGCGAGACGACGCTCGCGATACCACCCTAATTCATGCATGACGCACATCCTTAAGGGGAGTGAATACAGCACAATCTCAGTTCCGCACAAAATCCTGCTATGCGGGTCCGGGATAACGTCCGGCAGACGGCATAAACCTACTCACGAATGAATCGCTTCGGATCAGCTTCTAGGGGAAGATCTTCCGGTAAGGGTTGAACAATCGGCTCGCAGCACCGCCGACTCTCTGGAGAACACAACCTTATCGTACTTTGTCCCGTCATCGAATACATATAAACTTCACACAGATATGCTTTAGTTATAGACGTTTTACGAAAAAATGTCAACACCGCAGCCGCCTAACCGGCTTAATGCTCCATTTCCTGCTGTCCGTTTAACGCTGTCCGCTACAGCTCAGAGCAGATTGTCACTGGTCTCACGGCTTTCGAGCGCGCTCCAGTCATCCTGAGAGAGCAGCTCCAGCTGAGCTTCCACCAGTGTCCGGAACCGGGTGCGGTAGATAGAAGCCTGCTTGCGCAGCTCTTCCGTTTCAATCGCAATTTTGCGGGATTTGGACAAGGCCTCGTTAATAATCCGGTCGGCGTTCTTCTCCGCTTCCTTGATGATCAGCTGTGATTCCTTTTTGGAATTGTTCTTTACATCATCAGCCGCTTCCTGGGCGACAATGATGGTCTTAGACAAGCTTTCCTCAATGTTCACAAAATGATCCAGACGCTCTTGAATGGACAAAAGCTGGTTTTGCAATTCTTTATTCTCGCGAATGACGCTTTCATAATCCTTAATAACCTGATCAAGAAACTCGTTAACCTCGTCCTCATCATAACCGCGGATTCTCCGGGAGAATTCCTTGTTATGTATATCGAGCGGCGTTAATGGCATGCTGTGCACCTCCTGGAAATTTCGGACCTTGCACGCCCCGGACTTTATTGTGCCCCGGTGACGCAGAAGAATAAAACTTTACTGCAATAAGAATCGAATCCCTAGAGATAATGAATTTCGACAAGCGCCTGCAGATTCCTGCCGGGGCTTTAGACAAATTTACCGACCCTGATCCGGTAGCGGTCTTTTTTCGTCAGGCCGCCTATCTCCAGCACCTTAAACCGGCCAAATCCTTGGATGGAGACCATGTCGCCATCCTTAAGCGCACAGGAAGGATCCTCTTCCACTTTCCAGTTGACCCGGACGCGTCCGGCTTTAATCGGAGCCAGTATTTTGCTCCGGCTAAGCCGCGTCACGTCCGCTGCAATTCCATCGAGCCGTAAAGAGGCTACTGTAATGTCCATTGTTTCAAGCTTAACACTGCTGCTGCGCAGCTCTGACAGAGGAAGGATCTCCGTGCTGACATTGACCCGGTGCACACCGGTCAGATTCATCGACAGATAATCGGCAATATCTGATGCCACGACAACATGGCAGCCGTCCTCCAGCACGTGAATATCGCCGATCTTCCCTCTCTTTATCCCAAGCCCCAGGATAGCTCCCATATAGTCGCCATGCTCAAGGGTGAGAAATTTCTGCTCTCCGGAGGAGATGCTGAGAACCTTAAGCTCCATATCTTCTTCCGAAAGATCACGGTAATCAGGTGCCACCAGCGCCCGCTTCCGTTCAGCGCCTTCAGAGCCGCCTTCCCAGCAAACTGTCACATCAGGATGGCGGTTTACCAGCGTCTGCAGAATATAGCCCTGTCTGGGGTCAAGAAACTCGGTCAGCTTCACTTCATGATAATCTCCGGCATGACTGACCCATTCCCAGGCTTTATCCACAAATTGCCGCTCATCCGGATGAAAGTGTCCGTAAATTTCATTTCTCATCGTTTAGCCGAAGATCATTGCCACGATGGAGTGAAGTCCTACTACAGCAAAGCGCAGCACGAACAATGCAATAATCGGGGAGATGTCCAGCGTTCCGAACAGCGGGGGAATAATCCGCCGGAACGGGCTCAAATAGGGTTCAACAAGCTTGCCGAGCAGCTCGCCGATGAAATTTTCACGCAGGTTAGGCAACCAGGACATGAGAATGTATATAATGATCATGTAGTAGTAAATCTGAAATAGAATGTTAATAATGGAAGATATTTCGTTCAAAACCTGTTCACCTCATTTTGTTGTAATCTTGATCGTCTCCGAGGATTTCCGTAATGGATCCTTGAATTTCTACGGTATCCGGTGTGCACATAAATATATTGCCCCCAATCTTGGATATTCCTCCACCCAGGGCATAAACAGTTCCGCTCAGAAAATCAATAATCCGCATCGCCTGGTCGTTGCGCACACGCTGCAGGTTAATTACAACGGTGCGGTGGGAACGCAGGTGATCCGCAATTTCCTGGGCCTCCTCATAGGAGCGCGGCTCATACAGTACCACCTTCACATTTTTTTGCGAATGGATACTGACGACGTTAGCCCGCTGGTTTTTGCGGGTTTCTACAGGGGCCGGCTCATACTCCTCTTCATCACGGGTAATCTGTTCCCGTTCCACAACTTCCTCTTCCTCCTGCAAGCCCAAAAAATTCATAAACCGGTTCATCACGCCCATCAAGCTCCCTCCTCGTGACCTACTAATACCGTACCCAGGCGTACCCGGGTGGCTCCTTCCTCTATCGCCACTTCAAAATCATTCGACATTCCCATCGACAGCTCTTGTATAGGCTCAGGTGTCAAGGCCAGCAGATTCAGCTCATCACGCAGCTTCCTGAGTCCGCGGAACACGGGACGGGTAAGCTCCGGATCTTCTTCATGAGGCGCCATGGTCATCAGCCCGATAACCTTTATCCGGTCAAGCGGAGCAATTTCCCGCAGAAATTCCGGTACAGCTTCAGGCGGCAGACCAAACTTCGTATCTTCTCCGGATATATTAACCTGAAGGAATACCTTCACGTCTATTCCGGCGGCACCGGCTTTTTTCTGCAATTCGCGCGCCAGCGATAACCGGTCCAGAGAATGTATATATTCAAATTTGCCGATAACGTCCTTAACCTTATTGGTCTGCAGATGACCGATAAAATGCCAGGTTCCTTTGTCTCCAAGCGCCTTCCACTTATGCTCGGCATCCTGCCAGCGGCTTTCGGCGATCTCTCCGAGGCCTGCCTCAAATACTTCAGCCACCGTGTTCAGCGATACATATTTCGTCACTGCGATAACCTTGACGTCGTTTACATCCCGGCCGCTTGCCGCGCAGGCGCGTGCTACACGTTCCTCTACAGCGGCTTTTCTTTCCAGCAGTGTCAAACCCAACTTCAGCTCTCCTTTATTCCGATCCAGCTCGTCATTCTTCCTGTTACGCCCTGTTCCTTGCGGTATGAAAAGAACAGATCAGGATTACAGCTTGTACACCATGTTGTACATTCGATATGAGTCGGCAAAATTCCTGCTTTAATCATAATGCGTCGGTTCATTTCTTTCAAGTTCAGCATACTTTTGTCCCTGTCACTCTGCGAAATATTGTATAACGGCGCTGCAGCATCCAATGAAGCAGGCTCAGGCAGCGTCTGCTCAAGCGCACGGACATGCTTCATCACGTACTCATCCACCTCATAGCAGCATTCTCCGATTGACGGGCCTATAGCTGCTGTAATATCGCCTGGGCGGCTTCCGTATATCTCCACCATTTTGCTGACCATAGCTCCGGCAATTTCTCCGACTGTGCCTTTCCAACCGGCATGGGCCAGTCCTGCCGCACGCTTCACAGGATCATAGAAGTACAGCGGCACACAATCCGCATAAAAGGAGGTAAGCAGCACTCCAGGCACGTTTGTGAGCAGCCCGTCTGTAGACTGAAAAGCAGATGTCCTGTCCCGGCTGCCGCGCCCGCGCTTTGCTGAAGTAACGGCCTCTATATGGGTTCCGTGAGTCTGCTCCCCGCAGGTCCAGTCCTCCAGGCTAAAGCCCAGACTGCCTGCAAGCCTGCTGCGGTTAGCAAGCACAGCCTCCGGATCATCGCCGACATGAAAAGCACAGTTGAAGCTGTCATAAGGCGCCTTGCCTGTTCCGCCCTGTCTTCCCGTAAATCCGGCAGTGATTCCGGAATGCTTCAGCCACGGTTCCAGCTGCAGCCGTACGGGCAGCTCCTTCATTTGAATAAACGGTTCCATCCTCTCACCTCCGCTTAAGTGTACCCTACAATGCGAGGCCAGGTCTACGAGGCTTGCTCAGGGACTGGACAGATATATCCTTCTCAAGCTCTTTACCACAAACGGTAAAAAAAGACGCACCTGATTAATAAGTGCGCCGTTCACTGCGGTCCCCCCGCTCCAGATACATCGTTTCACGCTCTTCCTGGCCCTGCGGGAGCCTGGCCTCCTCCATTTTGACAAGAACAACATCCGCACCGATCTTGACGATATTACGCCACGGAATAATGAGATCCGTACCGCCGCCGAACAGCCCCATAAAGCGGGTGAAGCCGGGAATGATAATCGCATCGATTACCCCTCGGCGCAGGTCCAGCTCAAGATCGCTGATCTGCCCCAGCCGTCTTCCGTCCACAATATTGATGACATCCTTGGTCTGGAAATCGGAGATTTTCATTTTTTTTCCTGCATTAAAGGACTCGTCGTTCATCCTGTCACCCCTGTACAATCCGGCTTATAGCTGAGTATATGTACCACAGGCTTGTCAACATGCAGGAATAATTGGAGCCCGTTATGCATTGCATTATAAAAGGGTATCCTTCCGGCCGCCGAAGCACACCGGATACGGATACCCTTCTTGTCATTGTCAGCTTTAAGACTTTACATGCTTCTGCATCTGCTGGATGGCCGACTTCTCAAGCCGTGACACCTGGGCCTGTGAAATACCGATCTCATCCGCTACCTCCATCTGGGTTTTACCTTCGAAGAAGCGCATGGACAAAATCCGCTTCTCACGCTGCCCCAGCTTCCGCATCGCTTCACGCAGGGCAATCTCTTCAATCCACGATACATCCTTGTTTTTGTCATCACTGATCTGATCCATGACATAGATCGGGTCTCCCCCGTCATGATAGATCGGCTCGAACAAGGACACCGGATCCTGGATAGCATCCAGTGCGAATACAACATCCTCTTTCGGTACGCCGAGCGCCTGGGAAATTTCAAAGATCGTCGGCTCCCGTGAATTCTGGTTGGTCAGGCTGTCACGGACCTGAAGCGCCTTGTAGGCAATGTCCCGCAGCGAACGCGAAACTCTGATCGGATTGTTGTCTCTGAGGTACCTGCGGATTTCACCGATAATCATCGGCACCGCATAGGTGGAAAACTTTACATTTTGCGATAAATCAAAATTATCGATGGCTTTCATCAGACCGATGCAGCCTACCTGGAACAGATCGTCAACGAACTCTCCCCGATTGTTGAACCTTTGAATAACGCTAAGAACAAGTCTAAGGTTACCGTTAACCAATTTCTCTCTGGCGGATCGCTCGCCCTGCTGCTGTAGCGAAGTGAACAGCTCCCGCATTTCCACGTTCGTAAGAACGGGCAGCTTCGAAGTGTCCACTCCGCAAATCTCGACTTTGTTTCGGGTCATGATGATTTACCTCCCAAGGAGAAACATTACTGTACATTATCTCCCCGGTCCGGCATTTTATTCCTTGCTTTTTAAGTCACACCATCTTATTGAATTCCTTGCGCAGCCGCTTGATAATTCTCTTTTCCAGACGCGAGATGTAAGATTGCGAGATTCCCAGCAGATCGGCAACATCCTTCTGGGTTTTCTCTTCACCACCCCGCAGCCCGAATCTCAGCTCCATAATCAGCCGCTCCCGCTCGCTGAGCTTCTCCAGCGCCTTCTGCAGCAGCTTGCGGTCTACCTGCTCCTCAATATTCCGGTAAATGGTATCATTTTCAGTCCCCAGCACATCGGAGAGCAGCAGCTCGTTGCCGTCCCAGTCAATATTCAGCGGCTCATCAAAGGACACCTCGCTGCGCGTCTTGCTGTTGCGCCGCAGATACATCAGGATCTCATTTTCAATGCAGCGCGAGGCGTAGGTAGCCAGCTTGATTTTTTTTTCAGGATCAAATGTATTTACGGCTTTAATCAGCCCTATGGCACCGATGGAGACAAGATCCTCAATATTGATGCCCGTGTTCTCAAATTTGCGGGCAATATACACCACCAGACGCAGATTGCGTTCAATCAGCATGGCTCTGACTGCCGCATCCCCTGTAGAGAGCCGCTGCAGCAGGTATTCCTCTTCTTCCCTTGTCAAAGGCGGAGGCAGTGCCTCACTTCCCCCGATATAATAGATTTCCTGGCTTTTTAGCCCCATCAGAAACAGCATCCGATAGTACTGGAGCTGCAGCGCAAGCTTCCATTTGACCATTATTGTCTCCTCCTCCAAGAAGTGCACAGTTACCCCGGATGTCCTTAACCATCCTCTTGGGGTGATCCAAGCAGAAACGGCTTTACCGTCCTGTCTTTTCAACAAGGCACTGCAGCTTCAGCCGCGTGCTCTTTTTGGGCCAGGTCAGGGTGTATGACCGCCCGGTACGCGCCGTCTCCCGACAGTGTCCCGCCATCCAGCCCGATGAGCACTCTTTTACTGCAGAAGCTATCCTCACCAAGCTTTATTTTCACAAGATCCGGCTTCAGTGCGAGCATAAAGGCTGCCCCGCGGTTTACGCCCCGGTAAGGGACAAGCCGCAACCTGTCTTGCCAGGCAAAAGACTGCCCGTCCGTCTCCAGCAGAAGCTGGTCCGCACTCATCTGGGTCAGCTTACCCTTCCACGAAGCCGGCAGGTGCCCATCCCAGAGCGAAGCCTCCATCACCATAACCGGAATCCGGGTCAGGGGATCATTCAGCCGGTTCCCTGTGTCCAGCAGGCCCTGGCATACCACGCTCACACCTTCTATCTCCACCGTCACCTCACCTATATAGGATTCCAGCTGTTCTCTGCGGACCCGTGAAGAATGGATCAGCTTAAAGAGCAGCAGCACGACCGGGAGCATGGCGAGCACGAACCAGAATCCGATTTTCAGCCGGTGGGCTTGGCCCCCTGTACTGGTAAACAGGATACCGTTCCAGATGTCCCCTGAGCTCTGCAGCAGGTAATGGATTCCCAGAATACCGCCGGCCGCCGTAAAATTGATGACGTAAAAGGCTCCCAGTGCACGCAGATACCCCTGCAGGCTGCTGTACCCGAAGGCGATCAGCAGCATCAGCACCGACAATCCGAACTTAATCAGAAAGGTATAAAGAAAAGAAAGCTCCGGAACGAACATCATCACCACATACAATGCGCCAACCAGCGCGGAGAGAAACAGCCTCCACCAGGCGATCTTTACCTTGACCAGCCAGCCTGTCAGCCATATGAGCACTCCGTCGATCAGCAGATTGGCAGCGAAAATCAAGTCGATGTAAACTACCACTATTTTCACCTGCCTAAGAGCCGCTATCCTGCCGAAAGAATAGAGCAGGCTCTCTTTTTAGACGATAAGATTAGTATAGAAACTCCGGCTTTCAAAGTCTGTCTAAACATGGGGGGCGTTCAGGAGGTTTTTTTGTCGAGATATAGCCGTGGAGGGTCTTGTATTCCTATAAAAGAAAAACCAGCCCGGGAAGGGCTGGTTCGTATATCCATTGTTTAATTCAAAAGCCTGATATCCTCTTCTGTAAGTCCGGTTGCAGCTTGGACCGCCTGGAGGCTAAGCCCCATCCGGAGTAAATTTGCAGCAATCTCCAGCTTGGCTTCCCGCATACCTTCTTGAAGGCCCTCTTCTTTGCCTTCTTTAATACCTTCTTTAATACCTTCTTTAATGCCTTCTTTAATGCCTTCTTCTATTCCAGCTTTTCTGCCTTCCTCCAAGCCCTTGGCAAAGCCTTCCCTTTGCGCACCATCCCTTTGCGAGGCCTCATCATGCAGAAACTTCTGACGGTCTTCATATCTGCGCCGGGCTTCGGGATTCTGGCTCAGGTATTCCAGCGTCTCCATCGCTTTTTGCAGTGCCGGTTCATTCATCTTCAGTACCTCCCAGTTCTCATTGTCTTTTCCCTTCAGAAACAGCAGCCAGTTCACCAGCCCTTCTTCTCCGGGTACAGCCGGCTTCTTCAGCTTGGGCAACTCGAGAAAATGAATTTCTATATCATCGATAAGCGGCGCACCGCTGCTGTCCTCCCGCAGATGAAAAACACTATGGGTGTGTTCATTCGGCAGCACATTATAGTTTAATATATTGATCGTGATACACTTCTTAAGCTCCGTGTACCGCCCGCCGGTCTGCAGCTGGCTCGCATAACGCTTACTCCAGTAGTAAAGCGTCCGCTTTTCCATATCATATTGGTTAAACAATTGCATTTCAATATTAATCAGCCTGCCGTCAACCGTCCTCGCCCAGATATCAAATATGGACTGCTTGTCTCCCGGATCATCTTTATCTGTGTAGGGGTTCAGCAATACCACTTCATCCAAAGGGGCAGTTCCCGCATCCTGCAGAACACGGTTCAGAAAAGCCAGCAGAACATCCTTATTAGTCTCACTTGCAAATATTCTCTTAAAAACAAAGTCTACCCGGGGGTCAAGCAATTCCATACTGTCCACCACTCCCGTTATCCGTATTATATCAGCTGAAAAGCAAAAAAACACCGCATCTCCACAGTCTCATGACTGAGGGATACGGTGCTTCCGTAAAATGCTATTTAGGTATATTACTCGTTGTTGCCGCGTGTGCGGTTACGCAGGAAGGTCGGTATATCAAGCTGGTCAGAGGCTGTCTGATTACCGAACGGCCGCAGATTATTGCTGTTGCCTTTGTCAGCCGCAGGCTCACTGCTGGCAGCCGGACGGCGGGTCTGGGCAACTGGAGAAGGCTTATGCTCAAAGCCGGTAGCAATAACCGTAACCTTGATTTCATCCTTCATGCTCTCCTCAATGATTGCACCGAAGATCATATTGACTTCAGGGTCCGAGGCTGAGGTAACAATCTCAGCCGCCTCATTCACCTCGTACAGGGAGAGGTTGGAGCCGCCTGTTATGTTCATAATTACACCGCGTGCGCCCTCGATAGAGGTCTCCAGCAGCGGGCTCATAATCGCCTTGCGGGCTGCTTCAGACGCACGGTTCTCACCGGTGGCAATTCCGATGCCCATCAGAGCAGAGCCGCGTTCAGTCATGATTGTCTTCACATCTG